>CAZFOG010000203.1:0-11468 GCA_964520685.1 uncultured Nitrospiraceae bacterium | reverse complement strand
CGGGCAGGCCCGGCGGCTGCGTCATCCGGCATGCTGCCTCCGTGTGCGCATCTGAGAATACGTGCTTCGCAGAGGGGGCGCAGAGGGAACCGGTCCCGGGCAATGCCGAGCCGCGGGACCGGAGGCAATTCCGGCCGGCCTGACCGGCACCGGCCGCTGGAGACGTGTGGTCCGCAGGACAGCCCCCGAAATTCTATCTATCCGCATGCGTGCAACTCCGTACCATGGCCAGCGCTTCACCCCTGGACAACCGTGTTCCCGGCATTTGCGGCCTCGCGGGGCCGGATGCCACAGACCGGGTAGAATCACTCTTCCTCGTCTTCGCCGCCAAAGTCTTCGCTGTCGGTCTCTTCAACCCCATTTTCAGGGATTTCATCGCCGCCTTGAGCTTCGGTAATCTGCTGCTCTTTGGTTTCTGCGACCGCCTTCGCCACTGCGCTCACTTTGGCGCCGGGACGCGGAGCCATCACTTTGACGCCTTGTGTGTTGCGGCCAATGGTCCGGATGCCTTTCACTTCGCACCGCATGATGATGCCATCTGTGCTTACCAGCACGATTTCATCGTCGTCGTCCACTGTCAACATGCCGACGACCTCGCCGTTACGCTCGGAAGTCTTGATGTTGATGATGCCTTGTCCGCCACGGTGCTGCAACCGGTATTCGCCCACCTGTGTGCGTTTTCCGAAGCCGTGCTCGGTGACTGTGAGAACGGTGCTGTCGTCCGCCGCGAGCGACATGCCAATCACCGAATCGCCCTCTTCCATGCGAATACCGACGACGCCGCGGGCGGTGCGCCCCATGGAACGGACGTCTTTCTCGGGGAAACGGATTGCTTTGCCCTGCGCGGTGGCGAGCAGAATGTTGTCGTCGCCGGTCGTAATCTGCACGTCGATCAATTCGTCGCCTTCGTCGATATCGATGGCGATAATGCCTGCCGCCCGGGGGTTGCTGAAGGCTTTCAAGAGAGTCTTCTTAACGGTGCCTCTTTTGGTGACCATAAAGACGTTCTGGCCCTCTTCCTTGAGGTCGCGAACGGGAAGACATGCCGTGATGAACTCGCCCCCGGAGAGGTCGAGCAGATTCACGATAGCGCGTCCGCGTGCGGTTCGGCTTGCACGCGGCAACTCATGCACTTTCCGCCAATACACCCTCCCCGCGTTGCTGAAAAACAGCATATACTGGTGGGTCGATGCGATGAAGAGATCCCGGACGAAGTCCTCTTCTTTCGTCTCCATACCGGTGATGCCCTTACCGCCGCGCCGCTGTTTGCGGTAGGTGCTGACGGGCAGGCGCTTGATATAGCCTGCATTGGATACGGTAACCACCATGGTCTCGTCGGCAATCAGATCTTCGACGCTGAATTCGGAGACTTCATCCAGGATTTGGGTGCGGCGTTCGTCTCCGTATTTTGCCTTAACCGCGAGGATTTCCTTCCGGACTTCCGCTTTGATGGTCCGTTCGCTCGAAAGAATATTGCGGAGTCGCTCGATCTCCTTGAGCAGGTCCGCATATTCCTTTTCTAATTCCTCCCGTTCCAGCCCCGTCAGGCGGCGTAGACGCATGGCAAGGATGGCATTTGCCTGGACTTCGCTGAAATCAAACCGCTTGACCAAGGCGCTGCACGCGGTCTCCGCGTCGGCCGAGCCGCGGATAATCGCGATAACTTCGTCGATGTGGTCGATGGCCTTGAGGAGGCCCTCGAGAATGTGCGCGCGTTTTTCGGCCTGGTCAAGTTCGTAGCGCGTACGCCGCTCGACGATTTCGGCCCGGTGCTCGATATAGTAATACACCATTTCGCGCAGGGACAGGACACGCGGCGAATTATTGACGAGCGCCAACAGGTGAATGCTGGCCGTATCCTGAAGCTGCGTGAACTTGAACAACTGGTTCAGGATGACCTGTGGCTCGTCGCCCTTGCGAATCTCGATGACGATTCGCATACCGTCCTTGTCCGACTCGTCGCGCAGGTCAGAAATGCCCTCGACCTTTTTGGCGCGCACAAGGTCGGCAATGTTCTCTATCAGGCGCGCTTTGTTCACCTGGTAGGGAATTTCGGTGACGATCAGGCTTTCCTTGCCGGTCTTCTTGTTCGTCTCGACGCTCACGCGCGCCCGCACGCGGACCTGCCCGTGGCCGGTGCGGTATGCTTTAGCAATCCCCCCGCGACCGCAGATGATTCCGCCCCCGGGAAAATCCGGCCCTTTTACGAATCGGGCAAGGTCCTTGCTGGTGGCTTCAGGAGTGTCAATAAGATGCACCACGGCATCGCAGACTTCGGTCAGATTGTGGGGGGGGCAACTGGTTGCCATGCCCACCGCGATACCGTAGGACCCATTCACAAGCAGGTTGGGAATGGCCGACGGCAGCACCGTTGGCTCCTGCAGCCGGCCGTCGTAGTTCTCGGTCGTATCAACGGTCTGCTTTTCGATGTCCGACAGCATTTCCGATGTAATTGCCGCCATGCGCGTCTCGGTGTACCGCATGGCCGCCGGGCTGTCCCCGTCGAGCGAGCCGAAGTTGCCTTGACCATCAACCAAGGGATAGCGCATGTTCCACGGCTGCGCCAGTCGCACGAGCGTATCGTAAATCGCCGAGTCACCGTGGGGATGGTATTTCCCCATGGTATCGCCGACTACGGCGGCCGATTTTCTGAATCCCCTGTTGTGAACCAGCCCCAACTCGTGCATCGTAAAGAGGATCCGGCGATGCACCGGCTTCAATCCATCCCGCACGTCAGGCAGGGCACGGCTTACGATGACGCTCATGGAGTAGTCCATGAACGAGTTCTTCATCTCGTTTTCGATCGCGATGGGCACGATCTTCTCGTTGCGTGTATACATCGTGTTCCTCAACTATCTGTCCGGTGCTTCAGAGACATGCCACCCACCGAAATCGTCGGCCGCGGCTGCCAGTGATTACGTGTCGACGTTGCGCACTTCCGCCGCGTGTTTCTCGATAAACGCCTTGCGCGGCTCGACCATGTCCCCCATGAGGGTAACGAACATATCATCCGCGGCGGTTTCGTCTTCCGCCTCGACACGGAGCACGGTGCGGCTATCCGGATTCATGGTCGTATCCATGAGCTGCCCGGGATTCATTTCGCCGAGACCCTTATACCGCTGGATGGAAAGCCCCTTTCGCGCAAGCTCAAGCAGATGGCTGCGTAAGGCGAGGAGATTGTCGGTCTCAAATGGCTCCCCCTCCTTAGCAGGCTCGACCCGGAATGGAGGATTGCCGATTGCTGACAGAGCTTCGGCTTCGGACAAGAGCACGGAGAATTCATGGCTGCGCAGGAACGCGAGATCCACCTGCCCCTTCTCGAGCTTCATCCGTTCCTTGCTGTCCTCGTCGCCGTTATCGAGGAGTTTGCCCTGAACCTGCCCCGAGTCGATGATCTCCATATCGCCAAACAGGTCTCGGAGTTCCTTTTGGGAGAGGGCGGATGGATCCATCCACTTCTCGCGGGGCAACAGCAGGGCTTTCTCGGCAGACTCACGCTCGACACCGTAGACACGCTGCAACCGCGAAAACATGCTATCGCGTTCCAGAGCCGCCCGAAGGGCCTTGCGCAACGTTTTCAAGGTCACTTTGCTGGAACGGGGGCTGCCGTTCGAGGACGTGACGTTCACCTCGTCGAGAACATTCTCGAGCAGGAACGTCTCCATTTGATCCTCGGTATTCAGATACTGCGCTTTCTTGCCGCGCTTGACCTGATATAGAGGCGGTTGCGCGATGAAGAGATGACCGCGCTTGATCAGATCGGGCATCTGGCGGTAGAAAAACGTGAGCAGCAGGGTCCGGATATGGGCGCCATCGACGTCTGCGTCTGTCATGATGATGACTTTGTGGTAGCGTAGATTCTCGATTTTGAAATCGTCCTTGCCGAAGCCGACACCCAACGCCGTGATCAGCGCGCGGATCTCAGTATTGTTGAGCATCCGGTCCACGCGCGCCTTTTCGACGTTCAGGATTTTGCCGCGCAAGGGCAGAATCGCCTGGTAGCGGCGGTCGCGGCCTTGTTTCGCGGAACCGCCGGCGCTGTCACCCTCAACGATGAAGAGTTCGCACAGGGCCGGGTCTTTCTCCGAGCAATCCGCAAGTTTGCCGGGGAGGGTGCTGCTGTCCAGTGCACTTTTTCGGCGTGTCAGGTCACGGGCTTTGCGCGCGGCCTCACGGGCACGAGCAGCCTCGAGGGTCTTCGAGATGATGCGATTGGCAATGGTTGGGTTTTCCTCGAAATACGTCTGAAGCCCTTCGTAAACCATTGAATTTACGATGCCCTGGACTTCGCTGTTACCCAGCTTCATCTTGGTTTGGCCCTCAAATTGCGGATTGGGCACCCGTACCGAGACGATAGCGGTCACGCCCTCGCGCGAATCATCGCCCGAAATGCTCATTTCGGCTTTTTTGAACTGATTGTTCTTGCGGGCGTAATCGTTGAGGGCTTTGGTCAGGGCGGCCCGGAAACCGCTGAGATGGGTCCCGCCTTCGTGGGTGTTGATGTTGTTCGCGAAGCTTGAAACCGTTTCCGAGTATGAGCTGGTGTACTGCAACGCGATCTCGCACTGGACCCGGTCCTTCTCCGCTTCAAAATAGATTGGCTTCCGGTGCAGCGTCTCGCGATTCCGGTTCAAATACTCCACGTATTCGACGATGCCACCTCTGTATTGCATGACAACGGGCTCGTCTTCGATGCGCTCATCTTCGAAGATGATCTTCAGCCCCTTGTTAAGGAACGCCAGTTCGCGCAAGCGCGCGAGCAGGGTTTCCGAATTGTATTCCGACACTTCAAATATCTCGGGGTCCGGCCGGAAAGTCACCCGTGTACCGGTGGACTTGGCGCGCTGCCTCCGTTCGAGTTTCCCTTGAGGCTTCCCCTGTTTGAACATCATGTAATGCACGAAGCCTTCGCGTTTTACCTCGACCTCGCACCATTCCGACAAGGCATTGACGCAGGAAACGCCCACCCCGTGAAGCCCGCCCGCAACTTTGTAATTGGTGTTGTCGAATTTGCCCCCGGCATGCAGCATGGTCATCACCACTTCGAGAGCGGACTTGTTCCGGTATTTGGGATGATTGGCCACGGGAATGCCGCGCCCGTCGTCGACAACGCTCACGCTGTTGTCAATATGAACGGTCACGCTAATCTTGGTGCAATCGCCGTTCAGAGCCTCATCGATGCTGTTGTCGACCACTTCGTAGACCAGATGGTGGAGCCCTCGGACGCTCGTGTCGCCGATGTACATTGCGGGCCGTTTTCGGACGGCCTGCAGGCCCTCCAGCACCTGAATGGAATCAGCGCCGTAACTGTCTTTTGTCATTGAACTTACCTCACATATCCGAATTATGGCCGGGAGGCCGGAGTTTCGTCGAGTTATTCTAGCAAAACGGCAGGGATAAATCAAAGAAATACGCAATATTTTGCGCTTTTTGTGAAGTGCCTATACGTCATGTTGTGACTTGGGCGGGTCGGAGTCGTCCGAGAGCACCAGGAATATATCGGAGACCAGTTCATGGCCTGCCATTTTGTTGATTCGGCGGATAATCGCCCATTTGCGATACGCAAACCGGTGCATCCAAACGGGGCTGTCTGCCTCGATGTAGAGCACGTTGTCGCGAATGCCATGAGGCCGTCCGTGCTCCATCATGCGGGGTCCGGCAATCTCGGGCCAGCGCGACCAGATCTGGGCCAACTCGAGTTGCCGGCCCAACGCTGTTTCTTGTTTGAGCTGTGCAAGCACTTCCTGAATGCTTGACGGGTCCTTCTTGCGTTTCAACGGGATTTCCCCAGCCAGGCAATGTTTGGTGCGGTTATGCGGGTCTCAGCGTGCCACCGTGGATACGGAAATGAAGGCATGCCACCGGCGCAGGCACGGCGGTGGCCGTCATGTCGGTTGTGGTAAGCAAGCATTGGGCTTCCTCCGGAATGGCATGGAAAAGCCTGCCCGAACGTTTGGCGTCCAATTCGGAGAGCACATCGTCGAGCATCAACATAGGATACTCTCCGACACGCTGCCGTACCAGCCGCAGCTCGGCAAACTTGAGGGCGAGTGCGGCGGTGCGCTGCTGCCCTTGAGATGCGAACTGGCGTGCGGGTTTACCCGCCACCGTCAGTTCGAAATCGTCGCGGTGAGGCCCCCGGTTTGTGAGGCCGTATCTGCGGTCACGGTCGCGGGAGGCCTGCAGCACGAGCGAGTAGTCCTCTTCTCGTTCAACCTCGACGTCAGCTGTGTAGCGGAGCCCGAGGTTTTCATGCGCGGCAATGACGTCGTATGCCGGCGCGGCAGCTTCTGCCAATTGCTGTATGAAATGCGCCCTGCTGCGCACGATGGCGGTACCGTGACGAACGAGCTGCTCGTCCCAGGCATCCAGGAGCGCGCCCCCCGCCTTATTCTGTTTGAGGAGCTCATTGCGCTGTTTAAGCGCTTGCCGGTACTGCTGGAGCGCGCGAAGGTAGGCGGGCTCGAGTTGTGAGATGGCCATATCGAGGAATTTGCGGCGGATGGCTGCGGTCCCCCGCACCAGCTCGACGTCTTCCGGGGAGAAAAAGACTACGGGCAGTTTGCCCAGGATATCGCTCACCTTGGTCTGGGCAATGCCATTCACTTTGAAGCGTTTTTCGCCCCGCCACCAGGTTGCATCGACCGTAACGGGACGGTTGGTGCGCTGGGCTGCGACGCGAATGCGAAACCCCGGCTGGCCATGCTGCACCAATTCGGCTTCCTGGCTGGTGCGGTGGCTTTTCGACGTGGCTGCGTACAGGACGGCCTCGAGCACAGACGTCTTGCCCTGAGCGTTGTCGCCTGAAATGACGTTAGCCCCATTTCCGGGTTCAAAAACCAGGGGAGCCAGGCAACGGAACCCTTCGGCCTTCAATTCGCGCACAACCATGGCGCACCGCCGGCTCAAGACATGGCTTCGGTGAGTTCTTCCACTTCAGGCATCGAAGCGAAGAAATCGTCCAGGATGACAGGGACTTTCGGGCCCTCAACATTCAACAAGGCCCACGCCTCGCCGGGATCATTTGCGACGGCTCCGTCGTACGACGGAAGGCCCGCTGCAATGCAGATTGAATCGGCCGCGTTAAGCAAAGCGGCGTATCTGAGGTGCTCCTCATCTTCGCATCGGGTCAAGTCGTGATGGGCCAGTATGGCCGCGGTGATCGAATCCGGCAGCCGCCAGTTCTTCGCCAGCCGGCCGCCCACTTCGGCGTGGTCCGCTCCGATGACCTCGAGCTCCGCGACGTACGCCGGTACATTTCTGCTTCGACTCAGCTCTTCAGACTGCACCAAATCGTCCGACAGGTAGTCCTCGAGGATGATCTTGCCGATGTCGTGGAGCAGGCCGTACACAAAGGCCTCATCGGGCTGGAGGACCAGACCGGGCACGCCGGCGCGAATCACAGACCGCGCGGCCAGGCCTACGGCAATACTATGGCGGAAGAGGAGGCTCGCACCGCTGCTGAGCGTGTCGAAAACCGTTGCCGTAAGCACAAGATTCTGTATGACTTTCACCCCGAGAAGGGTCACGGCGTGCTCGACGGACGTTACGCGCTCACGCAGGCCGTAGGAGGCGGAATTGGCCAGGCGAAGTGTCTTGAGCGCAATGGCAGGGTCCCCGGTAATCGCCTTGCCCACTTCGGCGAGGGATGAATCGGGGTCATTCAGCAACTGCACGATGCGCGCCAGAGTTGCAGGAAGACTCGGGAGTGTGATGATCTCCTCGAGAAGATAGTCGATGTTTCGAGGCGTGCTCACGATAACCCCAGCGCCGGCAGACCGGCCTCGCCAAACTGGCGTTCCTGCGCACACAGTATGGACACGGCAGCCGAAGGGGACAGCCTGTCGAGAACGTCGTTCAAGGGGAGCGACTCGACCGAGCCGCCCTCTTTGCCCATGAGGACAACCATAGCCCCGTCCGGCGCGCTCCGCGGCCCCATCAGGACAACTCGGCCGCGCGTACCATCGGTAAGGGTTAGGGGACCTACCAGGCCGGCCCCTTGCTGCTTCCAGTCGCTCAAGGGAATTAGAAGATATACTCGGGTTCGAGGATTGGTTCGTAATTCACGTCGCGATCCGAGAAGGGGAACGTCACGACTTCAAACACGCCTGTTCCCGTACGCACGAACGCACGGGCCGTCCCCAAGACGGGCGCCACGCCGAAGAGGTACGCGAAAGGTTTGCCTTTCTTCAGGTTACGGTCGAAGGTAAGGGGAATCTCCGCCCAACCCAGAAAGACGTTCGAGAGGCCACGGCCCAGTTTGGTGAGGGCTTTCTCGAAACCGGTGGTGGGCGGATACTCACCCGTTGGATCGTAAACCTGAGCCCACGACGCAGTTGCGGTGACCCCTAGCGCCACCACCAATAAGACTGCCACAGTTTTTTTCGCGGTTCTGACTGGTGTGCCCACCGGGCGCTCCTCCCGTTCTAAGAATCGTACACTTCAGGCGTTGCGCAACTGATCGGAGTCTAGCACAGCCCCCTGAGCTTGTCAATCTTTTACCCTGTAGAGTGCTTCGATCCGCAACATTGTCCTTTCATTTCGCAACAACAGACAGGCCAGCGGGAGCCGCTTCGCCGCTTGCCGCAGGGGCGTAACTCATTGGGATAGAATGCGTTAGATAAGCAGCCGGAATGTGGCACGAGACCTGCGAACCGGATTTGGCAAGGAGAACGGAAACAACATCCTGCCCGATGCAGGCTTGCGCATGTGAAGGAGAGAGTGCCATGGCTTTGATACGTTGGAAGAACGCAGGCGATCTGGCGCCGTGGAGTGTCTTCAGTGACGTGCAGGGCGAATTGACCCGATTGATGGACGATTTCAGTTGTGACTGGAACACGCTGGGACGGACGTGGCGGCCCGCAATGGACCTTGTGGAGACGGACGACGCGTTTGTCCTCGAGGCCGATCTTCCGGGCGTGGCATCAGACGACATCCACATCGAGACCGTGGATAACACGATTACGACTCGCGGGAAGCGCGACTACGCGCATAAGGAGACGGACCGTAACGTGCATCGTCAGGAAAGCCGCTATGGCGAATTCCAAAGAACGTTTGACGTGCCCGGCGGATTCGATAGCGACAACGTGAAGGCGGAGTTGCGCGATGGCGTTCTGCGGGTGACGCTGCCGAAACGGGAAACATCCAAGCCAAAACGGATCGAGTTGACTGTGAACTGACTACCGGCGAGGCAGGCGGCCTTCGGTGTCGAAACAGCTAAGGAGCAACGAATCATGACGACAGCAACAGCGAAAACCGCCCAACGGCATGTTATGCCGCGGGTGAATATCGTGGAGGAGCCCGGGCAGGTTCGCATCGAAGCCGAGCTCGCCGGCGTGGCCAAAGAGAATGTTGAACTCGAAGTCAAGGATGGTGAGCTGACCCTCGTCGGGCATCGTTCAAGCACCAACGGAAAGGGCGCGTACCTGCTGCGCGAACGCGTCCCCGCCGATTACCGGCGCGTGTTCGCCCTGAGCAAGGCGATAGACACGGCGAACATCAATGCCACGATCAAAGACGGTGTAGTGACGATTACGCTCCCGAAGGCCGAGGCCTACCAACCCCGGACCATCGAGATTCAATAACTGGAGTCTCCATCCTCCCAACACCCCCCCGCTTCCCCGTGCGGTCCCCCCCGCCGCACGGGGAAGTTCCTCATCGGGACGGAATATCAGAGCGGTACGATCTCGCGCTGGAGATGGTTGCCTTCGCGGCGCAACACGGTCACGGTTTCAATCCCGTGGCTCAGCAGGTATGTGCGTCCTTCGTGAAACCCCGACCCGACGTGGTCCGGAGCATGGCTGTCATCGCCCAGGGCAAAGGGGATGCCCATGTCTCGGGCGAGCTCGAGCACCCAGGCGTCCGGGTGAGGCGGCTCGAGGCCCTTGCGGTATGCGGAGGTGTTCAGATCGAGGATGCACCCGTGTTCGCGTACGGCCTCGAGAGCCTGACCGGCAGCCTTTCGGATCTCGGGGGTGGCCACGTCGCCAAAGCGCCATCCGAGTTTGCGGATGACGTCGAAATGGCCGATAACTTCGGGCTTCAAGGCCCCAGCCATTTCGGCAAGGGTCTGGTAGTACCGAATCCCGAGGGGTTCCAGGCCCCCAAGGGCGTCCATCGCCTGCTCGAATTGTGCGACGGTGTCATCGATGGGCATTTCGTCGACATAGTGCACCGAGCCCACCATGTAATCGAAGCCCAGGCGCTCCCGGTACGCCAGCATGAGTTCGGGGTAGCGGTCCGCGGGCACCACCTCGGCCTCGAATCCGCGGAGCACCGTCAAGCGGCCGGCGAACTCGTCCGCCAATGCGAAAAGAGTCTTCGCATAGCGTTCGAAATCGTCCTGCACCTTTTCGATGGTCCACCCCAGCTCACGCTCGTTTGGATAGAGAAAACGTTCCTCGACGCGCGCGGCATGCTCGGTCACGCCATAGGCCGCGAAGCCTTTCGCGAGCGCTGCCTCGAGGAGTTCGCGCAACGTGCCTTCGCCATGGTCGCAGAATTCAGCCGTATGCCCGCCATGCAGCGAGACAAACCAGGGAGGGGTGCTCGTGGAATGCATAGGACCTCCAAGACCTCGGATTTCAGAATGCCTGCGAAACCTAACAGATTCACACGGCCGGGCGCAATGAGCACTGATCGCAAGGACTATTCTCGCGCAGTACCGGGTTTGCGTTGGGGACGCGAAGATGACACACTGAAACCGGTGCATTACTTCGGACCAGTTGCGGAGGAGAACCGGCTTATGACGACGCTTGTATTGCTCAGTGTCTTCCTGGGAGGCGCGGAAACGTTGACCACGGGCCCGGTGGAGCTGGTAGCTGAAGGGTTCCAGTTTACGGAGGGACCGTTGTGGTTTCCGGGCGGGCCGCTCATTTTCAGCGATATCCCCGCTGATACCATCTACAAAGCTGACAAAACGGTGTATCGCTCCCCCAGCGGCAAGTCCAACGGGTTGACCCTCGACACCGAGGGCCGGCTGATCGCGTGCCAACACGGGTTCCGCCGCGTCTGCGCGCAACGAAAAGACGGGAAAGTGGCAGCCCTCGCAAAGACCTACGATGGCAAAAAGCTGAATAGTCCCAACGATGCCGTCGTTCGCTCGGATGGCACCATTTTCTTTACGGACCCGCCCTACGGGCTCGAGGGCCGCGAACAGGAACTGCCCTTCCAGGGCGTCTTTGCCATCAAACCATCCGGCGAGCTCGTACTGCTTGTGAACGACTTCGCCAAACCCAACGGCCTCGCGTTTTCCCCGGACGAGAAGGTGCTGTACGTGGCCGACACGGAAGGCAGCCATATTCGCGCGTTTGACGTGGCGGAGGATGGGCTGCTGAGCAACGGCCGCAACTTCTGCGAACTGCCCGGCCCCGACGGCATGAAGGTCGATGTGCGGGGCAATGTATGGTGCACGGCGCGGGACGGCGTACGGGTGTTCAACCCGGCGGGCGAACACCTCCAGACCATTG
>CAZFOG010000202.1:0-11487 GCA_964520685.1 uncultured Nitrospiraceae bacterium | reverse complement strand
CGGCTCCCAGTCCAGCCCGCAGCCAAATCCGCGAAGTTATCCGGCGATTTGGGGTTCGCGGTAGTGGTCGACGCCGCCCCATGTGTCGTACTGAATGTCGCCGGAGACTTCATAGGTTACTTTGCCGTCGGCAAACTCGGCGGAAACCGAGGCGACACCGTCCGATTCGACGCGAAGCGTGCCCTCAGGCGCTAAAACGGATGCATGGGTACCGCCGGCAAACATCACGCCTCCGGACGTCCGGTAGACGGCGAACACGCCATCGGTGGAGAGGCTCACGCCATCAGGGAACTCCGCCTTTCCGCCAAACACCAGGTAATAGGTATTGGATTGAGTCTCGATGTTCACCGATTTCTGCCCGATTCCTGGCGTAACGGTCTTCAGATTGGGCGCTTCCTTCCAGGCATCCCACACGGCCAGGATGGGCACGTCGTTCTTCCTGCGCGTGCACAGGGTCTGGCACGGTGGATCGGTTTCGGTGATGAATGCGTTATCTGTGGGATAGGTCTCCAACGCAAACACCTCCGTCCCTTCGGCCGGAAGCATCGTCACCCGCGAAGTCACCCCGTTCACAATCCACCGCGCATCCCACAACGCATTCCCTGCACTCCGGCGGATATTGTCCGTACCGTTGTACAGCCAGTCCATCGGCTCGAACGCAGCATCTGCCGTCTCCATCGAAAACACTGGCGCGGGGCCAGCGTGATGCACCATCCAGTCGTGGGTCGTACCGCCCTGCACGTCGAAACAGTCCACGATAATGTCTTCCACTATGGCCACCGACCGCCGGTACGCGCTGCACTGGGGATACAGGCTGTCACCATGCAACTCGGCGAACTTCACCATCCGGGATGGAAAGAAATGCGCCACCACGGGCGTCTCTTCGGGCGTCAGCAGATGTCCTGTCTTCGAGGATTCCCCATCGACAGTCACCGTGTTATGCGAGGGTGTGAGCCTGCCCAGCACCCGCGTCACACTTTCGTTGTACGGCGTAGCCTTCTCCAGAGCCAGCAGTTCGCCCTGGGAATACGTCACCATCGACAATCGGTCCGCATGTTGATGTCCGCCGCCCCGGGTAAGCGCGTTCAGCCCGGCCCAGACGCGATTACTTCGCCATTCGTTGCGCAGCGACACCCAGCCGCTCGAGAGATACGAGCTGGTGAAGGGTGTCTCGTGCTGAACGATCTGGGGCGCGCCGTAGAGCAACGCGTCCCAGCTCCGCTGGTTATCCCGCAGCTTCGCGTAATCGCCCACGGCCAGCACATTGAAGAACCGGTACCCCGCCTCGGCCGTCGTATAGTAGTCCGTCATATCCGACCGCGAGATGGTCGAGTCGCCAATGATGGGCATGGTACGGTCCGGCATGGCCATGGACACAAACCACTCCAGCGCGTTCTTGATCACCTTTCCCCCCGCGCTGTCTTGCTGGGTAAGGTCGTAGCGCTCCGGCGGGAAGCGTTCCGGGTCCATGCGCGAGAGGCTGCGCGTCAACACCGCCAGTTCGCAGAACGCGTGTATAGGATAGAGGTGATACCCCGAACACAACTCCCAAAACGCGCCGTCCGGCTTGAAGTGCGTCTCGATAATCCGCGAGATGCTCACGTGTTCCGGCAGTGTGTCGTGACAGTACGCACCATACCCGAAGCACCAGTCAACAAGGTCCTCCCGTTCGAGACACAGGGCCACCTGAAGCACCGTTCGGTACCATTGGTAGATGTTGTTGTGGTTATAGGCGTAGACCGGCTCGAGCATGATGTCCTCGAGCATGCGCTTGAGTGCCACCTTCTCGAAACGCGCGCGTTGCTCCAACGTCATCCGGTCGCGCAGCCTTTCATAGGCGCAGGCCAAATCGTTCAGAACTTTGTTGTCGCCCTCGCGGTGGTACGTCAAGATCCGAGAGAACTGCCGGTCATCGAACGCATAGGTCTCGAGCCCCTCGATGGTGTCGGCGTAGAGCATCAGGATTTCGATGCCCCGCTCGAAATACCGTGTCCTGTCCGGCTCGAGCCGCCCCAGAAGCCCCAAGTCCGCCGCCACGGTCCCCGCCTGCTGGTAGAACAGGCACTCCCACCCGTCGCGCATGGTCCCATTATACCAGTCGCCCTCTGGATAGACGCCCGCATCGGTATCCGCCGCATAGGTTTGCCCGCACGAGGGGCACGTGTACGTCTCGGGCTCGAACGGGTCGAAGGTAAGCCGGTGGCGGTCGTCGGGACACGAGAAGTTGTGGTACACGTTGCCGCGCGTCTTGGGAAAGACCCGGGCCAGGTCTTCGAATGAGATCGAAAGCCACGGCTCGAGATTCCCTTTCCGCGACGTCACCATCCCCGCGGCCCAGTCCAGGGTCTGGACCCGCTCGCGAACCTCCGCAACCGTCTCCGCGGTAACAATCCCGGCAGGATGCTGCCATTCCACCTGTCCGAAGCTCACGAGCATCACCGCCAGCAATGAAAAGCCCGTCATCAGTCCTTCTCCCTGGTGTTCCGAGGATGGCCCTCTCGCGGCGAACAGGAGGCAACTACGCGAGAATGTCGAGTTTCCCGAGGGGCACCTCGCACGGCATGGATTTGCCCGCGAGGAACGACTCGATCTGCTCGAGCACCGAATCCCCCTGCCGCCGGATGTTCTGCTTCACGGCACCCGCGATATGGGGCGTGAGTATACAGTTGGGAAGCGCATACAGCGGACTTCCCGCCTCGGGCGGCTCGGGGTCCGTCACATCCAGGCACGCCAGGATGCGCCCCCGTTCGAGTTCCGCAATCAGCGCCGCCTCATCCACCAGGGCGCCGCGCGAGGTGTTGATGAAAATTGCCTTGTCGCGCAGCAACGCCAGCATCTCCGCGTTGACCATGTGGCGCGTCGCGGGCACGTTCGGCGCGCATAGCTGCACCACGTCGGATTGGCGCATCAGCTCCTTGAGCGAGACCTTCTCGACGCCCAGCCGTTCGGCCTCCTGTTCGCTGACGAAGGGGTCATAGAGCAGAATCCTGTTCAGAGACAGCGTCTTGCACAGGCGAATCAGTTCGCGGCCCACGTTGCTCGCCCCCACAATGCCCACCGTCGCCCCGTAGGGTTCGCAAATCCAATCCATGACGGATTCACGGTCCCAGTTGCCCCGGCTGGTATTCGCGACGCACGCCCACGACGCCTTCATCGACACCAGCATCAGCCCGAACGCATACTCCGCGACACCCACGGCAAGGGCCGGGGCCGCCGAAGTGACCCGGATACCCCGTGCCGTGAACGTGTCGGACACCAAATGCTTGATCGAGCCCGCGGAATGGCACATCAGTTGCAGGTCAGGCGCAGCATCGAGCATGGCGTCCGAAATGGCATGGGTTCCCCACCCGGTAATGATGATTTCGGCGCCCTGCACCGCCGATTGCTGCCATTCGGGCGAGATTTCGTCCATTTGCGCCCCCGCCAGGTCAAGGACCTCCCCGAGACGGGCCAAGTGCTGTTCTGAGAAGACCTTACCCTGCATCTCCCGCGTCAGCAGGACCGCGGCTCTACGCTTCGGCATGCCATCCTCCTTCCTCTCCTTCGACGAATGGCTAGGGTAACGCTCCCACCCTGTATTTGCAAGGCAGCATGCCGGCGCGATACTCTAGGCAGGCGGCGTGGCATAGGGGGCTGCATTTCCCCCCGAGCCCTCGCATATCCGGCTGCAAACGAAGGAGAACTCATGAAACGGCAGTTCGTCGAAACCCTCCAGGAGGGCGATCGCATCAACGATTACTTCCTTGCCGTCCGTAAAGACGTGCGCGAGCAGCGCAACGGCGGCAAGTTTCTCGGCATGGTGTTCAAAGACAAGACCGGCGAGATCGGTGGCATCCTGTGGAACAACGCCGCCTCCGTCGCCAAATTATTCGAATTGGGCGATGTGGTCAATGTCCAGGGCGCGGTCACCAGCTACCAGGGCCGCCTGCAAATCCGCGTGGACCAGGTGCTCCCCCTCCGTGAAGAGGAATACGACATCAATGACCTGTCCTATGTGCCCGAAGCGCTGGACAAAACCGTCGCCGAGTTTGTCGGGATTATGCGGACCGTGACGAACGAGTGGCTGGCAAAACTTGTCGATGTGTTTCTCAGCGACGAGGCTTTCATGGCGTCTTTCTCGGAGGCCGCCGCGGGCAAGAAGTGGCACCACGCATACACCGGGGGTCTGGCTCAGCATTGCCTCGAGTTGGCGCGTCTCGCCGATGCGTTATGCACCGTTTTTCACAACATTGATCGCGACATGCTGCTCACGGGCGTCCTGGTCCATGACATCGGCAAGATCGCGGAGATGTCCCACGGCATATTCGTGGACTACACCACCCCGGGGAAACTTCTCGGGCATCTGGCAATCGGCGCCGAGATGGTTCAGGAGCGCATTCGCGGTATCGAGGGCTTTCCCGAGACCCTGCGCCTGCAGGTCCTGCACTGTGTGCTTTCGCACCATGGCGAGCTGGTGAACGGGTCGCCGGTAGTTCCCAAGACCGTCGAGGCCATGGCCCTGCACCATCTCGACAATCTGGGCGCCCAGGTCGATGCATTCAGCCGCATCGCCGATGAGGCAAGGGTCCGCGGGCAGGACTGGTCCGAATACATCGGCCTGATTGACCGGCCCATCTGGACCAAAGAAGGCGACTGAGCGCGCCACTCATCCGGTTACGGAACCAGTTTAATTCCGATTGGATATGCGTAGTAGGGTGATTGTCTTTCAGGGGAGTGCTTGCCGTGTCAGGATCTTCTCGGATATATCGACATGTGATCACGGAGTCATCCGCCATTCTGTTCCCGCTCTGCCTGGCCGTTGTCTTGATTGCGGCTGCGGCGGCGTTTCCGGGCTGCTCGAATCCCCCTCCCGAGGAACAGTCCCCGGCAGAGCCCGCATCGCCCCAAGCCACAACACCCGAAGCACCCGCCCCACCCCGTCCCGCCATCCCGTCGGAACGCGTTACTACGATTACAGATGTCGAAACGCCGGTTCCGTTGTCCGATGAGGAACGCGCCGCCGTGAGCGGACCCGCCCAGAAGGCCCTCGAGGAAGCCCGCGCGGCCGGAGCTGCCGAGCACGCGTCCGAACCGTTTGCCCAGGGCGAAGAGGCCATCGCCGCTGGCGAAAAACTGCTCGCCGAGGGTAGAACCGAGGAAGCCCGCGCGCAGTTCGGCAAAGCTGAGGTGTTGCTCTCCCACGCGAAACTGGCCGCCGGCGAGGCCGCTGCGGAAACCTCAGAAACCCCGCCCGAGGATGCGCCTGCCCCGGAAGAGCAGGCCGCATTGCCGCCGGGGCCCGAAGAGTCCGCCCCCGCCGCTGCCACGCCTCCGGCGCCCCCGGTCGTGGTGATGGCAGAGCCTACCGAAACCGTTAGCGAAGCCCCTCCTGCGCAAGATGAAGATACTGAAGGAACGGACGCGGCCGAGTCACAAGCCGCCGAGAAAAGCCGTCGTGAACTCGAGCGGGAGCTGCTCGAGGCAAAACAGCACGCGCAAGCCGCCCGGCAGAAGGCGTTCGTCGAACCCGTCATGCAGGTGGCACAAACAGCCCTCGAGGCTGCCGACAAACACCTGGCCGACGCAGCGGAGATGGAGTCCTCCAAACCGGCCGACGCGAAAGCTGCCTACCAGCTCGCCGCGGCGCTGTATGGCGAGGCCTTGCAGAAAGCCGAAGCATTGGCTCTAGCCAGCAAGGCTGCCGCGAACGCACGCGCCGCGGCACTCAAGGTGCGCGCCCAAGTCACCGACGAAATCCGCACCCTCGCGCAAAAAGAAATCGTCGCGGGCGATACCGCGTGGAGAGCGGCCGAGGATGCCGGCGACGCCCCTGAACAGGCCAAGGCCCTTTACGACCTCGCGCGGGACGAGTACACCGAAGCCCTGCGCGTCGCCGCCGAGCGCGCAACAGAACCCGGGGAAACCTCCGCGAAGACCGAGGAAAATCTTGCCGCGGCCCGGGACCAGGCCCAGAAGGCACAAAGCGCAATCACGGATGAGATTCGTCAGTATGCACAACAGCATACAGCCGAAGCCGATGCCCTCTGGGACCTCGCCACGCAATCGGCGGAGCATGACCCCGTGAAAGCCGCGGAGCTGTTCCAGCAGGCGCGCGCAAAGTACGACACGGCGGCCGCCACCGCCACGACTGCCAAACGCCAGGAATTCGTGGCACAGCTTCGCGAACAGGGCGTCGTGGTTTCTCCCGCAGGCGGCGACTATGCCACCATCGGCGAGGCCATTGCCGATATCCCCGCCGAGACACCCATCTTTATCAAGCCCGGGATCTACAAGGAAGCAATCGTCATCGACAAGCCGGTTGCGCTCATTGGCGACGGCGAAATGAGCGAAATCCGCATTGAGAGCACCGGCGCCGACTGCATCACCCTCACTACCACCCAGGCCGTCGTTCACGGTCTGACCTTGCGCAGCACGTCCAGCTTCGACGGCCAGGGCGTGTACACCGTTTTCTGCGCTGAGGGCCGCCTTCTCATCGAGTATTGCGACATTGCCAGCGACTCCCTCTCCGCCATCGCCGTCAACGGCCCCGGCACCGTGCCCACGATCCGCGGGTGCAACATCCACGACAGCACCCAGGCCGGCATCTTCTTTTACGACGGGGCTCAGGGTACCGTCGAGAACTGTGAGATTACGGGCAACGGGCTCGCCGGGATCCAGATCAAATCCGGCGCCAATCCCGTCGTGCGCCAGTGCAAAATTCGCCAGAGCAAGGGGAGTGGCATCTTTGTCAACGAGAACGGGCTCGGCACCATCGAGTCGTGTGACATATCCCAGAACGCCCTTGCAGGCATATCCATTGCGCTCAACGGCAACCCTGCCGTGCGGGATTGCACCATCGCGAACAACCGCCAGTATGGCGTGCGCGTCTACGAGGGGGGCCGCGGCACTATCGAGAACTGCGTCTTGTCCAACAATGAGCCCGAGACCTGGTTTGTTGGCGAGGACTGCGCTGTCACCCGCCAAAACAACCGGGAATAAGCGGCAGGCCATGCAGCCACGAACACCGGCACCGGTCCTGTCGCCCGCCAGAGGCCCGGTATGATGCTGCGCAAAGCTGCTCGAATCTTCATCCGCGAGGCCCGGCTCCCCCTCGCCCGGTGGGCGGCCCGCCGCAGGTTGGCTGTGCCCGCACCACCGGAACCCGGCACGGTCGCCATCGTTCGCCCGGACCTCACCGGCGATTTTGTCCTCGCCTCCTCCGCCCTGGGGGCCATTCGGGAGGCCTTTGAGGGCAGGCAATTAACGCTATTCGGCCATCCGTCCTGGATCCCGCTCGCCGAATGGCTGCAACGTTGGGGTGTGATCGACGGGGTTCGAGCGTTTGCCAACGAGTTCGCTCCCCTTGCCCAGGAGGACCTCGTCAAGCCTGCCGCCATGTTCGACGCGGCACTGCAACTGGCGCGTCATGAAACCATCGTCTACTTCGCCGCATCCCGCACAAACAGCGTCGACGCCCTTCTGTCCCTGCCCCCCGGACGGAAGCTGGCCTGGCGGGGCGGACTCGGCAATATGCTGCCTTCCCGGGAACGGAGCAACCGCTCGCTCTACGACACGCTGTACGACGTCCCCGACGCGATGATGCCCGAGTATGTGCGGAATGCGCGCATGGTGAAGATGCTCGACAAGCGCGCAGCCCTGCCGGAACTTCCTCCGGTGTGGCACATCCCCGCCGAAGCCGCCGAGGAGTCGCTGGCAGAATTCAAGCCGGGGCTGGACGCCCCATACATCGCCATTTCGCCGTTTACGAGCGTTCCGTTGAAAGACTGGCCGCTCGACCAGTATGCGAACCTGCTGCGCCGCCTCGCTCACGCCTTCTCCGGCCACCGGCTTGTCATTCTCGGTGCCGGGTCCAATCCGGCCCTCAGCAGCCTGGCAAACGAGCTGCCCCGCGCGGTCGACCTCTCGGGAGCGACAACATTGCCCCAGGCATGTTGTCTCATCGCGGGGGCAGACCTGTCCATCAGCGGCGACACCGCCCCGGCTCACATCGCCTCGGCGGTGGGCACGCCGGCCCTGGCCGTCATGGGCGGCGGGCACTACGGCCGCTTCTTCCCCTACCCGGCCGCCCACGACCACTGCGAGAATGTGGCCCTGACCCATGAAATGCCCTGCTTTCAGTGCAACTGGGCCTGCCGCTACCGCTGGTTTCGCGAAACGCCCGCGCCGTGCGTCGCCAGCGTCTCCGTCGATCGTGTTTTCGACGCGGCCTCGCGCCTGCTTCAGTCGAGTGGCCGGTAATTCACCCCCAGGGCCTCGAAGCGCTCGAGGTGCGCGGGCAGGCGTTTCATGAATCCTTCGAAATCCCGCCGCTCCTTGGGCGTCCACACAACCTCGGCTATGGCACACCCTCGCGGAAAGGCCATGTACTGCAGATGCTCGGGCGTCTTGATGTACTCCGTCCACAACTGTGCCTGCGCGCCGAGGATGTGGCGGGCCTCCTTCTTCGAAAGCTGTTCCGGTACCGGCTCGAACTCGTAAACCCGCTCGATGGGCAGAAAACCGCCGATGCCCAACGGCTCCGATTCGTCCTTGGACTGGTAGTAGTCGAGATACGTGTGCGATGTAGGCGCCATAACCACGTCATGCCCCGCACTCGCTGCGGCGATCCCGCCCTTGACGCCGCGCCACGACATCACCGTCGCACCGGGAGCCAGGCCGCCCTCGAGAATCTCATCCCACCCGATAAGCCGGCGCCCGCGTTCGGTAAGAAAGGCGTCCATGCGCTTGACAAACCAGCTCTGCAGGGCGTCTTCGGTCTCGATGCCCAGCTCACGCATGCGCCCCTGCACGCGCGGACTCTCCCGCCACTGCTTCTTCGGGCATTCGTCGCCGCCGATGTGTATGAATTCGCTCGGGAAGAGCTCGAGCACCTCGCTCAAGACGTCTTGAAGGAACTGAATGGTGCTTTCCTCGGCATTGAATACGTTCTCATTCACCCCCCAGTAGGTGAGAACGGGAAGCTGCTCGCCGGTACAGCCCAGTTCAGGGTAGGCTGCAATGGCGGCTTGGGCGTGTCCGGGCATCTCGATCTCGGGCACGATGGTGATGTGGCGCTCGGCCGCATAGGCCACAAGCTCGCGAATGTCGTCCTGCGTGTAGAACCCCCCGTGCCGCGTCCCGTCGAACGTGTTTGCTCCATCGCGGAGATGGCCCGCCAGCGTCTCGTCGCGCCACGCGCCGACTTCGGTGAGTTTGGGGTACTTTTTGATTTCGATGCGCCAGCCCTGGTCGTCGGTCAAGTGCAGATGCAGGCGGTTGAATTTGTGGAGCGCCATGACATCTATGAACTCTTTGAGGGCTTCCTTGGGCATGAAGTGGCGCGCCACGTCCACCAGCATCCCCCGCCACGCAAAGCGCGGCGTATCCGTGATGTCGACACAGGGGATGGTCCATTCTGTATTCGCCACGGGTTCTTTCGCGAGAGCCTGTGGCGGTAACAACTGGCGCAGGGTCTGAATCCCGTAGAACAGTCCCGCTGCCGACGGGGCGGCAACCCTGGCATAGTCAGGCGTGACCCAAAGGCGGTAGCCTTCGCCGCCCATCTCTTCGGAATGCTCGATTGCCCCGAAATACACCGTGTTCGCGGTGGGACCATCGCCCTCGCGCACCGGCAATGGCAGACCCGTCGGGGGCCGCAGCAAACCCGCAAATGTTTCGGCGGCAACCTTGTTCGATGGCATTCTGGGCTCGTACAAGACCTCCGTTTCAGCATTTAGCGCGAACTGTCCCGCCAAACGCTCCATCTGCGCGGGCAGTGGAATTATGGCAGGGAGTCCGGCAGGTCCATCCTCGCCGGCCGCCATCGTGCACATCGTCAGAGCTACTTCAAGCAACATCGCGCGTATTCCTCCATGGTTTGAACAGAGCAAGAGGAAACATGCTACCCGAATCTCCCCGCCTCCGGCAATCGTCTGGCTGCCGCTGGGTCTGTCCGCGTCTGTCCGTGTGGGTCCGTGTCTGTCCGTGTTCCCGATTGGACCCAATCAAGAGCGGCCGCGGCTTTTTATGCTACAATCCTGAGTTCTGGCAGCAAGATGATCGAGGAACTATGAAAACCTGCGGCATCAACGAAGATCTCGACCTGGTGGTCGTGGGCTCGGGTCCGGCCGGCCTGGCAGCGCTCCACGCCGCCCAGGAAGCGGGCCTGACGGCCATCGCCATCGACAAGGGACCCGTCTGCGGCGCCCTCATGGCTCACCCGGTCTACATGCGCTGGTTCTCGACGTTCGATAAGCTCGAACTCGCCGGGTTCCCCCTGGTCATACCCGAAAAGAACCCGACCCGCCGCGAGTATCTGAAGTATTGCAGGACCTTCGCGGACTATTTCGGGCTTCGGGTCGTGACATATTGCGCGGTGACCGCGATCAAACCCGCAAAACCGGGTTTTACGATTGAGGGCCATGACCGGTTCGGACGGTCCTATAACTGGAACACACGTAATGTGATCGTCGCCACGGGGTTCTACGACAGTCCCCGGCTCTTAGGGGTTCCCGGGGAGGATCTCCCCCATGTCTCCCATTACTACCGCGAGGCACACGGCTATGCGGGTCATGACGTACTGGTCGTCGGGGCGGGAAGTTCGGCCGCGGAAGTGGCATTGGAGCTGTACCGGGAGGGCGCCCACGTAACGGTGGCCATGCGTGAACAACGATTTCAGACCAAGTATTGGATCGAGCCGGATATCGAAAACCGCATCCAGGAAGGGTCCATCGTGTGCCACCGGCGCGTCGAGGTCGCGGCGATTCGTCCAGATGAAGTCGAACTGAACTCGCAGGACGGCGAACGCATCATGGTTCCGGCCGATTTCGTGCTCGCCATGATTGGTTTCGAGCCCGATACGTCTCTCATCGAAACCGCAGGGGCCGCCGTCGACAAAGAATCCGGCAAACCGCGCCTGACCGGAGCCCTCGAGACAACCGTTCCGGGTCTGTATGTCGCCGGAACGCTCTGCGCGGGCAAAGAAGCCAACGTCGTATTTGTCGAGAACGGCCGTGAACACGGCCCGAAGATTGTGGCGCATATTCTCGGCCAGCGAAAGGACGGCGCTGCCCCGTAGTGCCTGCAGACTCTCATGCCGGATATCCAGTGGCATTTGATCGAAGGCGCCGCAGGCTGCGCCCATGCCCGCGAGCATGGGCTCACGGCCATCGTGGTCGACGCCCTCCGCGCGAGCGCCACCGCTGCCATGTTGTTTGACGCGGGAGCCACGGAAATCCTCGCCGTTCGAGAAGTCTACGAGGCCTACGATGCACGCGGCGATTTTCCCGGCGCCCTTCTCTTTGGCGAGCGCGGCGGGCTCCCCCCCGAGGATTTCGATTTCGGCAATAGCCCCCGGACGGTCGAAGCGGCCCGAGGCCGTTCCGTCATTTTCACCACGACGACCGGTGCAGGCCGTTTGGTCGATTGCTGGGGCGCGGAAGCCGCCTATATGGGCTCCACCGTGAATGCCGCCGCCGTTGCCCGCGCAGCCGCCACCCATGGAAGAGA
>CAZFOG010000201.1:1711-11491 GCA_964520685.1 uncultured Nitrospiraceae bacterium | reverse complement strand
CGATAGCCAGCACCAGCGCGAACAGGGTCAGCAGGTTGATCGTGTAGCCCACCATCATCAGGACCAGGAACGTGCTCAGCAGGGACACCGGGATCGACAGGGTCGGGATCAGGGTGGCGCGCCAGTCTTCCAGGAAGATGTAACACACGAACACCACCAGCCCGAAGGTCACGAGCAGCGTCGTGATGATTTCCCGGATGCTGATCCGCACGAACGTGGTCGCGTCAAAGGGAATGCGGTAGTCCAGGTCTTCCGGGAAGCTCTTCTTCAGTTCCTCGAGCCGCTCGTACACCGCGTCCATGGTCTCGATGGCATTGGAACCCGGCGTCTGATTTACCAGAAGCCCGGTGCTGTCGCCCTCGGCGCAGAACCCCTCGGCGGAATACTGGCCCGCGCCTTTCTCGACCATCCCGATGTCTTTCAGGCGCACCAGACCGCCCTGATCGTTCGTGCGGACGATGATGTTCTCGAACTGTTTCGGGTCGTTCAAACGGCCCATGGTCTGAAGCGCATACACCAGCTGATGATTGTCGTTGCCGGGCGAAGCGCCCACCATGCCGACCGAAGCCTGCACATTCTGGCTCCGAATCGCCGCGACCACTTCGTCCGTGCTGATCCCCAGCGCGTTCAGGCGGTCGACGTCGAGCCACACGCGCATGGCGAACTTGGCGCCGAACACCGTGGTGCCGCCCACGCCGGGAATGCGCATCAGGTCGTCCTTGATGTACGTGTACACGTAGTCGCCCATAAAGAAGCGGTCGTGCGTGCCCTTCGGCGAGAAGAACATCACAATGCCCAGCATGCCCGACGACCGCGAACTCACGGATACGCCCTGTTGCGTCACTTCCGTGGGCAGCTTCGGTTGCGCCTGCGCCACGCGGTTCTGCACCTTCACCAGGCACATGTCGAGGTCGGTTCCCACCTCGAACGTCACCGTCAGGCTGTAATTGCCCTGGTTGTCGCATTCGGACTGCATGTAAATCATGTTGTCCACGCCGTTCATTTCTTCTTCGAGCGGCGCGGCCACCGTCGCGGCCAGCACCTCGGCGCTGGCCCCCGGATACCGGGTGCCGATGTGCACCTCCGGCGGCGTCACGTCCGGGTACTGCTCCACGGGCAGGACAAACAGCGCCACGGCGCCAGCCAGCGTCAGCACAATGCTGATAACCATGGCAAAGCGGGGCCGTTCTATAAAGATGCGTGCCAGCATAAGCTTAGTTTCCTTCGGCGCTGGTTGTTTGCATGGAAGCCTGCACGGGCTGTCCGGGCTGGACCTTCTGAAGACCCAGCACGACCACCTGCTCGCCGGCGGCAAGACCCTCTTCGACGATGCGGTGGGCTTCTACTTCGGCTCCCAACACGACGCGCCGCTGCTCGGCGATGTTTTCGGCAGTCACCACATACACAAATTCGCCCTGCTGATCCGCCATTACGGCCTGCGACGGCACCTTCGGCGCCGTCCGCCCCTCCGCAGACCGGGCCAGAACCATCACATTGGTCATCGGCACCAGTAGACCGCCGGGATTGGCAAAACGCGCCCGCAACGCAATGGTGCCCGTGGTGGGGTCCATCTCGTTGTCCGCAAAACTCCATTCGCCCTCATCCTCATACAGCGTGCCATTCGGCAGGCGAAGCCGCAGATCCACCGCCGACGGCCCGCGCTCGTTTATGAGCTGCAGCAGGTTGACGAAGTTCCGGTCGGGGACGGAGTACACCACGCGGGCCGGGTCGATTTGCACAATGCGGGCCAGGGGTCCGCTGGCGGGCGTCACGTAGTTGCCCTCGGTCACGAGGGCCTTCCCGACCGGGCCGGAGATGGGTGCGCGAATCTCGGTGTAGCCCAGGTCGATGCTTGCCAGCCGCAGGTTTGCTTTGGTCTGCGCGAGAGCCGCATCAGCTTGTTGAACGGCTGCGGCCGCCTGCTTCACCCGTGCCTGAGCCTGCTGGAATTCCGCCGTCGCCTTGTCCATGTCGGCCTGCACCACGCTGCGTTCATCGGCGTTCTTGAGCCGCTCGAAATACTTCTCCGCGCGCACCAGGTTGGCTCGTGCGGCATCCATGTCGGCCTGGGCCGCGGGCACGTTGGCTTCCGCCTGTTGGACGGCCGCCTCGGCCAGCGCGACGCGCGCCTCGAAGGGGGCTTTCTCGATCGTGAACAGCAAATCGCCCGCGGCAATCCTGCTGCCTTCTTCAAAATGAACCGTCTGCAGGTATCCCGCGACCTGGGGCGTTACATCTACCGATTCAATCGACTCGATGCGCCCGATGAATTCTTCCGGGGCCTCGGCCGGACCCTCCGTCACCGGAGCCACCACGACAGCCGGCGGGGCTTGTGGCCCCCCCATGGCCCCCCCAGGCATCCCGGCGGGCCCTCCCGCCGGTCCTGACGGCATCAATCCCCGTAAGAACCAGCCCGCTGCCAGCACTATCAGAATAAGCGCTGCCTGGGCGATGCCCAAGAGGCGGTTGGGACGGCGCGGCTCCCCTGTTTGTCCGTTTGCGTTATTCTCATTCGTCAAGTGAAGTCTCCTTAACTATGCTGTGCCCTGAGACTGTCGATCAGCGTTCCAAGGGCGGCTTCCGCGGTCTGGACAGGGTCTGTCGCGGAAAGGCCCTGAAAATAAACCGTCAAGAGGCCGATCCACATGCCCTTCAGCATGTCTTTTGCGGTGGCAATATCGATATCCTCGCGCAGCTCCCCCCACCGGCGGGCTTCGTTCAGGATGGGACCAAATTCGTCGAACGGCTCCATACGGATATGCATCAGCTCCCGCCGCACGGCTTCCATCACGTCCACGGACCATTCCATCTGGAGCAACATGAAAAAGGCGAATTTGCGGCGCAGCTCATCGCGGGTCGCGATACGCAGCCGGGCCACCAGGTAGGCCTTGAGGCCGTCCAATGAGGTAACCGCTCCGGCCTGTCCGGCGAGGAGGACCTCCTCACGGTGTCGCATCTCCTCCATCAGCGCGGCCAGCAACGCCTGCTTATTCTTGAAGTGCCAATACACCGCGCCTTTGCTCATGCCAATGCGTCTCGCGATGTCGACGAACGTCGTGCGGGAATATCCTTTTTCGCTCAACACGTCCAGTGCGGCCAGGAGGATCGCTTTGCGCGTTTCTTCCGATTCTTCTTTCGTTTTTCGTGCCATGAGTCCCCGTTAGCGGAATCTGAAGGAAATCCGTGGCCGGTTCGCGATAAAGGCAATGGCGGAGTATACATACCGCCAGGAATGTAAGTCAACTGCTATTCTACCGAATTCTGCAGCCGCTGTCGTCCGTAGCGGTTTGCGATTCGGCCCGGAGCGCCCGGACGTACCGGGGAAGAGCGTCCGGCACACTCTCGCCCAGATCAATCCGGTCGAGCAGCGCCGGTTCGAAAGCGGCCCGCAGCTGCTCGGGCAAGCCGCACAGGCGAAGCGAGCCGTCCCCTGCGTCGAGCTCCTTCATGAACTCCTCGATATCGTTCAGGACGGCCCCCGTCACCTGTTGAACCCACTGCCAGTCCAGCAGAATGTGAACCGGTTCGGCGCCGTCGGCGAGCGCGCGCATTTGCGTGAGCGCTTCTTGCCAGGCGGTACCATCCGCATGGGATACCGGTTCGAACGTCACTACGGTAACCGGGCCGATCTTGATCAAACTGACAGTGTTTGCATGCTTCACGATTGTATTCCTTCAGGTGTGCAACTCCGCCTTGCCCCCGGCCTCACCCCGGAATCACGGGGCGGTCCCCGCCGGACATGCCTGAGGGGGACATGTCCGGCAGGGATGGGAAGCGGGGGGCGGATCAGCACTGGAAACGGGGCATTCGACTCGACGCGAAGCGGGCGGCCTACCCGAGATTCCACGCGGAGTTCGCGAAATGCCCCGTGAAGATACACGATGCGGAAAGGCCACGCGACGCTTCCAGCGGCCGGCAAGCCCACCGCGCGGGTACATCTCCCTACTACTCACTTTCAAAATTTGTGCAAGAAGCGAAGTTTTCTGGCAGAAGAGGGACATAAACCACTTACTTATAATGTCTTATCTCCCCCTTTGGAGGGGGTTGAACGCCGACGGGCGTTCGGGGGGAGGATTCCGGCTCCGCAGATTTGGTTGCGGCTATGTTGCGCCGTGCGGTTTGTTGCATCTATTGTCACCATTTCCGGTAAAAGCGCTTGTGCGAGCGCCCGGTGCTGCTGCGCGCCGTATCGCTCAGCACCGGACTGATTATACATACCTTCTGGAAGGTATGTCAAGCCCCTTTTGAGTACTTTATCGCGTGCGGCAAGGGGCAGCGGAGTCCTGTTCGGCCTCTTTTCACCGGAGGGACTTGTGTGCCGACCTGGTCACGAGACCGGTTCCCGCTCCCCACGGCCGAGCTATCGCGTGATGGGACCGGGGGGCGGCGCTGGGCATGCAGGGTTGGCGAGATTAGCGCGCATTTCTCACCAACTTAGGCGTGCCTGAGTTGGAAAGAAATGCGCAGACTTGGATTACAGAGAGAGCACCAGTTTTTCTTGTAACAGGCTGTTTGGGGGTATTCCACAGCAGCCAGTGGCGTGTACGAATCACGGCGCAACATAACCGCAACCAAGCTTCCGGAGCCGGAATCCTCCCCCCGAACGCCTTCCGGCGTTCGCCCCCCTCCAAAGAGGGAGATAAGACGTTGGAAGTAAAAAGTTTATGTCCCTCTCCTGCTAAAAATCTCTGCGGCCTGCACGAATTTCAGAAGAGAGTAGTACAAAGGATTCATGTATAACCGCTTGAGTATGGCTAACATGATCATTGGTTGAAAGCTGTGAAACATCCGGATTAGGTCAGAAGGGGGTGGACACAACTCAAGCCCCGGCGTGCCGTTACCGCTAACCAGGCGCGCCGTGGGCACTTCGCAGCCCGCTGCCGGATTTTCCTATAGTACGAGTTGCTTTGCCATGCGAGCGGCCACGAGTTTAACAACCTCCTGGACACGGTGGGTGCCCTGCTCGAGGTTGCGCTTGGCTTCCGCGACGCGCTCAGCACGCACTTCCGCACCCGGCGAATCCAGGCGCACTACCTGAACCGCCACGGCGGCGGCCTGCGCTTCCCGGCTGATGTCGACACCATCGGTGGCCGCATTTGCCACCACGACATCTTTCCGGGGAGCCTGTGCCTCCGCCTTGCGTACGTTGGAAGGCTCCGGCACATTCACTATGCCATTGACGCCAACCATTGCTGTGCTCTCCCTAGCAATATGCCGTGAACATCCTTGTCCACGCCTTTCGTCTCGATCTATCGGCAGAATCCGCGTTGGGCTTTAGCGGAGCCGCGGGGTAGCGGGCCGAGGGAGCACCAACCCGCGTAAACCATTCATATTAAGTTAGTTCCGGCAGTTTAATTGAAGGCTTGGACCTCGTATTCATGGGCCAGCGTGATGGATTCGCCGGCCTGCAGCGGTGTAGTTGGGCTCCACAGCTCGAGATTGGCGCGCTTCTCCGGACCGTTCCAGTTGAAGTAGCAGACAGCCACCTGGGCGGGCTCGAAGCGCGAAATCACGATACGGTTCGCGGCGGGGTCGACAACACGCCACTCGCCCCGGGGGAGCGCTTCGTTGCTGAGGCTGTGTTCACGCTCGCTTTGGGCACCGGAATCGAGTGCTACGGAACCGCCGCCAGCCACCTGGAGCTCCGCCCCCACCGCATTTTCGAGATGGAAACACGGATGGACGCGCAACTGGGTGGATCTGGTTTCGCCGCTCTCGTTGGTCAGCTTCGAGGCAATGCGCAGGATGGGTCCGTCTTCAGCGAGCTCGTAACGCCGCTCGATACTGAACCCGTTCGCAAACACCCCTCTCAGCATCACGTGTCTCTCGCCGTGCTCGAGGAGTTCGAACGGCTCGAGCCATCCGGGCGAACGGTATTCGGATTCGCTGAACTCCTTGTACCCGCCGGTCTTTGGGTCGATACCGGCCGCCACGCGAACCACATGCATGCACTCCCGGCCGTTATGCTTGAGGCTCAGGATGCGCCCGCCCAGGCCCGGCACGACCAACACCTCGGTGCTTGCGTTCTGCAGTCGAACGAGCGGATAGGTTTGTGCGCCGTTGCGTACATTGCTCAGCCACGTGTCGAGATTGCCGCTCGTGGCGTTTTCCGAGATGCGGGTGAGCCCTTCTTCCTTCGCGATGCGTTCGAAACGGCTGGCCAATTCCGCCACGCTTCCGCCCGGGGTAACCGGCACCAGCGCCTCTTCTTCGATGGCGAAAGCCGGATTGGATGCCTGCGTGAGTTGCGTGTAGAGAATGGGAAGCCGGGCGACCTCGACACGGTGCAGACGCACCGGATCATCGGCCACCATGATCTCGGCCGCGTCAAAAAGTTTCGTATAGCGGGAAAGGGCCTCGGCGGACTGAAACGGCCCGTGGGGCGGCGCCCAGATGGTCATATGAAAATTCGGGTCGGACACCGCCAGCCGGTGCATATCGTCGATGTAGGCACGGATAACCTGCCAGCATTTGCCGTAGTAGGCCTCGCAGAATTCATCAATGGCTTTGTCGACGTCATAGGCGGGATCCCAGAGCAGTTTCGCGAGGAGATAGGTTCGCAATTCGGCAAATTCGCCGCCCTTCGAGAAGTAATTGGCTTCTTCATAGATGCCGGTGACGCCGTGGTCGCGGAAGAATTGGATGTTCGGCTGCAGCACCTGGAAGTTGGGGAACGGCTGGACGCAGTGATGGTAGTTGATCACGTAATCCCAGATGTGAAGGCGGTCGCAGATGCGGCCCCAGTCTTTAATATCTGAAACAAAGGTTTTGTTGAACGGCGATTCGGCCAGCGGCCGGTTAAATTCGCATTCGATGCTGCAGAGCCGAACCGCGACGTTCGGTAAAGGCTTCACGTGTGCGGGGGGCTTCCGCGTGTACTGATACGCCAGGGTATCGATGATAATATCCGGATGTTTTTCCGCGACGGCCGCGGCGATCCCGTTGACGAAATGCAGCAACGGCCCGCTTTGAGACCCTTCTTTTTCGGCGAGGGCGGAGCAGTTCGCGCACTGGCAGTAGTTGTGCCAGTCATTCTGGGAAACCGAAATGATCGAGGCCGCGGGGTTTTCCGCGATCCAGCGGTAGACGGTTTCGGTGGCCACGCGCAAGACGCCGGGATTGGTCAGGCATAACTGGGAACGTTCGCCCACGCGCTGGCCGTCAATCTCCGAGAAATACTCGGGATGAGTTGCGAAATGCTCTTCCGGGGGCACCAGGCCGTTGAAGGTGTGCACAAATCCCTGGTAGTCGATCTTGCCGCCCCATTCTTCGGTGGCGAGGGAATACTTGCCATTGAGGCGGTTGCGCACGCCGAAAACCGGCGGGCGGCAGTTCGGGTAATCTGTGTCACGGTACTCGAAGGGCGGTACGTAGGTCCTATCCAACGCGCCCACCTCGAGGGTGCCGGCGGTGGGCCACGTCATACAGTCGGGGGTGAACCAGCGGCAGCCCAGATGTTCTTCCAGGAAGACGTAGACTGCGTAGAGGACGCCCCGTTTGTTTCCGGTAAGAGCCAGGTGGGGGCCCTTCGTTGCGATGCGAATGCCATCGGCGCCAAGGGCGGCGTAATCGACGCCGAGCTCCATCGACGCGGTGAAGGCGTTCTTACCCACGCTGAGGCACGCGCGCCCGTCCGTCGCGGAATCATCGATGATGGGGAACTCCTTTCCCGTCATGAGCTCGAGGTGCATCTGGAGATCCCGTGCCGCGGTCATTTCCTGGGGAGTGGGCTCGGCCGCGAGCACAATGGCGTGCGTATCGGGCGCGAGGGGCCGCCCGGCGAGAATCACGGTGCAGGTGCCCAGCGCCGCGGCTTGCTGCTCGAGATGCTGCTTCATCTCGTGCGTCATCGCTTCGAGCTTGCCGAGGCCTGGGCTCGCCGCCGCCCTGTCGCCGAGTTTCTCCGCCACTCGCGCTATCGCCTGCTTGATGCGGCCGAGGTCCGCCCGGCGCGCGGCAACAGTCGCCGGAACACCGCCTTGCAGCGAATCCCGGTGATGCGCCACGTATGCCGCCGCGTTTGCCAGCATGGCCTCGTCATCGGCGTACTCGGGCAATGCCTCGAAGACAATGTCGATTGGGCTGGCCCCTTCGAGCGCCGCGGCGACCTCGTCGAGGCGCTGCATACCGGCATGGAGCCCCGGTGCGCCGTAGCGAATCATCTCGAGAAACATGCGCCTGCGCAGCCCCGGGTCTTCGGCCGCCTTGCCGATGACGCATGCGATGTCGGCCCGGACGCCCGCGTTCTCCGATTGTTGCATCAGGGTTTCGGCCTTCGCGAGTTCGCCGTGTTCGGCGTACCAGCGCGCGGCGAGGCGGGCCTCGTTATCGGACAGCGCGGGCTTGGCCTCGAGTGCCGCGATGGTCTCCTCCGGTGAGGCGATCTGCTCGACCGTGATGTCGTCTATCCAGGCCTCGGTGTTGGCGGCCCCGAAAAACGCGAGGGGATGGAGCCACACGTGATCGTGAGGCACGCAGAACGTCGTGGAGACCTGCTGCCAGTCCTGGCCGCCGGGCACATTGGCCTCGGATACAAAGGCCCACACGTACGAGTCCCATTGGTACACATACAGGGCTTTGACGGCCCCTTCGTTCACGGTGGCTTTGGCGAAAGCGGTGGCGCGGTAGGTCGCATACGGCTCGACTCCGAACCGGCCGCCGATATTCACCCAGTGTTGCCTCGCATCCACGCTCAGGTAGCCGGCCCGCTCACCCGAATGGGCCGTGCCGGCTACGCCCGACTCCTCGAATCCGGGCTCCGGAAAGAGGTTCTCCGCGGCGAAGGCGATCGGGGTGAACAGCAACACCAGGCAGCATTGTGGGAACTTCATGGCAGGACGTCCTTCTCGAGTGTTTCTGAGAGGCTGGAGTTTCAAGCGCCTCCCTGTGCCAAGTGACTTCAGCCCACGGGCCAGGCGCATTATGCCTTGTTCCTCGAGGTCAATGACAGTCCCCGAGGTGTATAGATTCGTTACGCGGCGGCCCATTTCTGCACAAAAAAAGGGAAATTACTTGCCTTGAACGCCCCCGATTCGCGTTTTTCACAGCGGCATGCTCCTTGCGTAGCTACCCGGTACGAGCAACAGTGTTTCTGACAGGACACGCGACGGACAGACCGTCGCGGGAAAGGAATACTATGCTGTACTGGGCGGTGGTATTCTTTGTGATTGCGGTCATCGCGGCGGTACTCGGATTCGGCGGGATTGCTGCCGCAGCGACCGGAATCGCCAAGATTCTCTTTGTGATCTTCCTGATACTCTTCCTGGTATCGCTGGTACTGGGAGTGCGGGGAAGACGCATTGTGTAGCAAACATGGGCGCGCAGACTTCGCGATTGAACTTGAAATCGGTTTAGAACCGGGAGGGATGAACATGATAAGGCGAATGCTGGCGGTGCTGCTGTGTGTGGGCTTCGCGGTTTCCGGGTCGCTGCTGACCGGCTGCGAACCCGATACACCGAAAGAACGCATGGAGGAGAATCTGGAAGACGCCCAGGAATCCCTCGGGGATGCCGCCAAAGATCTGGGCGAGGTTGTCGAGGATGCGGCCAAGGACGCTGGCGAAACCATGGAGGGTATGGCCGAGGAGGCTGGCGAGGCCGTGGAAGAGGCCGGCGAGGCCGTCGAGGACGCCGCGAATCAATAGTCTCGTGTTCGGGTCCGGTTCAGCCGGTGAGTTCCATGGACGCTGTATGGCGGAGGGCCTCAATCGCCGGACAGCTTGACCAAGAGTGGCGTACGTACTTTCACTGTCAAGCGCGGCCGTAATTGCAGCGGAGCGC
>CAZFOG010000201.1:0-1611 GCA_964520685.1 uncultured Nitrospiraceae bacterium | reverse complement strand
GTCCATCCGATTTCTGAATCAATCATGAGCAAGATGCTCATGCCACGTCAGTGTAGCCTCAGGAACGAAGGGATGCCGATAGCCAGTTGAACCGGCCGAATTTGGTCTGCTATAATCGTGCCCCATGAACACACAACATACACTTCCGATCACAACTGTCGCTGACAACGAGCGCTCGGCGGTCCTGGATGTCCTGGCCGTGGCGGGTCTCATCACTCTGGGCGCGTGGGTGCGGATTCCGCTGCCGTTCACTCCGGTGCACTTGACCCTGCAGACACTTCCAGTATTGCTGGCGGCGTTCCTGGTGGGACGAAACCGGGCCATGGCGGGCACCCTGCTTTACCTGACGCTGGGGCTTGCCGGCGCGCCGGTCCTGGCCGGGGCCAAATTCGGAGTCACGTTTGGCTACCTTGCCGCCTTCGTGGCCGTACCGTGGGTTGTCACGCGTTTCCGCAATCCCCTTGCGGGCATCATCGCCGCGACGGTAGTCATCCTGGCGGTGGGTTCGATGTGGCTCAGCCTGTACCTGAATCTGCCGTTCACCGCGGCCCTGATGCTGGGCGCGGTTCCGTTTCTGCCGGGCGATATACTCAAGGCAGCCATCGCGTACGGGATTGTTCGCGGCATGCGCCGGTAACAAGACTCTCGATAGACAAGCGCCGCTCCCGAACCAATCGGGGGCGGTTTTTCTTTCGCCCAGTATTTCCAATTCCCTTATAGGGCTGGGCATGGCGGCGTCCCCGCCTGCCCGGGTTGATTGGCGAACGGGAGATATATCGCCGACTTCACACACCGGGCTGGAGTCAGGGCAATCGCACGTACTGCGCTCCGAGGAAAGGCTCTTTGTGATACGGCTAATTTGTGGCGCCCGCCCCACCCGTCTCCCCTGCGACAGCAGGGGCCCAGTCCGCGTTCCTCACGGCGCCTGCCGCAGGCCCTCTGGATTCCTGCTTGCGCAGGAACGACGTTGAAACGCGCCGCCGCTCCATCATCATCTTCAAGTCCTGGCGAATTACCGCGAGGGGCGGACGATCCACACCAGCCGCTCTCACAACGGAGAAACCCTGTCAGGGCAGCAATGGTGCACTGAAATGTGGGCCTTGCAGGCTAAACCGCGCGTCACAACAGGACTCGATATCTGCGAACGGATGACTTCCACCAGGTTCTTGTGCGATTGCTCTGAGGCTGGGGTGTTGGGAGGCGTACCGCCGGGATGGTAATATGCAGCCCTTGCCGGGCGCGCGTCCGGCATGTCAAAGCCAACTGGAATACGGAAGGGACGTGACATGAGTTCGATACCGAAACCCGCGCCCGTCCAGGGCGACATGGACTGGTTTGTTGATGCCCGGTTCGGGATGTTCATTCATTGGGGCCTCTATGCGCTGCCAGCGCGGCACGAGTGGATCAGACACTACGAGGAAATTTCCAACGAGGCCTACGAGAAATACTTCAGGTTCTTCAATCCGGACCTGTTCGATCCGAAAGCGTGGGCGCGCAGGGCCCGAGAAGCCGGGATGAAGTATTTTGTCATCACAACGAAGCATCACGAAGGCTTCTGCCTGTTCGACTCGCAGTTTACGGACTATAAGGCCAGCAATACGCCGTGGGGGA
>CAZFOG010000200.1:0-11527 GCA_964520685.1 uncultured Nitrospiraceae bacterium | reverse complement strand
CGCGGGGAGGTCTTGCGGAAGCGCCGCCGCGCGAGACACGATCCCTGAACGGCGTGTGGGAGTGCGCCACAGGGTCGGCACTCGAGGAGGTCCCGGTACCCGCGGACGGCTGGGAGCCCGCCGATGTCCCTGGCGTCATCTACGGACACGATTACCGCCGCGCGTGGTTTCGGCGGACGTTTCAGGCGCCGGCCGCATGGCACGGGCAACGCGTCGTGCTGCGGTTTGGCGGCGTGAAGTACAACAGCCGGGTCCTGGTCAACGGCGAGCACGCCGGCGGATGCTTCAACGGCTACGACCCCTTCGAGTGCGACATCACCGATGCCGTGCGGTACGGCGGGGACAACGTGCTCCTGGTGGAGGTCCGGGACTGGACGGGCGTCTTCAGCGACGGCGAGCCCATCGATTTTGCCCGCGGAAGCGGCCAGCGCGAATTGCGCGATGTCCCGCGGGACCGCGTCCTCGCACCCATCGGGGGTCGCTGGTTTCATTATGGCATCTGGGACGACGTGGCCCTGGCAGTCATGCCGCGGACCTACCTGGACGCGGTGCGGGTGTTTCCGTCCGTGCGCACCCGCCGTATCGACATCCAGGGTTACGTGCGTCGCGCGGCTGATCCATCCAATGCGGGCGGAGTGACGGCGCGCATCCACGCATACGACGGCGCGCCCCGCGATGGGGCGGGGCAGTGGCCCACGGATGGCGCGGTGGTCTGGGAAGGACGCGCGGAAGTCCGTGCTCCGGACGGCCAGTTCGCGTTCGCCATCGAGAATCCGCCGCTGAAGCTGTGGTGGCCCCACGACCCGTGTCTGTACGTGCTCGAGGTGTCGCTTCCCGATGGCGACCGGTGGACTGAGCGCATCGGCTATCGCGAATTGTGGGCGGAGGGACCGGATTTCTACTTGAACGGCGTGAAGACCCACCTGCTGGCGACATCGTGGTGGCCGCCCCATCCGCCCCGGCCGCGCGACGAGATCCGGGAGACCGTGGCCGCCATCAAACGGATGCATGCGGCGTGTTTCCGCACGCACACGCAACCGTGGCGGCGGCGCTGGTACGAAGTGGCCGACGAGATGGGGCTCCTGATGATCCCCGAGGGGGCCATCTGGAACGATGATATGGTCTATCGCGTCGAGGATCCCGCATTCTGGCGCAATTACCAGGACCACCTCGAGGCCATGGTGCGGCATCTTTTCAACCATCCCTCGGTGGTCATGTGGAGTCTCGAAAACGAGATGCACGGCGGCCGCATGCGCGACGGCACGCCCCAGGAAGAGTATCTCGCGAGCATGGGCGATGCGGTGAAGGCCCTCGACCCGACGCGGCTCATCACCTACGAATCGGACGGCGACCCCGGCGGCGTCGCGGACGTCGTCGGGCTGCATTACCCCAACGAGTACCCGCACCGGAGGCTCTGGCCCAACGACGCCTACTGGATCGGCGAGCGCCCGACCCTTTGGCGCGGCAACATGTTCTGGGACGCGCCCGAGTTCGAGTGGAACCGCGAAAAACCATTGTATATCGGCGAATTCCTTTGGGCGCCCGCGCCCGACCCCAGCAACAACACGCTCTTCTGGGGCGACGAAGCCTATGGTGATTTTCGCGAGTATCACAACCGCGCGAAGGCTCTTTCGTGGCGCATGCAGATCCTCGCGTACCGCTACGCGGGGGTCAGCGGAATTTCGCCCTGGACGGTTATCGAGCACGGCCCCTTGAGCGAAAAGAATTCTCTCTGGTGTGCGCAACGGGATTTCTACCGGCCCCTGGCGGCCTTCGTGCGCGAATACGACACGCGGTTTTACGCGGGCGAGACCGTCGACCGTACCGTCTTCCTGTTCAACGACACGATGGCCGGCGTGGACGGGGCAACGTTCCGCTGGGCGCTGCTGCGCGGAGAGGAGGCATTGACGGAGGGTAACGAGACGCTCTCCATGCCCAGTGGCGCCCGCGCCGAGCGCAGCATCGCCGTGCCCATGCCTGAAGTGTCCGAGCGCAGCACCTTCACGCTGCGGTTGACCCTGTACGAGGGCGGCATCGAACGCTTTCGCGACAATGTGCCGGTCGAGGTGTTTCCGCGACGCATGCTCGAAGCGCCCGAAGCCACCGTCTATCTCTATGACCCCGTTGGCGGGCTGACCACGGCGCTGGGTGGCGGCGCGCAGGCCTTCACTCGCCTCGAATCCCTCGACGAGTGGCACGGAGACGGTGTGCTCGCCGTTGGGCCGGACGCCCTGCGGGATGTTTCAGAGGAAGGCGGCATGCCTGTCATCGGCGCGGCGCGCAACCATCAGGACGCAATCGCGGGCAAAGTCGCCCAAGGCGGACGCGTGCTTCTGCTGGAACAGGCACGGGGCGTGGACGACTGGATTCCGGTGCAGACGGCGGCGCAGGAATCCACCATGGCATTCATCCAGCGGCCTCATCACCCCGTGTTTCGCGGATTGCGGCCCGAAGACCTGAAGTGGTGGCGCGGGGAGCACCTGGTTTCCCTCAACGAACCCTCGCGGCCCGTCACCGGCGGCGGCAAAGCGTTGGCCGTGACGGGAACGGACCAGGGCATCTCGCATGCGCCGTTGCTCGAGATTCCCCACGGAAATGGCGTGTGGCTGCTGTGCCAGTTGCGGGTCGTGTCGAAACTCGAATCCGAGCCCGTCGCCGCGCGGCTCTTCCAGAACATGCTCGACTATCTGGCCGGGTACACAGGCGAACGCGGCAAGACAGTGCATTACGGCCCGGAGGAATTCGCCCGGCGCTTGCAGGACCTCGCCGTCGACAGTGAGGCGCTGGCCAACCCCGCACTGCTGCGGTATCCCGGCATCGAGCTGGTGATTCTCGAAACCGATGCGGCCACGATCACCGCCCATGCGCAAGCCTTGCGTGCCTTCATGGAAGCGGGCGGAAAAGTCTTGTGGAACCGCCCGCCGCTGGCAGGTTTCGACGACGCCCGCGCCGCGCTCGGCCTGCCCGTGACCCTGCAGCCGTCGACGGGACCGGCCATGCGCGCGGACAGCGGCAGCGCGTTTGTGGAAGCCCTCGCCCGCGAAGACCTCTACTGGCTGGGTCCGGTGCAACCGGTGAGTTGGCATACGCGGCCCCTCGCGGAAGATATGACCGACGGCGTTTTCGCGCCTCCCCTTCCGGAAGACAGTGCCCTGGACCTGCCCATTGACGATACGGTGGCCCTCGAGGGCAAATACGTGGGCCTTCGCGACGGCGGGATCAGTCTTGCGACGAACGGACAAGCCACGTGGCCGATTACCCTGGATACGAGCGGACCATACCTGCTGGGAATAGTCGCAGGCGGCACGCCGTGCGAAGGCATCTATCCGCTCGTGGAAGCACGGCTCGACGGGAAACGCCTCGGATTCATCCCGGTAGCGCAACGGGAGCCGCGGGGGTACTCGGTGCTGTTCGACGGCATGGCCGGCGGACACGAGGTGAACATCGCCTTCGTCAACGACAAGACCAGCTGTGATGAAGACCGTAATCTGTTTGTGCAGCGCGTGATCATGGCGCCCTGCACCGCGGCGAACCAATTCGAAGCATTGACTGCGCCACCGGCTCTGGTGCAGGTGCCCATCGGCAAAGGGCGTCTCGTGCTCAATGCGGTCCGGTGGGAAGATGCTGCTTCCAACGCCCTGAAGGCGCGGCGATTCATCACGTCGCTGCTCGGGGAACTGGGCGCATCGTTCCACGCCCAACGCACAGTGAGCGCCGTTGAAGCCGAAACACTCGCGCCCAACCCGGGCATTTCACATTTCTCGCGAGAGAGCGATCACGTGCGCATGGGCTCGATCGGTTCTGTCGAGGGCAAGGTGCGCGTTGCCACATCAGGACGCTACCGCATCGGCATATGGGCCGGGGGAAGTTCCGCGCAGGGGACGTATCCCATTGTCGTGGTCACGCTCGACGGGGACGAGCTTGGGCGTGTCGAGTGCGCCGGCCCGGAGTGGAGCGAATTCGCTTTTACGACGGTCCTTCCCGAGGGCGAGGGTGTCCTGCGTCTGGCGTTTATCAACGACTACTACGACCCTCCTGACGATCGGAATCTCTGGATCGACCGCGTGGAGTTTGAAGCGCTCGAGGCTGCCCGGTGAATTGGACGAAAACGGACGGACACGGACCCGCGCGGAATTGCGCGGGCCTGCATGGGCGCCACCGGGTGTGCGTGAGGTGCAGGCAGGTTGACCTGCGGGCCGTTAAACGGTAGGCTATCGCTTCTGCTTGGGTAGTGGCGCAGTTCCAGAGATTGTTTTTGGATAATCACATGACTTTTCGAGAGAGCCTTTGCGTTCTTGGCGCGGGCATACTGGCGGCGGTCCTGGCGTCGTGCGGTGGCGACGGGCCCGAGGGCGCGATCACCGAAACCCGCACGGTGGAATCCCTACCCAAAGCGCCCGCTCCGGATGCCACAAGCGCACAGCGCTTCGGGTATGAACAAACGGCGGCGGCGCCGGCGCCGCACGGCGAGGTCCCTGCCACGGAGGCGGTGGACCTGCCGTTCACGTGGACCGCTCCCGAGGACTGGCAGCAGGCGCCGGACCGGGCCATGCGCGTCGTCACGTATACAGCCGGCCCGAACCAGGAAGTCGAGTGCTATGTGGCCATTCTTGGCCAGGGCGGGGGCGGCGTGGAAGCCAACATCAACCGCTGGCGCGTCCAGATGGGCCTGGAACCCCTGTCAGACGCCGACGTGGCCGCGTTGCCGGTGCTCGAGGTGCTCGGGCAGCCGTCGCCATGGGCCGAGATGCGCGGCAGCTTCTCGAGCCAGTTCAGCGACCCCATCGAGGATGCCCTGATGTTCGGCCTGGTCTGTCCCGTTGAGGAGCTCAGCGTGTTCGTGAAAATGACCGGACCCGCGGACGTCACGGCCCCGCAACGCGACAGCTTCCTCGCCTTTTGCCAATCCCTCACATGGAGCCAAACTTCAGAGCAATGAAGGTTTTCCTGCGCAATCTCTACCGTTTCCTGTCCTCGTATGGGCTGTCGTGCGTGCTGTTTCTCCTCCTGTTTCTCCTGACGCTCATGGGGACCCTCGAGCAGATCCATGTGGGTATCTTCGATGTTCAGAAGAAATACTTCGAGTCGCTCTTTCTCATCCACGACCTTTTCGGCGTCATACCCGTTCCATTGCCGGGTGCGTATCTGGTCATGGCCCTGCTGGCGGTGAACCTGACCCTTGGCGGCATCGTGCGCGCACGGAAGCGTCCCGCCCAATGGGGGATGCTGCTCGGGCATATCGGCATTCTGGTGCTCCTGTTCGGGGCCGCCGCCCAGTACCGGTATTCGGAGAGCGGCAACCTCACCCTGTACGAAGGCGAGCAGTCGAGCGAATTCGAGAGCTACTACGAATGGGAGATTGCCGTGGCGGACGCCTCGGGCGGCGGACCCTACACCGAGTACATCATCCCCGGCAGCCGCTTCATGGACCTTGGACCCGCCGGGACGCGGACGTTTCGCAACGCGGCCCTGCCCTTCGAGATCAGCGTCGAGGGTGCCTTGCGCAACAGCATACCCCGGCCAGTGAATCCCGAAGACACGGCGGCAGGGAGAGTGGTGGATGGGTTTACCCTGGCTGCCACGCCTCCGGATAAACAGGCCGAGCGGAACGCGGCCGGCGTCTACCTGGCCATCCAGCCCGCGGCGGGCGAGGCCATCCGCGGCATCTTGTGGGGATTCTCACAGATTCCACTGACCATCGAGCTTGACGGCAAGCCGTGGGTATTCGATCTCCGCAAGAGGCGGTTCCACATGCCGTTTGCCGTGGCCCTCGATAAATTCACCCACGAAATGCATCCCGGCACCCAAATGCCCCGGAAATTCGAGAGCGAAGTACGCAAGATAGAGAACGGTATCGAGCAACCGGTTACGATCAGCATGAACGCCCCCCTACGCCATCGCGGCTATACGCTGTACCAGGCGTCGTGGGGACCCACCAACGCGCGGCCCGGCGAACCCTTGTTTTCGGTCTTTGCGGTGGTGAACAACCCCGCCGATCAGGTTCCGCTGTACGCCTGTATCGTCATCGGCGCGGGGTTATGCGTGCATTTCTCGCGGCGGCTCGTGCTCTATCTGCGCGAACAGAATAGAGGCAAAGCACAATGAAGCGCTGGCTACTCACAGTAACCTTGGTTGCCGCATGGGTAACGGTCATGACGAGCGCCTATGCGCAGCATCCTCCCGTGCCGCCTCAGCAGCCACCCGCGCGATGGGACCAGGAAACCCTGGAGCTGTTCGGGTCGCTGCCCGTCCAGGAAGGCGGCCGCATCAAGCCCATGTCGACCTTCGCGGCCTTCAAGCTGCTCAACCTTCGCGGCATGCGCGCGTGGCGCGGTCCGGAACGGCCCGATGACGACCGCAGACAGCGCATGCTCACAGGCATGGCCCATCCCGAGCTGGGACCCGTCGAATGGCTCATGGACACCTTGTTTTATCCCCGCGCCGCCGCGACGTATCCCGTGTTTCTGGTGCAGTCGGACGAAGTGGTCGAGGCCATCGGCGTGCCGCATCAGGGCAAGAAGAAACGGGACCGGTACTCGTACATGGAGTTGCTGGGCGGGCGCGAGAAGCTGTACCAGCTTGCGGACCAGTACATGGCCCTTCCCGAACGCGAGCTGACGGGGCTCCAACGCCAAATCGTCAATCTTGCCCACAACATGGCGGATTACGAATCGCTGTTGTCCTTTTTCGATTTCGCCCGCGAGACATACCCCACTCGCGCCACCGAGGGCCTGCGCCTTATCTTCACGGGAGAAGACCAAACGGCTTACAGCGACGTGTTGCGGCGCGGCCCGCTGCTGGCCACGGTGATCCACGCCCTCAATGCCGAAACGACTGGGGATATGAGCGCGGAGAAGCGTGAAGCCGAGTTGAACGCGTTGCGCGAACTGCTCGGGCATGTCGACCACTTCGGCGCGGCCGCGAAGGGCATCGCCGTGCTCCCGCCCATCTCCGCGGACCGCGGCGAGGAATGGGTGACTCCAGGAGATGTGGTTGCCGAGGCGTTTACGTCCGAAGAGCTGCCCGAGATGCACATCGGCCTGGTGGCCGAGCTCGAGCGCCTTGTGGCATCGGTGGACGACCGCGCCGCCTTCAAGGAGCAGCTGCGCGGGGTTCACGGCGAGATCGTGCGTATGGCCACCGAGCGCGGCGACTACCGGAAGGTCCCCCAGGAGATGGCCTTCTACCGCTACCAGTTCATCGGCCGGAGCCTGCCGTTGTTCATCTTGTGCTTCCTGCTCGTGGCGATCACCTGGCTGAAACCCAACTGGAACCGCCTGACCAGAATTGCACCCTACGCGCTCATAGCGCCGACTCTGCTTCTGGCCATCGGCATCACCCTGCGCTGCATCATCCGCGGCCGGCCGCCCGTCACCACCCTCTACGAGACCATTCTGTTCACGACGGCCGTGGCGGTCACGCTGGCCATTGCCATCGAACTGATGAACCGCCGGCGCATCGCCGTTTCGCTGGGAGCGTTCCTCGGCGCAGCCGGCATGTTTCTGGCCAACCGGTACGAGGTCAAAGAAGGCGTCGACACCATGCCGAGCCTTATCGCGGTGCTCGATACCAATTTCTGGCTGTCGTCCCACGTGACGACCATCGTCATGGGATACGGCGCGGCCCTGTTCGCGTCCGCCATCGGGCACGTCTATATCCTCGGGAAGGCGTTTCGGATACGGCAAAACGATGAGGATTTCTACTCGGGCATTTACCGGATGGCGTACGGTGTGACTGCCTTCGGGCTGTTATTCGCTGTTGTCGGGACCGTGCTTGGGGGCATCTGGGCCAACGAAAGCTGGGGCCGTTTCTGGGGCTGGGATCCCAAGGAGAACGGCGCGCTCATGATCGTGCTGTGGATGCTGATTCTTCTCCATGCCCGTCTCGGCGGCTACATCAAAGGGCTTGGGTTCAACGCCGGCGCCGTGGTGTGCGGCATGGTAGTGGCGTTCTCGTGGTGGGGCGTGAACCTGCTCGGCGTGGGGTTGCACAGCTACGGCTTCACCAGCGGCATCTTCCGCGTTCTCGCGGGGTTCTACGTTTTCGAGATGCTCATCGTGGTTCTCGCAGGATTTGTCTGGCTGCGCGATAACGGCTACCTTGCCCCCGTTGAATCCGGTTCGCGCGCCGAATCACAATCGTAGACGCACCCCGCCGCATCACGCCCAGGGGTTGAGGGCAGGGGCCGTCCGGTGCCCCTGATTGAGGTAGGGACTGGAGATGCACGACTCGGAGAGGGCGTCTATCTTCTGAACCGTTTCTTCGGGCAGCGGCCGCCCCATGGCATCGTAGATCTGCGAGAAATGTTCGGGCCGGGAACCGCCCAGGATCACCGTGGTGACGTGCGGCTTTGCCAGGAGCCAGAGAATGGCGAGCTGGTTGAGCTCGAGTCCCTGCTCCGCGGCAATGGGTTTCAATTCCCCGAGTATTCTGGCCACGGATTCGCTCGCGATATACCGGTCGAGGTAGCGCACGGCGGTGGCACGCGAGCCTTCGGGGAGGCCCTTACCCGTGTGGTACTTGCCGGTCAGCACGCCGCTGCTCAGCGGGCTATAGCACATGAGGGCGAGGTTGAATTTACGCAGGAACTCGACCGCCTCGAATTCGAGTTGCCGATCAAGGATGCTGTAATTCGCCTGATACGACACGATCGGCTCGAGCCCCCGCGCCTTGGCCTCGCAAAGCATGAGGGCCATCTGCCAGGCATAGTGATTCGACACGCCGGCGTACCGCGCCTTGCCTTGTTTGACGATGGTATCGAGCGTGGCGAGGGTCTCCTGGATGGGCGTGTGCGGATCGGGATGGTGAAGCTGGTAGAGATCGACGTAACCGGTCTTGAGAAGACGCAGGCTCCGCTCGAGCGAATCGAGGATGTTCGTGCGGCTGTTTCGCGCGGCCTTCCCGCCGCGGCAGCTCTGGCGATACACCTTGGTGGCCAGGAATACGCGCTCGCGTTTCTCGGGGGACAGAAGCTCGCCCAGGATGGCCTCGCTGTCGCCATAGCTGTCTGCCGTATCGATGAAATTCACGCCGCGGTCGAGCGCTTCATCGATCACCCGCGCGCACTGTGCACGGTCGAGGCTTCTCCCGAAAGTCATGCCGCCCAGACTGAGCCGCGAAACCTCCATCCCCGTGTTGCCAAAGCGCGTATACTCCATCGTGTTCCTCCTTCGTATGGTAGCGTGGAATGCCGCCGGATCCCGAATCAGTCGACGCTCACGGGCATGCCGGTCCGCACCGATTCCTCGATGGCGCAAATGGCTTTTGTGACCTGCAGCCCGTCGCGGCCCGTGACCAGCAACTCCTTGCCGTCGCGCACACATTCGGCGAAGTGGCGGATGCTTTCCGCCGCGAACCCCATCTGGCGGCCGTAGACCGTCGGCATCACCAGAATATCGGGATAGGCGGCTTCCTTCTCGGTGTATTTCTCGAGGGTGCGGTTGTGGGAGGCGTCCATGTAGATGGCGCCTTTGCTGCCCACGACCTCGCACTTTAGATCGATGATGTTGGGCTGGGTGTTGGGCAGTATCCACGAGTTCTCGAGCTGGGCCGTCGCGCCCGACCGGAAATGCAGGGTCGCCTGGTAGTAATCCGGCGTGTGGATGCCCATGCTTTTGAGCACTTCCGAGCGCGCCACAGCATACACCCGCATCACCTCGTCGTCCAGCAGCCACCGGATCGTGTCGATGGAATGGCTGCCGATAAACCACATAACGGTCGACTTACCCGCCCAGGAGAGCATCTCGGTCGGCACGTAAATACGGTCGTTGAGGCGGTAGTACACATGCTGGGGGACGCCGATATCGCCGTTCTGGATGGCCTGGCGCGCTTTGTAGAGGGGCGGGCTCCAGCGCGCGTGAAAATCGACCATTAGCTTGACGCCCGTTCTGGCCGCCGCTACCACAATGGCTTCGCACTGCTGGACCGTCATGGCCAAGGGCTTCTCGCACAGGATGTGTTTGCCGGCCTCGGCGGCCGCCAGCGCGATCTCGGCGTGCGCGAAGTCCGGCGTTACGATGGATACAGCTTGTATCGCATCGTTGGCCAGCAATTCGCGATAGTCCGCATACGCGGTCGCGCCGGTTTGTCCGGCGAGGGTCTCCGCCCGTTCCTCGATAAGGTCCGCCACCCCGAGCACTTCAACCCCGTCCATCGAGCCATACGTGCGCGCGTGGACCGTGCCCCAGGTCCCTGTGCCGATGATACCTACCCCGAGCCCGCTCATAATGCGCCTCCCCAAGCGGATGCATGCCGCTCCATCGAGTGTAATGGGGGCCATTCGCGAGTGCAAACTCTTCTCTGCATTCACGCGCACTCAGTTTGCAGGTGCACAGTAGATGCGGTATCTTGCCGCATCCCGGAGACTGCGGCGGTCACGGGCAACCGGGACACAGCATGAGGACCCATCCTGAGCAGGATGCTCATGCCACGTCTGAGTGCAGCTGAAAATGTACAGGCTCGCGAGGACGGGAAAAAAAGGCCTGTGCAGGCTGCCGGCTGGATAGTCCCGCCCCCCGGACGCGGCGCTATGCTGCGTCCGGGGGGAACTATCAACAATCCGTCATATCCTCAGTCGAGACCCATCGCACCGCGGAGACGGGTCACAAACGCCTCGGTCATCGGGAACGGCCCGGGATACGGCTGCCATTGAACGTGCCCGTCCATGTATAAGACCCAGCCGCCGGACTCTTGGCGGTCGCCGGGCACTTCCCACAGAATCGGGATGTTCGCCTGCGCGAGCGCCTGTACAGCAGCAGGCTGGTCGGGGAATAGACGGCGTTCCAGCCCTTCATGGAGGCGAAGAATGACGTCGCCGCCTGCGGAACCATTGCCCGCGCCGACCTCGATGTCCTGGTCGCGCACGGCCCCGATGCCGAGTTGCTGAACGGCGTTGAGGAATGCCAGGCCTTGGGTTTCGCTGGTCAGGGCGTGGGCGAAATAGCAGTGCGAGACGCCGTTATCGGGGAACAACACCTTTGTATCCGTGAGATACTCGGGGTAGATCTTGTTCCACTCTGGCGTAAACGCACCCTGCCGGGCGTCGAGCGGCGGGAACATCTCACCCGCGGCTTCGTTGGCGAACATCTTGAATACCAGCCCCATCTGCTTGAAGTTATTCTGGGCCCGCTCGCTCTCAGCCCCGAGGGGTGGCGGCACGTCGGCGATGGGCGGCTGGGGCTGGACAGGCAGGGTGATGACAGTGTCCTGGGATGGCGCGGAAACCGTGCGCGACTCCGTTGCGCTCAGGTCGGGCGCCACAACCCACATGGTGTAGACGCCTTCGGCAACCTGGAAATAGAAGGTGCCGTCATTCCCGCTCCGGCGGCCTCCGATGCTGCGCTGGCCATCCTGGAGCGAAACAGCGGCTTGGGGCAAGGGCGAGCCGTCCGCGGCAACGACCTGCCCGAATACGCCCGCATCCGCAGGAGCCATGACATACGCCAACTCCACGGGCTCCGGTGCGGGCTGGATGCCCGTGACTGCAGAACCGGGAAGCAATTGGTACCCCTGCAGGGACAGGCTCAGG
>CAZFOG010000199.1:4135-11571 GCA_964520685.1 uncultured Nitrospiraceae bacterium | reverse complement strand
CGTGCCCGATTGCCCGGATTGGGCATAGACGGTTCGCTTGTACGGCGTAAGCAGCCAGCGGTTTGGATGGAAGGGAAACCACGAGGAGGGTTCGGGCGTCCATAGCGACAGATTGTTGCTCCCCGAATCCCAGCGCGTGACGCCGTCGATTTGGACGACCGCCCTGTACTTGGGGAAATGGAGCCGCCACGGGATGTTCTCGCGTGGGGATGCGGCCACCTGATGGGTCGCGGCGCCGTCTCCGATCACCGGGATCTCGGCCAGAAGGGCATCCTTGCAATCGTACAGCTTCAACGGTGCGCTATCCTTCGGCAATCCGCTCACGTCGATGGCGAATGCGCTTGCTTGGGGCAGGAAGCAGACATCGCCCTCGCGTTCGGGATTGTCGAACACAATGGGCTCTTCGTGGCGCGCATCGCGATGTCCCCTCGAGGTTTCGACGAGATAGCGCGGGCAATTGGTTGTGAAACCCCAAAATGCGTGGACGCCGTAGCGGTCGTTGGTGACCGTGATGTTGACTCCGTAGACGCCCGCGGTCTCGACTTGCGTCTCGAAACGCACGCGCTGCACGGGCCCCGGTCCGCTCTTTGCCGACTGCCCGTCGTCCGGAATAAAGAACTCCTGAATGACTTCGCGGTCAGGCCCAAACAGAATTGCGCGCAGATGCGTCTCGATATCGCGGCTGTTCTTGTCCTGTTTCGCGATTTCCACAACGAGAGGGCCCGGCGAAGCATGGAAATACAATCCCCCGGCGCCACCGAGGCGCAATGGCATGGCGTCCTCGACGGCCGGGGCGGGCGTTGCCGAGGACTGTTCACCCGCAAGGACGTCACAAGCCTGCAGGAACAAGAGGAAGGTCGCGAGTGTGATGGTGATGGTTCGCACGGGATTCAGTCCTTTCGTTGGTGGATACTGTAGCATGTTTACGCGCCGGATCGCCCAAGCGAACCGGATTGCCGGAAGAGGACAGGGTGGACGGAGTGGACCGGGTGGACGGAAGGAAGCCGATAGGGGCAGGGCGGCAACGAAACTCAGGGCCAGAAGATTCCACGGCCGACCGCGGTATCCGGGTTTCTGTCAGCTTTCACACCCCCATCGGCCCGTCCGACCCCCGCTATTCGCTCCTGCTGGTGAGCGAACCAGGCCTCTCGGACATCGTTGCGCAGGTGCTGCTGGAGCCCCTGGCGCGAATCACAGATGCCCCGGCGCTTGACCTGGTTCGCGGGCTGCGGGCCTCACAGGAACTCGCGGGGGCCTGGCAAACAACCGTTGTAGACCTTCATCTTAACTGACGGGCAGGATTATTGCAGCCCCGATTCGGGTTCTATACTCGTAAGGGCCCCTGTGGTATGCTGAAGCTGTTGCCGTAAGGGACAAAGTACTCGGTGCAGGAGTGTGGAAAATCCGCCGTGGCTGAGAACAAGGTTTTCTACAGTGCGGAATTCGCCAGCACACTCGATGTGCTAGGGGATGCCATAAGCAATGCACTGGAAGCCCTCCTTGAACATGGCTGGATCGACGAAGACCAGGTATTCTACGCACGGCTGTGCCTCGAGGAAGCGCTGGTCAATGCCATCACACATGGCAATCAATCGGACAACCGGCGGAAGGTGCGTATCGAGATGCGCAGCGAATCTCAGGATGACGTGTGCTGTATTCGCATCTGCGACGAAGGTCCGGGGTTCAAGCCGGAAGATGTTAAGCTGCCATCCGGTACGTCATTGAACGGCCGGGGCGTGTGCCTGATTCGTCATTGCATGGAGAGCGTGGAGTACGATCCGCAGGAGCACTGTCTGGAAATGCGAATGCGGCGAAAGGGTTTGTGCAGGGGAGGCGCAGTATCATGAACGAAGCACCGCTGGTAAGCTTTGAAACGGTAGACAATATTGCGGTGGGGCGGGTGTGCGCGGCGAGCGTGCTCGATGCGGTAAACGTGACGCAGTTCGGCAACGAGGTTCTGGAGTACGTCAAGAGCAAGAGCGGCATCAATCTGATGCTGGATTTCGCGAACGTGGACTATTTGTCGAGCGCCGTGCTGACGGAACTGCTGCGCGTCAACCAGGCGATCCAGAACGCGGGCGGCAATCTGCGCCTGTGCGGGCTCAAGAACGACGTGCGCAAGGTCTTCGAGATTACGAATCTGGACAAAGTCTTCACCATCTACGGCGAGTCTACGCAGGCCCTGAAACGCTTTGAGCGCTCTCTCGATGTTGCTGAACAGGAGGACGCCTGGTCGCGGCTCGCCAAGAACGACGACTGACCGGTGACACGTTCAGCGGCGGCCCCGCACGGCTTTCAATTGCGCGTACGCCTCGTTCAGCGCGCGCATGGTATCTTCGTCCCCGCCATGGTCGGGATGATGGATCTTGGCCTTCCGGCGGTAGGCTTTTTCAACTTCTTCCCATGATGCGGAAGGCGACACCCCGAGCATTTTGTAGCAGAGATCGTTTTCGCGCGCCGGAGGCCGCGCAGTGGACTGCTGATGGGAATAGTGCTGGTTCTGATACGCGCCGTCATCCACATGTTCACCGCGCAATTCGCGGATACCGCGAATGACCACGGGCCAGAGGCCCGTGATCCACATAATGACGATGATCAGCACAACGATGACCATCTCCTGGGGACCGGCAAACCCGAACACGTGCGTACACTCCTCAAGCGCGCCTATTTCCGGCGCCGCTTTTCCTTCTCATAACTGAATATATTATCCACAGCGTCGCCGATGGCGTCCATAGGGTCCTCGGAATTCTTGGGCTTGCGGCGCTGCCGGCGGCGGAGGGCACGCCACCAGGGGACCGATTTCATATAGGCGTATCCCACGGCAAGCCCGCCAAAGTGCGTCTCCACCGACATGCCGCCCGGACCGAAAGCGGAAATGATATTCAGAGCGGCGACGATAACCACCAGAGCCCGCGCGGTCAGGCGGATCGGGATGGGAAACAGCATGATTTCGCGGTCCGGGTTGACGATGGCGAAGGCCATGAGCACGCCCATGGTTGCACCACTCGCCCCGATCACAGGTCCGCCGCCCCAAAGAGGCGCCGTGAGTAACGTCACCAGCACGGCCAGCATACCAGTGATCAGGTAAAAGCGAACAAACTGCCGTGTGCCCAGCACGCGCTCCACCTCGGGGCCAAACACATACAGCCAGAGCATGTTGCCGAAGAGATGGAGCAATCCCCCGTGCAGAAACATGTAGGTCAGGGGTTGCCAAATCAGCCCATTCCACGGAAACCGGGACGAATCGAAGACGAACCAGTGCAGGATCTCGAGTCCGGGCGCGTCGTAGGGCCTCAAGGTCTTGTTTGCGGCATTCACCGCCAGGGGCTCAAACATGTGCACGAGCAACTGCACCACGAAAATGGCCGTGGTGAACAGCAGAATGCGCTGAACGGCCCATGTGATGCGGCCGCCTGGCGGACCCATTCGATACTCATACTGATTGGAATAGCTCGTCATTGGCGTTTGATTTGCCGGTCCTCTTTTATCCATGCAACCCCACGCTGCGCGGCTGGCTACCCATAGCCTGACACATTGGGGCAGTTGACACAAGCGGGCGGGGCATTGGGTTCTGGTTCGGAAGCGCCGTTCCGGTGGTTACTGTTCGACAAACATGGCGCTCAACGGGAATGACCGCACAGGGCCGCGTCTGGCGCCCGGCAGATAAATATACCGGACCTTGCCGATGATATCTTCCACCGGAACGGTCGGGTCGACTCGAAGCTCTTCGGGAACGCTCGGGTTATCCTTGGCGATTGCCCAGTACGAACTATCCTGACTGTCATTGCGGTTGTCGCCAAGCACGAAAATGTGCCCGGCGGGCACCACCACCGGCGGAAACACCTCGTACACCATAGGCTCTTTGATATAGGGTTCGGACGCATACTGGTTGTTAATGAAGAGCGCTCCAGCCTGAATGCTGACGCGGTCCCCCCCCACTCCGACGATCCGCTTGACTAAACTGCCCGGTTCGGTGGGGTCCTTGAGAACCACGATGTCGCCGCGATGGTATTCGGATTCACTGAGCGTAAGCAGATAGTCCCCCCGGTAGAGCGTGGGTTCCATGGAATCGGATGGCACGGCGAAAAAGCGCATGCCCCGGACGAATCCCAGATAGCAGATGACCACCGAGCAGCAAATGATGAAGATATAGAACGTGTAACGGACACGGGAGATTTGCCGTTGCTCATTCATACTGCGTCTTGTTCCCGGGCCACATAGCGATCACAGCTCCGACATGAGGTTCGTAGCAACCTCGCTCTCGGGACGGATAGCGAGGGCTGCCTCGAGACACTCGCGGGCTTTCGTGTTGTTCCCGTCTGCAATCCAGACACGGGCCTCGTTAAGCCATGTATAGAACTCCTCGTCGGACGTGCGCACCTCGGTTCGCGCCCATTGCCAGGCACGCGCCGCGCTGCGCCAGTCGGCCTCCAACTGGAAATTCTCGGCCGCAAAGAAGTTCACGGCATAATCCTGAATCAATTCATATTCGTTGCTGAGTTCGGCCGCCCGTTTGGACATCTTCATGGCTGACCGGTACACCTTCTTCAAACTCCACTCTTGGCGCTTCGCCACCTCGGGAAAGTGCGTGAGATAGATCTGACAGAGGTTGAAGAGATAATCCGGATTGTCGGGTTCGAGTTCGAGCGCCCGGTCAAAATAATCCAGTCCTCGCGATACATCGCCGGTGTGGCAGTAGTGAATGGCCAGATTGTTCAAAGGTTCGCCCAGATTGGGTTGGAGCGCGGCGGCCTTCTTCCACAGCATGATCGCCTTGGCATGGTCGCCCCGGTAATCGTAGACCAGCTCGCCATAGTACGTGAGAGCGCGGCCATTGTCCGGATATCGCTTCAGCACGTAATCATAGGCCTGCTCGACCAGGGCCAGCCGTTCCTTAGACCGATCGACCTTCTCCGTTGCGAGGTCCCTGTCCCCCGCCATGGCCAGTTCCTCGGCCAACTCCATATCCCATTCGGCCAGCCCGCACTGGAGGCGATCAAAGCCGCGGACGGAATCGACGAGCAGCTCTTCATCGCCGGCGAGCGCCTCCATATGGGCCAGCGCCGGGGAGAGTTCCGCGGCGAGTACCGGCATGCAACAACTTAGACTGGCAGCGATTGTGAAGCACAGCGTTCTTGACATGGCTCTCGTTTCTCGTAATGCGGCCCCTGCCGCCTTTCGCCACACTATAGCACGCAGGGTGATTGCCTCGGCAAGCTGCCCCAGGGCACGCTCCCCCCGGGGCCCGGCCTAGGGCCGCGTCCACACAAACGCATCCACGTATCGAAGGGGCTCGAATCCCAGGCGCAGATAGAGGCCGCGGGCGGGGTTTGCGACAGTCACGCCGAGGGCGGTCCTATTGAGGCCCCGCTTGAGGAAACACGCGGCCAGCTCGCCGAGGAGCGTCGTTCCCAATCCATGGTTTTGTGCGTCCGGCCGCACTGCCACCTGCAGGATGAAACCAACCTCGGGTGCCGCTTCGCATCCCAATATGGCGCCCGCGACCCTGTCGTGTTCCCGTATGATACGGACGTACTCGGGGCGTGACGCACCGTAGCTTCCCCGCAAGGTTGCCCGGATGTATTCGCCGGCGGAGTCTGCGTGCTGCACCTCAGCGTGAAGGATGCGTTCTCCGTGATTCGCGTAGGCCGCCGCAATACATTCGGCGGCACCCCGAATATCCAAAGGACCACAGGGGGCCGAACGGAAAACGCCCGTACCCATGTTTGACAAGAGTTGCGTCTCCGCGAGCATGAGCTGTCTCGGGAAGACCTGGAATCCCATCGCCAGGAACGGTGTGCGCAAATCAATATCGCAAAACGGGATGCATTCCGACGCGATAGCCGTCACCCCGCCGGCGCGAAGCGGATTGACGGCCTCGCGGAGCAAGCGTTCTTCAATGCCCTTGCCCAAATAGGGTTTCAGCACGTGGATAAAGGGTATCCGGCCACGCTCCTCCCGGCAGAGGGCCATCGCCAATCCCGCAACCGTGCCTTCTATCTCCGCGCAGTATGTCTGGACCTCGCGCGCGCGCATGGTGGCTTCGACCGCCTTCGGAGCCATGCGCCGGTAAACCTCGCCCGCGGCCGGTCCATAAAGGCCAGCCAACCCCTGTGCGAGCTCGCCGATAAAATCAGGGAAGTTGCCGGGCGGCTCGAGAATCGACCGGATACGCACGGAACCAACACTCCCTGCGGAATAGCGACCGATGACGCATCATCCCCCGTCGCTATTTCATCCGTTTGTTTGCCTCCGCGACCAGATTCAGAAGGTATGCCCGGTCGTTGTCCGGCGTAATGCTGAACGTGTCCTGTTGCTGTTTGAGATCGTACACCCAGATGGCGGCAAGCGGAACGCCGCCGGCGACGAGCGCGTCAAGAATAGCCTCATTCTCATGCCTGGGACCCTTAGGCCCCCCGTGTTTTCCGTCTTCAGCGGCGCCGAATTCGCCGACGAACAGCGCCTTCCCTTCTTTCGCGCAGGCGGCCATGGCCAGCGACAGGATTTCTTGATACGACGTCGTGCCCTCGAACCGCCCTTCCGGATCGAAGGGATAGACGTGGACCGAGACCAAGTCGACCGGGTCTGGACTCGATAGGACAAGGCGCTGCTGAAACTGCTCGCGGGTGTCGCGGGTCCAGCTACCTTGGGTGTGCATGTGATGGGCCGCGGGACGGGGCAGACTGTTACCCGTGGTGATGACCCGGTAGGGGTCGTGTTGCCGGACCGCTTTGGCGAACTCGCGGCAGGCTGTCACGACCATTGCGGTGGTCATATCGTCCTTTTCGGTGCGCTCCCCGGGCGTGCCCAGCCGGGGATGGATAAACGGCCGGTGCGTTGGCGCATTGGGCAGGTCCGCCGCCAGATCGTACTCGTTTCCCAGCTCCCACGCCCAGATAGCCGGTGAATTGACGTACCGGGGCACGACATCGGCGACATACTGCCGCATGAAGGCGATAGTCTTGCTATCGGGATCGCCCCATGCGCTGCGCGGCTCGCCCACGATGTCGGGTACGCATGCATCGAACCAGAACAGGCTCGGAATGAGCCCCACCTCCGCCTCTTCGGCCGCGCGCACAACATCGTCGAGGATGCCCAGGTAGGCTTCTTTGTTGTCGCGGTACAACTGCCACTCGACAGGCCAGAACCCGCACGCGGCAAATCGCGCAAACGGAATTCCCTTCGCCGCGAGAACCTTGAAACCTTCACGGTAACTCGTGTCGGCAGGGTCCTGGAGACGGCGCAGAAATGCGTTGAAGTAATTGATTCCGATGCCGCGATAGGGCACGCCATCCTTCATAAGTATGCCGCCGTCGCCGATGGTCAGTCCCGGTGACTGACCGGACGCGCCCGCGGCCGCCGTGCATATCGCCAGGAAAAACGCCACCCTTCGCACACTATTCACGGCATTTCCTCCGATGTCGAGCCTTGCGAGT
>CAZFOG010000199.1:0-4035 GCA_964520685.1 uncultured Nitrospiraceae bacterium | reverse complement strand
CAATCTGTATTTTGTCTCGCCTTGTCTGGGGAAGAGTTCAACCATGCGCACCTGCCCGGACGGGGATTCAGACCATAGATTTCGGTGTAACCACAAGTCCAGAGGAGATCAGTACCATGCCACTCGTGCCAATGCGACAGATTTTGGATGAGGCCGCGAAAGGCGGTTATGGTGTGGGCGCCTTCAACGTCAACAACATGGAGCAGATCCAGGCGATTATGGAGGCGGCCAACGAAACCAACAGCCCGGTGATCATCCAGGCCAGCCGGGGCGCCCTGCAATACAGCCGGCTTATTTACCTCAAGAAACTCATGGAAGCCGCCTGCGAAGAATACCCGCACATCCCGGTCTCCATGCATCTCGATCACGGTAACAGCCTCGAGACGGTTAAGACCGCCATCGATCTGGGGTTCACCTCCGTGATGATGGACGGTTCGCTCGGCGAGGACGGGAAGACGCCGAACACCTACGAGCAGAACGTCGAAGTCACCCGGGCGGCCGTTGAAATGGCGCACCCGCTGGGTGTGACGGTCGAGGGCGAGCTGGGCGTGCTGGGCGGTATCGAGGACGGCCACGGCGCCGGTTTGAGCGACAGTGAAGTGCACGACCATCTGACGGACCCGAACCAGGCCGAAGACTTCGTCGAGAAGACCGGCCTCGATGCCCTGGCCGTTGCCATCGGCACAAGCCACGGGGCGTATAAGTCGGGCCGCAAAGACCCGAAGACGGGGGAAGTCCTTCCGCCCGCTTTGGCCATGGAGCGCATTCACCAGATCCACGAGAAGATGCCCAATTGCCACATGGTCATGCACGGTTCCAGTTCCGTACCGCAGGAATTGGTCGACGTTATCAACAAGTACGGCGGCAAAATGCCCGGCACGTTCGGAATTCCCATCGAGCAGATTCAGGACGGCATCAAGCACGGCGTGCGCAAAGTCAACGTCGATACCGACAGCCGTCTTGCCTGCACGGGCGCGATTCGCAAGGTCTTCTCCGAAAAACCGGGCGAATTCGACCCCCGCAAATATCTTGGGCCGGCCCGGGACGCCATGAAACTGGTCTATCTCGACCGGATGAAGGCCTTCGGCCAGGCTGGGCATGCCGGCGATTACAAGCCCATGTCCCTCGACGACATGAAAGCCGTATACGCCAAGTAAGAATACGTACTGCCGACTGCCTACTTGAGACCACGCCGCCCCTTCCCCGGGCGGCGTGGCGTTTTGTTACCGGCGACAGGCAATCGCGAACCGGACCTGTCCCTTCCTACGTCAGCGGCCGCGTGCGCCCGCCGGATATGGCCTCATCGAGAGAGGCGAGCAGTCCGCGTACCATATCGGGCTCGTCAAGCCACAGATTGTTCATTTCTGCCGGGTCATCGGGCAGATAATACAGTTGCCCGGGGGGCTCGCCCGGACCCGGCTCACGCCATTGGGGCTCGGAAAAGCCGCCCGAGCCCAGACCCTGAACAAGCTTCCACCCGTCCTTACGCAGGGCGAACATGCCGTCGCCGGAATGGTGGATGATGTGCTCGCGTACTGGCCCGTCGGGAGCGAGGCCCTCGAGCAGCGGCAGGAAACTGAAACTGTCTTCCCCCGCATTCTGCGGCAGCGTTTTCCCGGCGATATCAGCGCACGTGGCCATGAAATCACCGAGACACACCGGGGCCTCGCACTCCGTGCCGGGTGCAATACGGCCAGGCCACCGGGCAATGAAGGGTTCCCGGTGCCCGCCGTCCCAGATGTCGGCTTTCTGTCCGCGCCAGTTTCCATTGGACTTGTGGCCGTAGCTCTCGCCGTTGGCGCAAGTCAGCCGGGCCCCGTTGTCGCTCGTGGCAATTACCAGTGTGTTACCGGCGGCTCCGGTGCGTTCCAAAGCATCAACGACCTGACCCACGACCCAGTCAAACAGCACAACCATGTCGCCCCGGTCACCCGCCTGGCTCGCTCCCTTGACGAAATGGGGCCGGACCTCGCACGGGCGGTGCGGCGCGGATGTGCACAGGTACAGGAAGAACGGGCTTTTGTTGCCCGATTGCCGCTCGATGAACTCGACGGCCTTGTGTGCGAAGGTGGTGTCGACTTTGTCATCGCGCCAGCCCGGGGTCATTAAACCCTTGCGCTGTTGGTTCGCGTAGGGGTCCTTTTCCCGATCCGGTATGCCCACCGTGCGGTCGTTCTCGATGAAGCAGTACGGCGCCATGTCGAGGGAACCCGAAATGCCGAAGTAGTAGTCGAATCCCAGGGCGGTGGGCCCGCCAGTCAGCGGTTTCGTGTAATCAATGTCGAACCCGTCAATGCTCCACGCCGCCGCCCCGAAGTCTTCGACCGTCCCGCCGAGGTCCTTTCGGGTCCAATTGAAGCCGAGATGCCACTTTCCGATGGCAGCCGTCGCGTAGCCGTAGCGTTGAAGCAACGAAGCGACGGTAAGGCGCTCGTGTTCGATTATGGGCACGCCAAAGCCCCCCAGTACCCGTTTTTTGAGGCTCGAGCGCCAGCAATAGCGCCCCGTCACAATGGCGTAACGGCTGGGGGTGCATACCGCTGACGCGGAGTGGCAATCCGTGAACCGCACCCCTTCGCGCGCCAGGCGGTCCATGTGAGGCGTTGGAATCTTCGTCGCCCCATAACACCCCACGTCGCCATAGCCCATATCGTCGGCCAGAATGAAGACAATATTTGGAAGATTCATGGTTTGTCCCCCATTCCCTGGAGTGCATGCCCGACACTGACGGCATTATAGACAAAACCGCCCTGAATTGCCGTTCGTACACTCAAGACCATTAGTGGGGAGGCCTCCGTCTTCGCCCCCGGTGCGGAATAAATCGTTTCACGAACTCGTTTGTACTCGCTAGGCGAATCACGAACCTTAACGGGCGCGTTTCTGACCGGGACGCGCCCGTTTTATAACAGGAGGAAGAAACCATGTTCTGGAGCACCCGCAGAGCGAAGGGGCAGGCACAGTCTGCGTTCCAACCGGCCGACTCGGGCCGGACGGACAAGCCCGGCCGGAATCAGGACCCCGATTTTCTCATCAGCCTCGAGCAGTTGATGATCGCCAATATGCTGTGGATGGCACGATAAGCGATTGCCGAAGAGACCAAAAGCCAAAGCCCCCTGGGTTCAGGGGGCTTTTGGGTTGTGCGGCAGGGATACGGTGTGATCACACGCGTGTTTCGGGCGGGACGGGCGGGGGCGTGCCCCAACCCGGCTGAAACGCGGCTTTAATCTCGGGGCGCAGCATGAAGATGAGCAGGATCGTAGGATAGATCAGCCCGATACACATGCCCGCAACGCCGCCGAACACTCCGCCTATGAGCGAGGCGCTTTGAGGCCCGCTTCCCTCGGCCAGTTTTTCGGCCATCGGCGCGTATATCACGAAGTAGGAGATGATCCCCCCGGCAATAGCGCTTACCCATGCGTAAACGCCATACCCGATGGAGACATGGCGCGCCCACGGACGCAGTCTGAGCAGTCCGATACCCGCCACGAGAAGGAGCCCCCCCACCGCCATGCCCAGGGCGGTGGTGACGTACGTGTATGTCATGAAGCCGGGCGCCTCCATCATTTCCTGGAACGGATTCTCCGCCTGTGGGACGTCGGGCATGTTCTCCAGCATCGCTTGAGACGCGAAGGACATAAGAAAGCTCAAGGGGGTACACACCAGAGCCATAGCGCCAAAGGCAATGTTCAAAATCCCGAAAACCGTTACCGCTGTGGGTCGTTGCATGGTACTTGACTCCCCGGAATAGGACTCATAGGACCCGTAGGTCATATGAGCCGCGTTGCTTTGGTTTCGCTACCGCATGTCCACGGTGCATTCTATCGTGCTACAGGCTCCACCCCTTCTTGTACACCGTCCGCACGTATTTATTCGCTTCGGGGAGGTTGGGGACCCTCAGGTTCTCGGCGTCCCATTTTCATTTTTCCCTTTCCTCCCCGCGACATTCCGCATGCTACTCCAGTATACAGCATGGCACCCCTCAATCAGCAACCACCGGCAGAGCCGGTGGTATGAGGAAGGCCCCTAAAAGGGGCC
>CAZFOG010000198.1:0-11591 GCA_964520685.1 uncultured Nitrospiraceae bacterium | reverse complement strand
AATGGAGTCAACAAGATCCCTCCAACGAGGCCTTTCTTATCCGGCGATCCCGGCGTTCACGAGGTCTTGAATCAGGGGCAGGGCGGTCTCATACTTTCCTGTTTCCTTGTACGCGAAAGCGACTTCCGCACGATACGAGGCGTTTTCCGGCTCAAGCTTTGCAGCCATAGCGTATGCGCCAACAGCCTGTGCGCGCAGTCCCATGGCGTTCAGGGTATACCCGAGTTGGTAATGGGCTTCGGCGTCGCCGTCCCCTGCGTCTATTAGGTATTCCCAATGCGCTTGCGCGTTCTTGAATCGTTTCTTGTCCTTGGCTTCCCAGGCCCACCAGGTGTAGGTCCGGGCCAATTGGCGGCGCATTTCGACGTGGTCGGGGGAGCGTCGTACGCCTTCTTCGAGCAGTTGCACAACGCTTTGGCGCTCACCGGCGTCATACAGCATTCCGGCCAGTTTCATGCGGCTCTCGGCGTCGTCCGGATTCGTCGCAAGATTGGCCCTCAATGTGGCTTCTTGCGTCGCGGTGGTTTTCTCTTGGCATCCGGAGAGAACCGCGCAAAGAAGAATTGAAGGGATGACCAAGTGCAGGACGTAGATTCTCCGAGAGCGTCTCATGACAGGCTGGACTCCTTGATCGGGTTGCCTCCGAACTGCAGACTGGCGCGCTCGATAATTCGCAGCAGTAAAGCAATGCACACAAGCATGGCCACAAGGCCGGGTTCCAGCAAGGATAGCCACCAGGGCACTGCTCCGGCGTTCCTTGCTAGGCCCACGACAGGAAACAGCCCGGCCACATACGCGACGCAGTCCCGCGCTGACCACGCCGCGAGCATCCATTTGGCAGCGGCAAAGCGCATGTAGAACCCGAGCGCGAGCACGAGAAACGCGACGCCGTGGCACAACTCGCGGCTGGGTTGGGGAAGGCCCGAAGCGCCGCGAACCGTCAACACGGCACCTTTCAGGACCGACGCGAGAAGGACGATAGACTCCGTCGCCCCCATCACGGCTCTCCCCGCGAATCCACGCGTCTCTTTGACTGCAGCCCTATCACGGTTCCGAGGGTTCCTCTGCTGACGTTTCATCGTTCGAGGGAGGCTCCGGGGCAGCCGAGTCGGCCGAACCACGGAGGATTTGTTCAATCCGCAATTCAAAATGGGACTCCGCCCACGCGTTGTCTTCGAGGGAATCAATCACGGCCTGAAGGTCCCGCGTCACGTTGTAGGTGCCGCCTTCGATTGAGCGGAAGCTTTCCTGTGAGAAGTCCTCCTCGAAAAGCGGAATGTCTTTCGTGGTGGCAAAGACTTTCACGCGTTCGATGCCGGGAGGGCCTTTGACGCGAATCTTGAAACCCGCCTGGTCGCCGGGAAACTTGTATGTGCGTCCAGCTTTGATGCGGTTGTCGGGCATGAAGGAGTTTGGAAAGAGCACGTGAATGGACCCGCTGGTGGTGAAGTCGAAAATGGTGACGTAGCAGTCCCGGTCGGCCTTGAAATAGAGGGTGATGAAGTCGCCTATGCGATACCCGGGGACTTCGGTGGATGCACGCCCCCGGTCTGCCCAAACCTTGAGGTCGAAACTCGGGCTCTCTGTCTTGATGCGTTCGATCTCCGACCACAGTGGGCTGATGAAGGTCTTGATGGTCTTTCGAGCGCGCCTTTTCAGCGTGCCTACGACTTCACCGGTTTCGACGTTCAGCAGGCGTGCGTGGATTTCGATCACGTCGCCCAGGTCGGTAATCGTTCCGGACAAAATCCCCCGGGCGCCGAGCAGGCGGCCCACCTCCACGGCAGTTGAAGGGTCCACGAAACCGGCGGCGCTGAGCTTCTGCTCCTCCATGATTTTGTCGATCATGGCCCGCTCAACGACACGCACCTGGCCGCCTTCGGTCAGACGCGTCACCACTCGTTCCGCAATGAGGGCGCCTTCGATGGACTTGATCCCGTCGGCGTAAGGAAACGGAAACACCACCAAGGTGTTTCCGCCGAGCAAGTCGACGTGACCTTCCACCAGCAGCGCAATTTCGTTGGCCGGACCGGCTGGTTCTTCGGGCTGCCCCAATGCCAAGGGAGTCACAAATCCCGTAGCGGCGAGGACAGTTACCAGCATCGTGAAACGGGTCCAGGAGACTTGTTTCGGAGAAATCATCTATTCCTCCTTGCTCGCGACAGCGAAGTGGTTGGCGAGTTTGCGCGCCAATTCGAGGCCGGTCTGGCCCCCCGCCGTTCGGAGGGCTTTCTTGCCCGCGATGAGTTCCGCAATGTCGGCCCCCGCGGCGTGTTTACTCAGTGCAGCAGCAACGGATTCGGTCCTGGTATCGATGGCCTTGACTTCCACCCGGGCCCTGCAGGATTGAAACCCGTGGGTTTCGCCCGCGTGTTCGCTGAAGGCTTCGCCGATGATGAAAATGTCGGCTTTCTCTCTCACCTTGGCGATGCGTTTGTTTTGCATGATCTCGTGGGCACTGCGCCCTCCGATGGTCAGGCGGGCTTCGGTGCCTTCTCTGCCTTCGGCGGGACCGTGGAACAAGTTCGCCCACCAACTCGGCGACTCGCGTTCCATGAGCGTTGAGATGTCAACGACGGGATAGCCTATGTCGGAAAGGACACGGATCATCTCGTTCTCGCCCGCCGGGTCGGGAACCCACGTGCCAATGTGCGATTCGGGGACGCACACCGCCAGGGTGGGCAGTTTGCGCCCTTCGAGGAGTTTGCGGAGCCGGCGGATTTCCCCGGCATACGGGTCATCATCGCCGGCCGTCGCCTGTACCGCGGTAACGTCGTTCAGACGTTCGGTAATCTTCGCGACCGTCCCGTCCGCGAGGGCCAGCACGCCGTCCGCTTCGGGCGATAGATGGCGCAGCGCAGCCACCTCTGAAGTCTGGGTATCGATGATGCGCACGGTTACGACGTAGTCCTCACCCAATTGCATGACTCTTCCGGCAACAAAGTATCGCGCGCCGACCAGGCGGCCGACCTGGGTGGCCGTTCCCGGTTCGACGAGCCCCGTCTGGCTGAGATTGAGTTCGGTCATGGTCTTTTGCAGCTTGTCGCGTTCAACCAGGCGAATCGCGGGCGCGCCCGCAAGCCCTTCGGAAACCAGTTCATACAGTTGCGCACAGGTTTCTCCGAGCTTCTCAGCCGAACCGACGCGGCTGAATTCGATTAAGGCGACCCCCACCGGCTTCACGTTGGTTTCCGATACCGCCTGCAGTTGCTCCGTGTCTATCGGGGCCGGTGCAGCGACAGCGGCCTGGTCCGTTGCAGAGGGTTTGGACTGGTTAGTGGCCTGTTGCGGCACGGACGCCGCGACTTCGTTCTCTGCGCTTGCGGCCGACACGGAAACGTGGATGGAGACCGCCATGGCGACCGCGGCGATGACGGCAATCAACCCTCCGTACCAGCGTGCCCCGCTACCCGCGTGTTCGGGGGAAGACACGAGAAGGCGCCGCACGCGAACAAGCAGCGACCCGCCATGCACAGCCATAGCCAATCGAGGCTTCGGGCCGCGCAACTCCTCGAGCCCCGTAAGCGCGTGTACATAGCCAATCTTGTCCCCGCACGCGGCCGCGGCGAGATCGTCGCAGCAATATTCGCGTTCGATGCCGATTTGGCGGGATACCCACCACACGGCCGGATGATAAAACAGGAGTGTTTCGACCAGCGACTGGCACACGCGCACCAGATAGTCACACCGGCGAACGTGGGCCAACTCGTGGGCGAGGATTGCCTCGACCTGGTCCTCGGACAGCCCCGTAATGGTCGACATGGGAAGCAGAATGACGGGCTTCAGCCAACCGATGAGTACGGGCGTTTCTACAAGAGCCGAGTTCAGCAGACGGACGGTTTCCGTAACCCCCAGGCGTTCACAGAGGCGGGCCAGCCGTGCCATCCACTGCTCACCGACTGGGGTGACGTGGCGCCGCTTCAGCCGTTCGGCTTGAATCCATCCCCCCATCAAGCGGAGTGATAACATCGTTACGCCCAGGAACCATCCCAGGGCCAGCCACGGGAGTGTCGGTTCAAAGAAGCGACCCAAACGTTCGGGCAGGGGGCGCTCGGCCCCATCTCCGGCTGTGGAAAGGGGCGGAGTCTGCAATGCCGGCGTGCGCTGACCGTCTGCCAAAGGCCCCGTCATTTCCGGCGAAGCAGGCTCCGCCCGCGCCGGCCCCTTAAGCTCAGAAACCTGCGTGGATTGTGATGTCGCTGTGTTCAGGTGCCAATACGTCACGAGCGGGGTAACGGCCAGCAATAGCAACACCATGCACGACACGGTGTACCGGACGTTGGGAGATTTTCCCCGCAGCAAGAGCAAGGCGACCCCGAGGGCAAGTGCCAATGCGCCCCCCTGCCAGACAAAGTGCAGTAGCGTCCATCCCAGGTTTTCCACCAGCGGATGCGCGGCAAGTGCTGTGAGGGCGTTCATGACTCTCCCCTTTCATACTCATCCAGCAGTTCCCGGATCTTCGTCAACTCGTCGTTAGACACTTTTTTTGCGCGCAATGCGTGCACCAGTAGTTGTTCAGGAGCCCCGTCAAACAGCCGATCAAGCATTGACCCCACCATTTTCTGTTGCACATCCTCCTGGTCGACCGCAGCGCGGTACACATGGCTGCGCTTGGACTCATCGCGTTTGACAAGTCCCTTCTCGGCCATAAGCTGCATGAGCTTGAGTGCTGTGGTATAGCCCGTTTTCCGCACCTTTGCGAGTGCTTCATGGACGTCGCGGACCGTGCTGGGACCTCGCTGCCACAGCACGTGGAGGATCTCGAGTTCCGCTTCCGTCGGGCCTTCAGTCGTTCTTCGACCCACGTTGGTATCTCCTTGGCTAAAGTATCGATGTGATGCCTGGAAAGAGCATATACGAAACAATTCGTATTTGTCAAGGGGGGGCTTAGCCGATCTTCCGGGTTGGGTGGAAAGTGCTTCACATACAACTGTCTCCTAGCTGAGAAGCGAATGAAAGGAGCCACGCCTGGTCCAACGACTCCCCCGCGCACGTGCAGATACACCTACTCGGGGGAGCGTGCCCGTCCGGAACGCCGTATGCATCGTGGGACGATAGGGGAGTCCGCTACTTTTTATTGATCCTCCGGGACTAACCCGTTACCATCCTCGCGGACGTTTATTGGAGTTCTTTTCGTGGCGGTGGCCGTGGGAAACCCAGTCTATTGGGGTGTTGGTGAAAGAGGGATATCGAACGTTTGGCGCGGTTGCTTAGCCGCGAGGAGGATTGAGCAGAGTGCGGTTTTCCGGATTTGTTGTCTTGACGGTGGCGGTTCTGGTGTCACTGGGGCCGGCGATGGCGGCGGAGAATGGTGAATTGCGAATCGCGACGTTTCAGGCGGATGTGACCCCGCCCGTTGGCGCTGTGTTGTGTCATGGGAATGTTCAACCGGCGACGGAGATCGTGGATCCGCTTACGGCGCGCGGGGTGGTGTTGTGGGCGGCGGACGGTCCGATTGTGCTTTGCGCGGTGGACTGGGTGGGGATCGGCAACGAGGCCCACGATGCGTGGCGGGACGCGTTAGCCAAGGCGGCGGGTACGGTGCGCGAGCGTGTGGCGGTCCACGTGGTGCATCAACACGATACGCCGGGCGTGGACTATACGTCGGAGCGATTCCTGGCGGACAACGGTGTCAGCGGGGCCATGTTCACCGTGGAAGCGGCAGTCCATGCGCTGAATGGCGTTGTGGGTGCGGTTTCGGCGGCGGTTCGAAACCCGCGGCGCGTGACCCATGTGGGTCTTGGGAAGGGCCGGGTGGAGCAGGTTGCGTCGAACCGGCGGATAATCGGTCCGGACGGGGTGTGCGGTCCTATGCGCGGGAGCAGCTGCCGCAACGAGGAGCTCCGGAATGCCCCGGAAGGCGTCATCGATCCGGTTGTCCGGATGATATCGTTTTGGGACGCAGACGAGCTGGTGGCGTGCTTGAGCTACTACGCGACGCATCCGCAGAGTTATTACGGTAAGGGCGGCGTGAGCTGGGATTTTGTGGGTATGGCGCGCGCGGCGCGGGAGGCCGCGGTCAAAGGCGCCCTCCATGTTCATTTCAACGGGGCCGGGGGCGACGTAGCGGCGGGGAAGTACAACGACGGCTCGCCCGAGAACCGGCCCGTATTGGCTGGACGGCTTGCCGAGGGCATGAAGCGCGCCTGGGAAGCCACGGAGAAGACCTCCGTGACCGCTTCGGATATTCGCTGGCGCGTGCACCCGGTGTCGCTGCCAGTATTGGAAAACCTGGATGCGGTTGCGGCGTCCGAGACCCTTGCCGATGAGCATGCTGAGGTCAAAGCGCGGGTGCGGGCCGCTCGCGCGCTGGCTTTCATGACCCGAATGCAGTCCGGACATCAAATCGACCTGGCGGCATTGGACATTGGTCCGGCGACGGTGCTGCACATGCCGGGAGAGCTGTGCATCGGATACCAGTTGGCGGCACAGACGATGCGCCCCAGCCGGTTTGTCTGCCTCACCGCATATGGGGATTATGGGCCGGGGTACATCTGCATGCGCGAGGCATACGCCCAGGGCGGGTACGAGCCCTCGGCGTCGCGGGTGTCGCCGGATGCCGAGGATGTCCTGATGGACGGGATGAGGGTATTGTTGCAGGAGGAATCATCCGAATAGGGCGCGACGGGATGTCCGCCAGGGGTGGATTCTGGAAATGCGGCCGGAACAGCGTTTGTTTTGATCAGGGTTGTGGGATCTGCAATCCATGAGTCTAGAAAGGGTGCAGCGTACGATGAGCAAATCGAAAGCCAGACGGTTGAACCGGCGCGGGTTCTTGCGCGATGCCTCGATGTTGACAGCCGGAGCATGGGTCTCAGGCAGCCGGGCGGCGGAACAGGGGGCGGGTTCGGCTGGCGGCCGGAAACGCGTGGCGACATTTGTGTGCGATGTGACCGTCCCGTTGGGCACGCCGATCTATTCGAGCTACAAACCCCTCGAGACAATCGAACATCCCTTGCTGGTCAAAGGGGTGGTGCTTGAACACGGGGATACGCGCTATGTGTTGTGCGCCGTGGACTGGTGCGAGCTGCGCAATTCCACCTATGATTCGTTTCGCCGGGCCGTCGCGCGCGCGGCGGAGACGAGCGAAGACCGGGTGGCGGTGCAAACGGTGCACCAGCACACGGCCCCCATGGGCGACGCGGATGCGCGGCCGTATCTCGATACCATCGACCCGCCGCCGGCATATCCGTCCAACGGGGTGTTTGAAGCGGCGTCGGCGACACTTGGAGAGGCCGTTCGCCGATCGCTCGACGGCCTGACGGTATTTGACGCGATTGGAACGAGCTCCGCGCGTGTGGACCGGGTTGCCTCGAACCGGCGGATACCGGCGGGTGAGGGGAAAGTGGGGTTTCGAGGAAGCTCGTGCCGTGACGAGGCTGTGCGGGCGTTACCCGAGGGTCTAGTGGACCCGATGTTGCAGACCATAACGTTTGCCCAGGGAGACCGCCCTCTCGCGCGGTTGCACTATTACGCGACGCATCCGCAGAGCTTCTATGGGGATCCCCGCGCCAGTTACGATTTCGTCGGGATGGCCCGCGAACGTCTTGCACAGGAGCAGGGAGTCTTCCAAGCCTATTTTACCGGCTGCGCGGGTGATGTTGCTGCGGGCAAATACAACGATGGCACGCCCGAGGCGCGGCAGGGGCTGTATGAGCGCATCTATGCTGCGATGGCGGAATCAAGCGGAGCGACGAGTTTTGTTCCTGCACCGGCTATCGACTGGACAACGGCGCATTTCCCCCTGACGGTGCGCGAAGACCCGGGTTTTACGGAAGCGGACTGCCTGGCACAGATGGCCGATGTCAAAAAAGCGGACAGTGTCCGGACAGGCGCTGCAATGACACTGGCGTATCGCGCGCGCAGCGCTCGGCCCATCGAAGTGAGCGCCATGCATTTGGGGAACATCCACATTGTCCATCTGCCGGGCGAGCCCATGATCGAATATCAACTGTTTGCGAAGCAGTTGCGCAGGGATGACTTTGTGGCGGTCGCGGGCTATGGGGACTGCGCGACGGGCTACATCTGCACGGCGGCGGCGTACGGCGAGGGCGGCTACGAACCCACCGCATCGGCTCTCCGGCCGGAATCGGAAGGCCCGTTCCGGAACGCTATCCGGGAGTTGCTACACGTGTAAGGAGCGATTACGCCGATCCGCCGGGCACTCGCCTGAACGCCCGGTCTATTGTTCTTTCCAGGGGGAAACGGCGAGACCGAGGGCAGTTGCGGCCTTTGTAGCGCCTGTCATGATGCGTTCCTCGACGCCGCTGGCCCAGGGCGACGGAAGACCATAGTAGAGCTGGGCATCCGCGCCTTCGTATCCGCCTTCCGCAAGCACGCGTTCCGAAGGGATGTAACTCGGGACATGGTGGGCGTAGGCCATGACAAACGTGTCATTTCCAAGCATCCGTTTGAGGAAGATCGAGTAATCCACTACCACCTCGCCCGCCAGTGCGACCAGGGTCTGTTCTCCGAGCTGCCAGAACTGGATGGGATACGAATAGGTTGCGGGGAGGGGCTTACCGGCATCGAGCGTTGCGATAAGGGCGTTGAGACAACGTAGCTTGTAGCCGGGCGCGTTCTCAGCCTGCGCGGCCAGTTCATCGCGGCTGGGGGCGGGCGCGAGGGCCAGTTCCACTTCGGTATAATGCGCGCGAAAATCGGGCGTTAGGGGTTTCATGGGCTCGGCCAGAACGCGCTCAACGGCTACGGCAAGCTCGCGGCCATATTGCACGGCGCGCTCGATCGTCCGGCGCGGCAGAGGATTCTGATCGCCTCCACACCCCGCGAAGAACATGGCGGTGGCACCCGGGTGGGCGGATTCGAGCTCGATTTGGGCAAACCCGGGATAATCGCCGGACCACTGGTAGATGTCGAGGGTTGTGGCGTGACAGGCGTAGCCGAACACCACGGCCAGCGGAGTCCCGTCCTGCCGGGATACCCGAATCACCGGTACGGCATGGTCGACCGGGCCTTTCAAGTCATGCGTTGCGGTGATCTGGGACTCGTTGTTGTTGCGGCGGTTGACGGCGAAGCGCGTGACGCCGTTCCCCGATTCGATTTGCACGGGAACCAATTCGCCCAGGGCTTCGTCTACAGCGCCGAGAATGCGTTCTACGAGGCCGCGCGTGTATTGTTCGGTGCGGGCTTTGTCGTCCGTTTCAAGCGGATACATCGCGTAGAGCATATTGTCCGTGACGGGGCCGGAATGGGTGTGTGAACTGCTCAGAATCACCTGGCTGGCCTTCAGGGCGTGGTCGGCCTCAATGCGTGCGAGCAAGGTATCCGTCAAATCACGCGGCAGCCCGACCAGATCTGTCGTAACCAGCAGGGCGCGCTGTCCGGACGCGTCCTCGAGTGCCAGGGCCTTAACCCACAGGGGATGGAGCGTGCCCTCGGCGGCATGGTCGCGGCCGGCATATCCCGCGAGCCAGATGGACTCCTCGGGTGTGATGTCGGCCCGGGCCACACCAGCGCGCCAGCCTCCGGTCGCCGGTTCTTCGGCGGCGAATGCCATTGATGCGCTTAGCCCGGCGCAGAGAGTTATCGTGGTAAGAATGAAGATGGAGCGAATTCGGTAGGAAATCATGCGAATACATCCTTTACGTTTCGGCGACTTCTTCCTGATCGAACGCAGGATATTGTGCGGACATTCCCCTCCCGGACCGCGCAACCGACTGCGATGCAGGGCCAAGAGTATCATGCCGGATACCCCGATACAACGAAAGGGAGGGGACAGCGAATCATGGGCGCTGGGCTCACCCGTAGACGATGAAAGAGGGGGGAGCGACGGGCGAAACCCTCGCACTTGGACCCACACGGACCCACACGGACCTACACGGACCTGCATGGACCTGCATGGACCCGGTTTTGGGGTAGAAGGGCCCATTCGGCCTATCGGAAGAACATCCCGTATGGTTTTGGCAGGGAAAGGCCGCGGCCCCTGTGGCGCCTGCGCCACTTTCTGGACTTGCGGAGGCATTCCGCATATCATAGGGGGTATATGCTCTGGTTAAAGGTAATGCCTATACGGGCGTGTGAAATGGAGGTACGGATGATGCAGAAGAAAGAAACCAGCGCTAACGGTCAGCCGAGCCGTCGCGTGTTTCTCAAGACAACGGGGGCGGCGGCGGCGGGTCTCGCATTAGCGGGTCAGCGCCAGGCGTATGGGGCGGCCGAGACGCTCGCGGTCAAGGGCGGCCCGAAGGCAGTGACGGTCCCTACGGGCGATGCGTGGAAATGGCCCCTGTATGGCGAAACGGAAGAACAGGCCATGATCCAGCTTTTGCGGCATCCCAGTTACGATCCCGTAGCGAAGCTCGAGGAAGAGTGGTGCTCCCATTTTGGCATGCCCTACGCAAAGGCCCACTATAACGGGACCAGCGCGTTGGCTGCGATGTTCTTCGCGCTGAACTTGCCCCCGGGCAGCGAGATCATGGTTCCGAGCTACACCTTCTTTGCGACAATTACGCCCATGCGTTTCTTTGGTTTGGTGCCGGTGTTTGTCGACATCAATCCGCGCACGCTGAATTTTGACCTCGAGGATGCGAAGAAGCGGCTTACCCCGAACACCAAGGCGGTGCTGCCTGTGCACTGGATCGGGTTGCCGTCCGACATGGACCTGATCAGCGAGTGGGCAGAGGAGAAAGGGTTGATCGTGCTCGAGGATTCGGCTCATGCGCACATGGCCAAGCTGAAGGACAAATACGTGGGCACGTGGGGCCGGATGTCGATTTACAGCTATCAGATGAGCAAGCCTTTGCCGGCGATCGAAGGCGGCATGGGCATGTATCAGAACAAGGAAGATTTCGAGCGGGCCACGGCCTTCGGCAATTACGACATGCCGGGTATTCCGTCGGACAGCCCCGTATACAAGTACAAAGGCTCCGGATATGGTCTGAAGTTCCGGATGCACCCGATGGCCGCCGAGCTTGCCCGGTGCCAGATGCGCGGTATCGAGGAACGGAACGCGGCGGGTGTCCGGCAGACGCGCCGTTTGAACGATGAGTTGACGCAGCTTCCGGGCCTGTACGAACAGTCCAGCGGGCGCAAAGACGTGCAGCGGCTTTACTATGCATGGAACATGCTGTTCATCGACGAGGCGGAGGCGGGCATGTCGCGCGACGCCGCGGTCGAGGCACTGAAGGCGGAGGGTGTGAACGCGAGCGGGTTGAACTACACGCTGCAGCACAAATTGCCGCTCTATGCCGAAGACGAGTGGTGGCACCACAAGCCGGTTGTTCCGGAGCTGCCGGGTTCCGAACAGGCGAATGCGACCAGCATTGCGTTGCCGTATTTCACCAAAGAGGTGCCCGAACTGGTCGACCAGTACATCAAGGCGTTCCAGAAAGTATGGGCACATCGCAGCGAATTGGCCTGATGCCCGGGGCGTTGCGCTGTACCTGAGAATAGGTACCGGCACGTGCCGAGGAGTTTCGCATGGGGTATTTCCGGGGTAAAGGGGATAGAAGTATCCCGCGCCGGACGTTTTTGCGAAGTACCGGAGCGACCGCCGCGGGGGCGGCCGTTGGCGTCAGGGCTTCTTCGGGGTCCTATCCCGAGCAGCACAAATTCGCCATTTACTCGGAAGA
>CAZFOG010000197.1:0-11694 GCA_964520685.1 uncultured Nitrospiraceae bacterium | reverse complement strand
GTGAACGTGCGCTCGTGGGCCAGCGTGAACAGGCCCTGGGTATCCTGGAGACCCGCCGCAACGTTGAGTTTGATGGGAATCTTGGGGGTCCCGGCACACCGGAGACGCAACGACGTCTCGGAAGTGCCCTGCTCGAGCTCAAACGCGAGGGGTTTGTCGTCGCCATCGGTCACGGTGAGATGTTCCCGGAAGGCTCCGAGGTCTACAGCCACCGGGAACAGGACGCCGAGCATCGTCTGTGCATCGCTCTGCTCGAGCACCCAGACGCGCTGGGGCTCGAAGGCAAACGTGGCCACCCGCAGCTGGTACTGTTCGGGGTTGAGTTGCTTGCCGTCCGTGGACGTGAGTTGCCGGTTGAGGCGCAGTTCGTAGAACTCGTTAGGGGGCAGCTCCTGGTTCGGCGCAAGCACAAAAGCAGCGTAGTTCGCGCCTGTACGAAACTCACCCTCCAGCGGCGGGGAGAGCTCGAACGGCGCCGCGGGCATGCCGTGCGGCGCTCTGGGTATCGCGATGGACCGGTCGAAAAACAATACGACCATGTTTTCCAGCTTCTCCCCCGGCAGCGGAACGGTTCCGATGATGTTCAGGTGGCCTTCCTTCGCTTCGGCGGGCCGCACCGGCGCCGGAACGGCCTGTTCGACGGGAGCGGATTCGGGTTCGGTCGCTGCCGGCGGCTCGGCCCCGGCCGCGGGTTCGGCGGCGGGCGGTCCCGAAACCCCGGACACGGTCGCCCCGGTTGCCTCCGCCGGCTCGGGTTGTGCGGCGGCAACGGGCACTTCGGGGCCGGTCGATGCGGGCGCCTGAGCGATTTCCACGGGCTTGGGCAGCGTCGACGACTGGCTGTCGCACTGCTCGGCGAGAGCAACGACCATCAACACGACGAGAAACGCCATGGCGACCGCGGGGATGATGAAGGACTTTGCGTTGGTTGGATTCGGGTTTTCAGACATGGTGCCGCGCCTCCCTTAATCGATTGCCTGCAGGACCTGCGAAACTGCGCCTCCCGCCCGAGATGTCCCCCCACTGGACCAGGAAGAAGCACACGGGACGCGGGAACGAGTCGGCTTCCGTACTATCCTAATCATATAATGTGGCATGGCCAACTAAAAGTTCCTTTCATACTGCGACGCTTCAAACCATCGCCAAGACGGCCTTGGCATGGCCCGGCAAGTCAATGGTTTTTCGGGCATGGCGGGACATCCCTCGTGTACTTTCACGGAGATGCTGAAACGGGCGCCGAAGACTGGCTCGGTCATGGGGATTGGGCGCCACAATCCGGGCCGCGCCCCGTCAAAGCCGTGACCCTGTGCTCAAGCCGGAAAGCGCAGTTCCTGGACAAATGCCTCCCACTCCGTCTTGAATGCGTCCATATCGGTCTTGCCCAGGACACGTTTCAGGGTTTCGTACCCCGTCTGGTCCGTCTCCACGTTCCCGACAAACTCCCGGTAGAACTTCACAAGAAGGCCCTGTTCCTGCAGGTAATAACAGAGATAGCGGGCCTGGGCATAGAACTGGCCGCTATTGGCCTGCGCCGTGCCGCCGTAGAACTCTTCTTCACTCAAGGACATGAGCTGCTGAAACGACAGCGTCTTTCCTTCCCTGATCGCTTCTTTCAGATCGGGCAAGCGCCAATTGGTCAGGCCGTGTATCCGGCCGTCCTTCTCGATGCATCCTTCGTACAGCGACGCCAGCCCTTCGTTGAACCATACGGGGCACGCGGGGAAATTCGCCTGGATAAAGGGATGGACGAGCTCGTGCACAAGGGTTCCGCCACCAGTCGCAATATTCATCACGAGTGCACGATGCCCGGCTGAATAGTAGCCGAATGGGGTGGTCGGCGTGTCGCCGAACAACTCGAAGGCGTGCTTCATGTAGCTTGCCTTGTTGCGAAACAGCCAGATCTCGATGGTATGCGGCGGATCGCGCTCGAAATACAGCGCTTTCAGCCTGTCCACCGCCCATTCCACCGTATCGGCGGCCCGTTTCCGCACCATCTCGGGCGATTCGTCGCCGACCACCACAAACGGCGGCTGCTCGACCACCGTAAATCCTTCCGGTACCCGCTGACGCAACTGCGCGACGTGCCGTGCGAAAGCCGGGTCGCTGGCCACACCCCGCACTTCACCGGAACGTGTGCTTTGAGGAGCTGGTGCCCCGGTACAACCGGGCAGGACTGACGCAATGCCCACGAGACCGATCAGAAAAGCGGCGCGGTTCTGCATCTGCTGTACTCCCTCCTGCAGCACAACCGTGAGTCTCCCAGAGCGTCTCAAGGGTTGTCAACAAACAGGCGGGTCCTACTGTGCACGTCCGCCGCCGCGGGAAAATGGAGTCGCGCCTCGCTCGAATCAGGCATCGCGGAATCTGCGCGCCTGAGTGCCGGCCGCCGGACAATTGAGCCACTCCAACGGGACAATCAGTCCTTCTGCCCCCGCGGTTCCATGCACAAGGCATCCAGCAGCTGCCTGCCTCAACCGTAAGCGCGATGAGCCGGCCATGAATCGCCGGGAGATGGTACCCGTTGCCGTCGGGGCAGTCCCCAAACACTGGCCGGGCCCCAAGGAACCGCCACAAACGGCCATGCGCGGCCACATCCCCCACGATACTCTCCCACACCCCACACAAAAAGGCCAACGGCTCACTGTCGTAAGCCATTGGCCTGATGGATATTATATGGTGGGCGGTGCGGGACTCGAACCTGCGACCCCTTGCATGTCAAGCAAGTACTCTAACCACCTGAGCTAACCGCCCGTCTTGGTGAAGCAACTATAGCAAGCGCACGCTGAGTGTGTCAATCCGGCTCGGGCAAATCGGCGACGGGTTCCCAGTTGGGATGGTGCCGTTTGGCCCAGATGGAGCTGACAAATCCACCGAAGATTGTGCGTACGCTGTGGGGATTCACGCAGACGCCCAGGTAAATGTGGCCGAGAAGCAGGAGTATCATCCCGAGGCCTGCGATGTCGTGGATGGTGTAAATCACAGACTGCATGGCAAAGCGCTGTCCGGCGCACAGGCCCATGATCAGTCCGGAGATCACCAGCACGGCCATCATCACGAGTGCCATCCAGAAGAGTATCTTCTGTCCGGCATTAAATTTCCCGGCGGGGAAATGGCCTTTGGCGCCAAGGTAGCCGCCCATGTGCATGAGCCATTCGCGGTCGCCCTTCTCGGGCAGCATCTTTTTCACCCACACGACGGTAACGGCGAGGAAGGAGACGGCCGCGAGATAACCGGCCAGCAGGTGGAGGTAACGCGACAGCTCGCCGAGAAAGTCGTTGTAGCCCAGCAGGAAGCTGAAACCCGTGAAGGACAGGTAGGTGACCGAGACCATGAGGCCGAGATGGCTGACGCGTTCGAATGTGGTGAACCGCAACGTATCGAGCTTGTCTTCGTTGGGTCCGGTCTTCGCGCCGAACATGGCATAGTGGCCGGCGATCACGAGAAGCACGAGCAGCACGCACCACAGGGCGTAGTGCTTCAGGAAGCTTTCGCGGAAGGCTGCAAAGGCCAGGTCGGCGGTGAGGTAGTCGAGTTTCTGGTAGTTGGGCTGGGTTATCGGCAGGGCGTCGGGCCCGTAGGGATCGACCATGGCTTTCCCGAAGAAGAACTCGGATTCCATCGAGTGGCATTCGGTGCACCCGTTGGCGCCGAGGGCCTGCTGGGCCGGCACGACGCCGTGCGAGATGGTCCACGGCAGGCGCTGAGCCAGCGATGCCAGGGTGGCCATTATTTCATCGCCGACAGCCGCAGCCATGTCGACCGCTTCGATCTGGTACTTGAACATCTTCATTGGCCGGGGCGCTTCGGCCACCTGCCAGATTTGGGTTCCTTCGTCCAACTCGTAACGGAACAGGGCCAACCCGGGTTCGCCATCGGGAATCGCCTCAACGCCGGCCCAGGACTCGCCGAAAGGCGGGTCATTCACGTCTTCAACGGTGATCTTGTAGGCGCTGGTGCCCTTGATGTAGTAGACCTCGGGTTTCGGAAGGCGCTCCATGGTGCGCACGAGCGCCCACGCCATGGTACCCATTTCCTGTTCGGTGTTTGCCTCGGGCCAGCCGTCGAGGTTGTCGTCAAAGATGCCCAGACGCTCGACTTCAGAAGTCGCGTATGACCGGAACTTCTTCAGCCACGCGCTGCGGAACTGGGCTTCCTCAACCGTCGCGGGGTCGGGCATGGCCACCGCCGGATTGTCGAGGGGCATGGCCGGCAGATAGAAGTACTTGTACTCTTCCTGCGTCAGCAGCTCCCAGGCTTCGGCCGTTTCCTTGGTGTATACGGGCCGGATGGTGGCGCCATCGTCAAAGGCCCAGAAGGCGCCGAGCTGATACCATTCCGCGCGCAGCTTCTGGTCGCCGCCAAAATCGTGGTAGGCCCAGGACACGGGTTTCTCTTTGACATAGCCTACGCGCGGGGCGTTCAACGTGCTTGGAATGGCCTGCAGCTTGTCGCCGTACATGCGATAGGCTTGGCCGCGAAACACGCACGAGGGCTCGGCGCCTTTCTCGAGGGTCTTCATCAGGGCGACGAGCATGAGCCTGCGTTTGTAATCATTGTCGACGTGATCTCCGACGACCTGCGCCACCGTGAGCGCGCCCTGCTTCCGCAGGTTCTCGGCCCATGGCGCCAGCTTCCCTCCGGCGTCGGTGAAATAGCCCCAGAAATCCCCGTCATCGGCCGGCAGGCGGAGATTGGCGGCACGGTCGATCTCGGCGGGGGTAAGGGGAAACGCCGCTGCCCCGATTTCATTGACCAGGGTCTTGGTCCAGAAGGCCCCGAACCGTTTGCTGGCAGTTGTCTTTTCGTCGATGTCATGGGGCAGCTTGATATTCTTGCCGGTCAGGGTATCCACCACCGTCGCCGCATAAATGGGCGTGCGGGGAATATGGCAGGATTCGCAGCTCATCCGTTCGAAGTGGATGGGCGGGAAACCGGGATGGTCGTATTTCGGCGCCCCGAACTCTTCGCTGTTATGGCATTCTTCGCAGGACATGATGCTGCCGTCGAGGTCGTCGCGAACGTGCATGCTCGACGAATGGCCTTTGGCGAAATGGTGCCGGATATCGCCGGAATGGCAGTCGATACAGGCCATGCCCTGTTGTGTGTGCATGTCCTGCATATAGTTGTCGTGCCAAGTCACCCCGCGTTTCTGCACGCCCAGCATGTGGTGGCAGAAGAGGCAGTTGCGGTCCGAGGGGCGGCGGATCTTCAGGTGCACCTTGCCGTCCGCGCCAAACATCTCTTTGTTGTAGCTGAGACGGGGGAGATCTCCATCCTGAACGGACCCCTCGACGCTGGCGAACCCTGAGGCCTCGGTCGCGGCCCATTTGAAGTTATACTTTTTCAACTGCTGGGCACGCAGCGAATACTCATAGGTCTCGAGATGGCAAATGAGACAGTCGGGACCGGCCACGCCGCTCTTGTGCCACTCGGCCCCGTAATAGTCGCCTTCGTACGCCGTCGCAAGCCCGGGATCCTGTGTTTGAACCACGTCATACCGCCGGCCGGCGCGGTCATACTCGGCCGGTCCGCCGCCTGGATGAAACACGCCTTCGTTTTGAATCCACTCGAAGGGGGTTTCGTCGATGTAGTTCGGATCGCGAAAATGCTGAGGCGACAGCTCGCGCTGCTCGAACAAGCGCCACTTCCCGAAATAGGCCGGGCCTTTATCGACGGGCACGTGCTCGCCGGGCTTGTTTGGCTCGTAGAGTTGGTCCGCACCCATCTGAAAATGGTAGCCCTCGGTGATGCGCTGCACGTCGTGGCATGCCGGCCCGCCGCAGGTCTGGCGGAAGTTGACGGGGCGGTTCACGTCTTCCTCGATGGTGGGGTCGATGATCTTGTTGTGTTCGTCGCGCAGATAAAACGGCGGGCAGGATTGGGGGAGTAACGGAATGACATCGGCCTTCTGGGCCAGGGTGTCGTTGACCAGGTCTCGACCCACGTATTTTTCGAGGTCGCGTATGCTTGACGGTGCCTGCCCGGCTCCATCGGCCGCCATCGCGACCGTGGCGAAGGCTGCCGCGCCCACCACGAGTGCCCAGCGAATAGCTGACTTGCGCATGCTGACGTGTTCCTTTCCCGAACCAATCGCAGGAATTAATCCGGTCTGCTTTCTGTTAACCCAGATGTAACCGGGAGATTTATCCTGGTTACAGTGGAAATACAACCACCCCTCCCCCATTCGGCGCACCATACCCGCCTCATCAGAATACGTGTGAGGAGTTCCCGGCGGCGCCCGCCAGAACAGACGCCGCAGGGGAAAGACTACAAGGCCGGGGCGCTCGGGCGCCCCAATCCGTCCTTACACTTCAACCGGCGGCCCGTACATCGAGCTGTCGTCGGTTTCGAAACCGAACTCGTACCACTCGGGCTTAATCTGCACTTCGGCAACCTCGCCCCGGGTGGCCTGGCGCATGGCCATCATGCCGCTCAGCGCGCAAATGGCCGACTTGAGCCCGACCATCACGTTGGCGCGCGGCGTGCCGTTATGCATGATGTCGCTCGCAAAGGCCTCGAACTGCAACTGATCCACACTCCGGTCCGTATCGACCAGCACCGGTTCGGCGTTTTTGACGGCCTCGTTGCTCAATTCGCGCGTGCCGCCCGTCGTGACGATGATCGCGTTCTCCTCCGCGGCATCCTTGCGGCCCTCGGCGGCCCACTTCACGTCGGCGGTTGCTTCGCGGTAGTACAGGCAGCCAAGCTCGGTCAATCGGAGGGTTCCCTTGTCGCCCTGTATCCACTCGCTCGCGCCGCGCTGTGCGTTGGCCGTGATGCTCGAATACATGGCCCGCACGCTGTATGCATCGTTCCGCGCATCGCTGTGCAGTTCGTTCCGCGCCTCGATGGGGGCATGGGCACGGCTCTTACCCGGCTCGAGGTTGTATTCGAAGCAGACATTGATATTGTCATAGGCCGTGCGGCCGTCGCGCCAGTAATCGATCCCGCCGTAACCGACCACCTTCGTCGGATTGGCGTCCAGATACCAGTTGACGATGTCGAGGGCGTGGGTCGCCAGCTCGGTCATCAAGCCGCCCGACCGTTCCGTATAGATGCGCCAGTTGGTGTGGCCGTCCATGATCAGCCGCTGTTTCTCGCCTTCCGACAGCTTGCTGAAGTTCGGATACGAACCCATCCGCTCGTTGAGCCAACCGCCCACAAGCGCCATCATCTCATCGTCGAAACTCGACGCGGGCGGCAGGGGCCGGAGCCAGTCGTTGTTGCGGTGCCACTGCGCGTCAATGTGGTGAATGCGGCCGATGACGTCCTCGTCCCACACGAGCTTGAGGGCGTGGTTGTAGTCGGGGTTGTACCGGCGCTGGTGGCCGATCTGGAGGAATTTGCCCGTGTCGTGGACTTTCTGCACGAGGTCGCGATTCTGCTGCACGTGTTCCTCGAGTGTGGCCTCGGAGCCCGCGTAGCACATGGTCTTTTCGCAAAAGACGTACTTGCCCGCATCGAGACAGTCCATCGCGATGTCATGGTGCGTGTCGATAGGCGTAGCGATGACCACTGCGTCGATTTCATTGCCCATCTCTTCGAGCATCTTACGGTAGTCGCGGTATTTCTTGATGTTTTTGTCGCGACCGGCGACGATCCACCCGCCGTCAAGGTGCGGGTAGTACACGTCGCACACCGCCACAACCTGGATGTTTTTCGCGCGCGCCAGGCCGTCACGCAGGTGCAGGCACCCCTGGCCGCCCGTCCCGATGCTGGCCACGCGCACCTTGCCGTTCTGCGCATAGGACAAGGGAGAATACCCCGATGCAATCAGCACACCGGCCGCCGCACCTGCGGTAGCCATGAAATTGCGCCTCGATAGTTTATGCCTGCTACTGTACTTTTCCTTCATGGCCGCTCCTCATGGCGCATCGAACCCTATGCGCCTCGGTTCAAGTTCATCACCCTTGTGGGGCACGAGGATCGCCCGCACATCGGGGTGTTCACTGCAATATGCTCGGGTTTCCTCGACGCCCATGACGAAAAACGCCGTGCTGAGAGCGTCGGAGAGCGTGCCGGAAGGCACAATGGCCGTGGCACTTACCATGCCTTCCACCGGCAAACCCGTCCTCGGGTCAAAGATGTGACAATACCTCTTGCCCTCAAGCTCGAACCACTTCTCGTAGCTCGCGGAGGTCGACAGGCTCTCGTCCCTGAGGGACACCTCATCTATATACTCACTGGTATTATACGGGTTCCGAATACGCACTGTCCACCCGGGCTCTCCGGGGGGAGCGCCGATGGCGAGCACGGTGCTGGTCCCCGCGTGTAAAACAGCTGAGCTAACCCCATAACCCCGAATGACTTCCGCCGCAACGTCCAGTGCAAGACCCTTTCCGATGCCCCCAAAATCGAGATGCATGTTCTCCTGCGAGAATGCGACGGTCCGGTCATCGGCATTCAGAGTGACCTTGTCCAGGCCCACCCGCCCGACGGCAGTTCGCAGTTCCTCCGCGGACGGAAGATGCCCCTCTCCCTTATAGAAGCCCCACAACTCGATCAGGGGCCCAACCGTGACGTCGAATGCGCCGGCCGTGTCCGTGTAGACGTCCTTGCACGTCTGGAGCAGAGTGAAGACTTCCGGGGAAACCCGCACCGGCTCCCGGGCGGCATGCCGGTTAATGTAGGTGGTCTGGCTTTGGGGTTTCCACTGGCTTATCTGCTCCTCGAGGTTGCGCACGGCCTCCATGGCCATATCGGCGATCCGCACGACCTCCGCCGTACTCTCCGCCCCGGGCTCGGTGTACAGCGTAAACTCGAAGTCCGTCCCCATGGCCTGATATTGCACGGTCTGCTGCAACCGTTCGCCCTCGCTTCGGCCCTCTGGCGCGGGCACCTCGGCCGGAGCAGGACTGGCAACGGGCTCGATGGCTGGAGACGAATTCTCAGGGGATGCTGCGGACTGCGGTTCGGGCATTCGGGGAGAACACCCGGGCAGGACAATCCAGCAACCCGATGCCACCAGACAGAGGCCGGTTCGCAGGACGTTATGTCGGAGGTTCCAAGTCATGTTTGCCTCGCCGCGCGACATGGGCGAAAAAAGTCAAGAAAGTTTACCAACTGAGTAAACGCGCTTCAAGCGCCGGGCGAGCGGACCGCGAGCGGAGTGGACGGAATGGACAAAAACCTTGGGACGGCTCAGCATGAGCCGACCGGCTTACCCGTAGGCCATGAAGATAGAAATGACCGGCGAGGGCGCCGGTCCCACAAAAGAGGGGTCCGTCCCGGTTTTTGGAGTTTTCGGAGTGGACGGCGAGAATACGTGCGGTTCTTTGCGGCCCGGATGCTCGTGAACCTGCAGAGCAGTGGCGGCGATTACCGCAACTCACGGCATCGCGGGAGAGCTAATCATGAGCAGGATGCTCATGCCACCTCGATACCCGCCCCACATCGGAAGCGATCTTGACGGCGCAATGGCGCCGCATTGAGAGACGGGCCTTGGGGTGAAGACTCAGGCCAGGGGAGCCGGCGATATTCGGCAACTGTCGATTTATGCGCGGTTCACGTGCGATTGCCCTGGCCCGCCTCGGGATTCGCATACGGCCCGCGTGTTTGCTATGGTAATGGCTTGCGCGACACCAGTTTCATCTCGGGGGATAGTGGGACACGGCCCCGCAAATGCGCGCACAGGCGCGTGACGGGGACAGGAGGAGACTGTTCATGAAAGCGATGAACCGGCGCGAATTTTTCAGCAAGACCGGCAAGGTGGCGGCGGCCGCCAGCGCGGGTGTGTTTTCCATCAATGCCCTGGGCGCCAACGAAAAGATCATCGCGGCCAGCATGGGTATGCTCGGACGCGGCCGCTACCTGGGCGAATGGTTCGCCGAGCGTGACGATTGCGAGCTGGCCTACATCTGTGACGTCGACAGCCGCATTTTCAAGGACCGGTCCAAACTCATCGAGGACACCCAGGGCAAGGCGCCCAAATGCGTCCAGAACATCAAGGAAGTGCTCGACGACAAGGACGTCGATGTAATCATCAATGCCACACCCGATCACTGGCATGCCCTGGGCACGATCTGGGCTTGTCAGGCGGGCAAAGACGTTTACGTCGAGAAACCCACGTCCCACTGCATCTGGGAAAGCCGCAAGATGGTCGAGGCGGCGCGCAACCATGGGCGCATCGTCCAGGTCGGCGCGCAGAACCGCAGCGCACCCTACTGCTACAAGGCTTTCGATTACATCCGCTCGGAAGCGTTCGGCACGGTGCATTTCGCGCGGGTGATCAACAGCAAACAGCGTGGCCCCATCGGCAAAAAGCCCGACGGCGAACCGCCGGAGGGCGTGGATTATGACATGTGGCTCGGGCCGGCGCCCGAACGGCCCTTCAACCCGAACCGGTTCCACTACAACTGGCACTGGTTCTGGGATTTCTCGGGCGGCGATATCATTAACGACGGCGTGCACCAGATGGACATCGCCCGCTGGCTCATCGACAAGGACTATCCCAAATACGTTACCTCGGGCGGCGGGAAGATCTTTTTCGACGACGACCAGGAATGCCCGGATACGCATTCGGTGATCTATGATTTTGACGGCCTCACCATGGTATTCGAGGAAGTCCTGTGGGCGCCCTACATGCGCAAAACGCCCATGGAGATTCGCGACCTGGACACCTTGCCGAACTGGCCGTTCAGCGGCACCCGGATCGAGATTTACGGCAGCAAGCAGTTCATGATGCTGGGCCGTCACGGCGGCGGATGGGAGGTCTTCGACGCTGACGGGAAATCCGTCAATGTCACACACGGCGAGTTTACCGACGCCAACCACGGCCACATCGGCAACTTCCTGGATTGCGTGCGGTCGCGCGCGCTGCCGAACGGGGATATCGAGAAAGTGCATCTCTCGACGCTGCTCTGCCATTACGGCAACATTGCCTACCGTACCGGGCGGCGTCTGGAAATCGATCCCAAGACCGAGGGATTCGTGAACGACGACGAGGCCAACAGTCTGGTCAAACGCACCTACCGTGAGCCGTACGTGATTCCCGAACAGGTGTAAGAAAACCCGGGACTGACCCAAGCGAGCGCTACAGGCGCGAGACGGGACTGTCCCGAGATTTTTGAACATGACGACCCCATTTTCGTGCTCTACGGGTGAGCCAAATGCCAAATGGCTCATGTTTCGCTGTCCCGAGGGTCTTTCCTGGGATCGCCGAGCGCCAGCTCGGCATTCCGGAATGGCTCATCCATCTCGTGGACATCCGGCGGGTACAGGAAGATGGCGAACCGCCCGACGAGCGCGTTGTCCAGTGCCTGGGTAGCGCTGTAGCTGATGGGGTTCATGGCCGCCCACACCCACCCAGGGGCTGGGTACCCGATTGTGGCGAGCCCTTTCGCCTGGCATCCTGACTTCTGGCTGCGGTCCAGATTGCGGAACGTTGGCAGAGGCACAGTTTCCCTGGGTCGGGAAGCCCATGATCTTGCGGCTCCGGATGATCTCCAGCCATTTGGACTGGAGTTCCGGCACCGCGCGGTTGAGTTCGTCGACAAGCACCAGTTCCTTGTCCCAGATAGTCATGGGACTCCAACGAAACCGGTTGCGCCGGTTTCGTCAGGCCGAAAGGTGCTGCTTGTGTCCGACAAGAGCACCGAAAAGCAAGCGACCGCAGGAAGCGCAGCACGTACTCGACGACACCGTGCTTGAGCTTCTCCACGTTGGGATAGCCCAGCACATCCTCGAACATGGCCT
>CAZFOG010000196.1:0-11718 GCA_964520685.1 uncultured Nitrospiraceae bacterium | reverse complement strand
CACATCGAAGGGGTCGCAGGTCAGGGCGGCGTCTCCGGCAACCTGGGCCAAGGCCCCCACGTTCGAAGTCAGCACCGGGGTCCCACACGCCATGGCCTCAACCACAGGGATGCCGAATCCTTCGTAGAGCGATACGTAGGCAAATGCGGCGGCGCCCGCCATCAGCGCAGGCAGCTCGGCGTCGTCCACGTAACCCGTGAAGGCAATTGCATCCTCGAGTCCCAGGCAGCGCACGGATTCGGCGAGTGCATGGGCCTTCCAGACTGCGGGGCCGGCAATCACCAGGCGGTGGGGGACACCCTGGCTGCGCACCGCCGCGAAGGCTTCCAGGAGCCGGCTCAGATTCTTACGCGGCTGCAGCGCGCCCACATACAAGACGTAATCCGCCGGCAGGCGGTGTTTGGCCCGCACACGCTCGAGCTGCTCCGGTTCAATTGCGGCGGTGAAACGCGGATGGACGGCGGGCGGAACCACGTCTATCCGTTCCCCGGGAAAGCCATAGAATTCCATCAACTCCTGCCGCATGGTCTCGGAAAGCACGAAAACCCGGCGCGCGCGTTGGAGGGTTCGGGGTATGAGGGCCTGCAACCGGTAGCGGGTCAGGGGCGGCAATGTCTCGGGATGGCGTTTCCACACGAAATCGTGGATGCTCACCACGGCAGGACACGGGCACCGGGGCGGCACGACGTACTGCGCGTGAAACAAATCGTATGTTCCCCGCCGCAGGAGGTATGGCAGGTCGAAGGCCACCCGCAGCCACGACGAGCGCACATGCAGAGACTGCTTAGCGATGCCCGCAGGCAGTGCTTCCTGCCAGCCGGGCAAGGTCAGGGCCACAGGCTGCCAATCCGTTTTCCGGGTAGCGAGCGCCGCCAGCAATGCACGGATGTACGACTCGTTGCCTCCGGCGCCGGTTCCGAGGGCATGGGCATCGATGGCGACGCGCATCATCAGCCCTGTGCCCGCGCGCGGTACTCAGCCAGGGCTTTCTCGTACACTTCCGACACCTGCCGGACCATGTTCTCGAGCGTAAACGAGCGCTGAATCCACTCGGGTCCCGCAGCCCCCATGGCTTTCCTGCGCTCGGGGTCCTGAGCGAGAGTTTGAATGGCTTCCGCCAGGGCATCCGCATTCCGGGGAGGAACGAGCAGTCCGGTTTTCCCCGCGTCCAGGGTCTCGTGAGTCCCCCCCACATCGGAAGCGATGACGGGCAGGCCGGCCAGTTGCGCTTCGAGGACCGACGTCGGGAACCCTTCGTCCAGAACCGACGGCTGGGCGAAGATGTCCATGGCCCGAAGCGCCCCCGGCAGGTCGTTGTAAAATCCCGTGAAGTGCACGCGCTCGCGGATGCCGCAGCTCTTTGCCTGGCGTTCGAGAGAGGCGCGCAACGGACCTTCTCCCACGAGCAACAGATGCAGGTGTGGCAGGTCATCGGCCAGATGATACAGCGCATCCAGCAGGTACGTATGGCCCTTTTCGATATAAACCCGGCTGACGGTGCCAACCACACAGGCATCCTGGGGAATGCCGAGCGCGTCGCGCACCGCTTCCCGCGATGCACCTCCCCGCAATCCGGCGGGATCGAGGCCGGTATTGATGACCTGGATGCGCTCTTCGCGCGTGGCCCCGCGCATGATCTTCTGTTTCATGTCCTGCGACACCGTGATGACCTGGTCCACATTCGGCAGGGCCCAGTTGCGCTCGACCCACTGGTAGACATGGCTGCGGAGCGGAAACATGCGGGTCCACCAGCCGTAAGGACTACACACCACAGCGCACGGCCACCGTTTGCGCCCAACGCCAACCAACACGTTCGATTGGGGGTCATGGGTGTGGACGATATCGATGTCGTACTCCTTGATGAGCGATGAAATGGCTTCGCGGGCCTTCCACCACCCCAGGCGGCTGTGCCAGGGAACGCGGTCACGCGCGACGGGCAAGTCGCGGATTCGCATGGCGCGCACAAAGGCTTCGTCGCTCCGCGAAGGGGTATCAAACGGCACGCAGACGATGTTGAACCGATCCTGGGGGAGATGCCGGAGCAGCAGGAATACGATCGTGTGCGAGCCACCGATTGCCCAGGTCCGGACAAGATACAATACGTTAATGCGTTCGGCCATCCGTCTCTCCGTATGCCTTTTTCCGCGTCAGGGTGCGTCGCCGGACGAGAGTTCCCCAACGCGCGCCGTCAGGGCCGCGCGCGTTTCTGCCATCCCCGCCTTGTACAAAGGCACAACCGCCGCAATCGCCGCCATCATCCACCAAATCTTCTGCTGGAGGGCGTGGAGGAAAATGGCGCACAGCAGAAAACTGAGGAGGCTCACCTGGAGCGACATTACAAGCGTTGTAACGCGCTCGTTCCCCGCCTTGATGTAGAAGTGCTCGGCTTTGCGCAGATCGCGCAACATGATGCCGAGAAACAACACCATAAGCCCGAGACCCACCAGCCCGGTTTCGCTTGCGAGCTGCAAATACATGTTGTGCGTGCCGAAGGTGCGCGCATCCCAATGCATTTCATCGACCAGCCAGCGCATGATGTGCGACACGTCCGAGTCGTCCTTCACAATGCGCAATCCATATCCGGACAGACCGACGCCCCAGGCCGGTTCCTCGAGCACCATGTCCCATGCGGCATTCTGCAATTGCAGGCGGTAGCGTACGGAATCCGATTGCGTGTACTTCTCCATATCGAAAACGCGCGCTTTGTACGCCGGGGGAAGTGCCAGGAACGCAAGCACGAGAGCAAACGCCACATAGGCAAGGCGGGGCGGATTGACCCGCACGAGGCGGCGCAGCCCCAGGACGGCGAAGATCACAATGCCCACCAGGAATCCCGTCCGCGTAAACGTGAGAATTAACGCGACGATTTCGATGAATACGGCGCTGACGCAGAAGACGCGTGCTTTCCACGATTTGGCCACGGCATACCAATACACATTCAACGGCATGATGATGAGAATGATCAACGCCAGCCAATTGGAATGACCCGCGCGGCCGCTCACACGAACCGCCGCATCGCCGTTCAACGATTCCGGATCGACATAGGCCCCCTCGACTCCCGCGCCGATGTCGGCAATGGCCGTTTCCGCCTTGAGCTGGAAGGCCGGAATGACATACTGGGCTACCGCAAAGACCGCCATGGCCACGCCGCAATAGAGAATCACCATGGTGAACACGTGAATACGGTCCTCCGATTTCAGGAGGTTTACCGAGAGAATGAAAAAGGCCACCAGCGTGCCCAGGCGGAACCATTCGGGCCATTGCAGCCGCCACGTCTCGGAAAGGAACACCCCGAGGGCACTCCACAGGAACAGGGCAATGAGCGGCACCGACTCCCATCCCACCCGGATGTGTTCGCGGCGCAGAAAAGCGTTTATCAGCCAGCTTGCGAAGGTCATCCCGCCGACGATCTTGGCCGCCGTTATCGGAATGGCCACCCGCACAGACCCAATCACGCCGGACGGACCCGACAGCAGCAGGAGGGCCGTGGTGAGATAGAGGCCCAGCGCGGGCCAGCGCAGAACCAGGGCAAATACGATGATGCCAAGTTCGGCCAGCAGGGCGTAGACGCCCCCGGCCAGGATGCCGAGCCCTGCCAGTACCGCAATGAGTACACCCCCCGCCACTGCGGCGGTGTTCCAGGAAGCGCTTTGCGGCGCTTTCTCGGTGATGACGGTCACGGCAAACTGCCTCCCCTCATGCCGGCCCCTGTTCACATCTCCCCGCGGCGCGGTAGGCGCAGAGATACGTCCCGGCACCTATTGTAGCGCGAACCGCCGCAACGGTCCATGCCATTCCCGCAACGCCATGGTAGCGGGCGGCAAACAGACCGGCGGCGACCAGTCCCAGCAGTTTCGCGGCCTCGAGGGCCGCAACCAGGTCGGTACGGCCCAGACCGTATAACGCCGCCCCCGCCGGGGCCGCGCCAAACGATGCCAGCATGCCGAGGAACAGAATGCCGCAGAGCATCCCCGCCTCTGCGAATTCGGGTCCGAATACGAGGGGCACGGCCCACCGTGCGGCGAAATAGACCGGAAGACCTGCCACGAGGGCCGCGGGCGCCAGGGGCAGAAAACGGTTGAGGAACCGCCGGCTGGCCGCCGTCGAATTCAAGGCGCTGGCGCGGGGAAGCAACACGCTGAAGAGTGTGATAATGGCCAGATCCCCGAGCCGCGCCAGGGTGAATGCCGCCACGTACTGGCCGATTGCCCCGCCCGCAACGCCCGCAATTCCCAAGAGGAAGACATCCGCCCGTTGCGCTACAGCCGTGCATGCGGCGGCCACCACCACCCACTTCGCAAAACGCAAGGGCTCGCGCAACGAGACCGCGCCTGCCTCACAGCGGCCGAACACCGCACGCGGCAACAGGGCCAGCCCGCCAAGACTCACGACGGTTGTGCTTGCGACGTAAATGCCCAGCAGGATGGACGCCGAGGGTTGAGACAACACGGCGAGCAACGAGGCCACGGCCACGAACCGCAGCGCGCTGTTGGCGAACTCGACGAGGGCGTAGTGCGTCATGCGCTGATGGGCCTGGTAGTAGGCTTGCGCGAAACCAAGCAGAGTCATTACCGCCGCGCCCGTGAAGGCGAGCACGACCCCACCGCTCCCGATTGCTTCGCCAGCGGTGGGCGCAATAACATGCGTCAACACCGGCCGCGCGAGGAGCACGCCGCACAAGACCACCCCGAGGACCACCAGGATTTTGACGCGGAACATGCGCTGGAAATAGGGCAGCGAGCCGTCCTGACCGGATGTGATCTTCTGCGCGGCAAACCGCACCAGCGTGGCGTCGAGCGCGGGGCCCGTAAGCCCCGCGACAACGTCTACAATAGCCAGAAGAAGGCCCAGCCGTCCCAGCGTGGTGTCACCGAGCAAACGCCCGATCAGCGCCGTGGCCGCGAACGCGAAACCGGCGGCGGCGACCCGCAATGACAAGGTCACCCCGAACGCATGCGCCCACGCCCCCCCGGCTGCGGGCGGGGTTTCCCAGGACGGGCTATCGGCCGTGCCCTTCACACCGTGTGCGCTACCGCGCGCCTTTGCCGAGGAGAACGACCCGTACCGTCAACAGCATGATGTGGAGGTCGGTCATGAGAGACCACTCGTCAATATAGGCCAAATCCATGGCGACCCAGTCGTCGAAGCTGACGTCGCTGCGGCCGCTCACCTGCTGGAGGCCCGTGAGCCCCGGCCGCACGCTCAGCCGCCGGCGCTGTTCCCACGAGTACTTCTCGACCTCGGACGGGATGGGCGGGCGGGGTCCCACGATGCTCATGTGGCCCAGCCAGACGTTGATGAGCTGCGGGAGTTCGTCGATGCTCATTTTGCGAAGGATCGAACCGACGCGGGTCACGCGCGGGTCGCGGCGCATTTTGAATACCGGGCCGTCGGCTTCGTTGAGGGCCTCGAGTTCCTTCTTGCGCTGCTCCGCATCCACCACCATCGAACGGAACTTGTAGATATTAAACCGCCGCCCGTTCTGCCCCACGCGCTCCTGTTTGAAGAAGACTGGTCCCTTGGATTCGAGTTTGATCAGGATAGCCACAATCGGAAACAGCCACCAGCCGATCAGCAGCAGCGCCAGTGAAGCGACCGCGAAATCCAGGAGGCGCTTGATCAGGAGCCGGCCGTGTGCTTCGGGTGTGGTCGACAGCGACAGCAACGGCAGATTGTCGAAATGGGAGAGATGGCTCCGGGCGAGGCGCAGGGGAAACAGCTCGGCCACCATCCGCACCGGCAATCCCACGCCCTCGCATTTGAAGGCAATCTTGCGGATCACCTCGTAATGCGACCGCACCGGCAGGCAGATGTAGACCTCGTCGATGACGTCGCTCAAGAGCATCTTGTCCAAATCGTCGCAGTTGCCCAGGTATTCCACGTGATGGGGCTCGAAGGTCTCTTTCCGGGCTTCTTCGTCGTCGACGAACCCGATAACATGGTAGCCGTAGTGCAGGTGACTCTGGATGATCTCGACCAGCTTCTTCGCGCGCTCGTTCGCCCCCACAACCACCACGCGGCGGAAATTGAAGCCCTGTTTGCGCGCGTATTCGAGAAACACCCGCAACGCCAGCCGGAAACTAAGAATCAGCGCCAGGACCAGCAGCCCGAAGGACAGAAAGAAGTCCCGCCCAACCCCCTGCCGGGTAAAGAACGTGATCACGAACCCGCTGAAAATCAGGGCGATCACCACCGATTTCAGCATGGACACCACGAGCCGCTTCAAGTTGTCTTCACGCGGGAATGCGAACAGCTTCTGGTCCGTCGCGGCTCCCCACCAGACCAGGATGAAGACGCAGAAATACGGCAGCGTCTCCCAGGCATACTCACGAAAGGACTGATCCTCGGGACGCAACAGGGCCACCGACACGATGAATGCGCACAGTGCGCACCCCATGTCGCAAAACGCCACCGCCAGCGTGATTAACCTCGACCGCCGACGAGCTGCCATTTTCCCCCTTCCAGACGTCTGCTGCCCGTGTCCTGGATTCCAATTCCATACGGGGTCAATTTGCCTTGAGTCTACTTTAGTTGCGTCGAGGTGTCAAGATTGCCCCGGCCCCGCGACAATCCTTTAATCATTTGAAAACAAATGACTTACAATTCCTGGTTCGCGAAGGCTTGTTGGGATTGGGAAGCATGGAACAACCCCGCGCCGGACATACTTCAGGACGGCAGCCCTCACGGTCACGCTGAACGCACGATATAACTCCCCACACGTACCAGAGAATTCCGCGCCCCGTATTCTGCTGACGAACATGCGAAATTCGCAGTTCACCCGCCCCACAGCCTGCCCGAGTTCTGCCACATACAAGACCTGGAGAAGCCTCTCCCACAACCCACGTTATGCAGCCGGCCTCTCCATCCGTATACATCACGGATGCCACAAGAGCCGTTACCCCTCGTCAGGCTTTGAAGGCCCCCGAGGTGACGCCCTGGACGAAGGGCTTGGTGGCGTAGGTGAAGAGGATCAGCAGGGGGATGCTGGCGGTCATGTAGGCGGCGAAGAGGCTGCTGTAGTTCTGGGCGAAGTTCGTGGTCGCGAGCACGTAGAGTCCCGACGCGATCACGTGGTAGTGGCCGTCGGTGTTGACAATGAAGGGCCACAGGAAATTGTTCCAGGTGCCGAGGATGTTCATGATGGCCACGACGGACAACACGGGTTTCGACAGGGGCAGCACGATGTCGACGTAGATGCGGAAATGTCCGGCGCCATCGATGCGGGCGGACTCGAACAATTCCTCGGGGAGGCCGTCGAAAAATCCCTTGAACACAAAGGTCGCGAAGACCTGCCCGCCCGCGATGTAGGGCAGGATCATCGCCCAGTAGGTGTTGAGCAGGCCGAGATTACGCACCACCATGAACGACGGCACGAGGGTCAGCGCGGCAGGGAACATCATCGTGCTGATGATGAAGTAGAAAATCGCCTTCGAGCCGTAGAACCGGTACCGCGAGAGGATGTAGGCTGAAATCGAGCCCAGGGTCACCACGCCGAGGGTCGTCACGCCGCATACGAAAAACGTGTTGATCATGAAGGGCCGCAACGAGCCCCACGAGACCCGGTAGCCCTTGGTCGCGGCGCGCCAGTAGTGGTCCGCGGCATCCCATCCGGTTACCTCGAGCACTTCTCCTGCGTCGGTTTCAACCGTGAACACGCGGTCCGACCCGGAAATGGCGGCCACCGATGCGCGCGCCATCTGTATCAGATTCTCGGGGAGTCCGAAGAAGGCGTGGTCCATCTCGAAATTCGTGCGGAAGGAATTGTTGAGGGCAAATACGAACGGAATCAGGGTCAGGGCGCCAAAACAGCCGATGCCCAGGGTCAACGCGATATCGCGGATGCGTGCGCGCGTCTCTTTCTTCATGCCCGCCCCTCCAGTTCCGCGGTGGACCGGAAGTACCGCATGTTGAGGAAGGTAAGCCCGAGAATGATGAAGAACAGACTCACGCCGATGGCACAGGCGTAACCCATGCGCTGAAAACTGAAGGCGTTGAAGTACATCCAGAGCCCGGGCACCATGGTTCTATAACCCGGCCCCCCTTTCGTCATGATGAACAATCCCTCGAAAGATTGTACCCCCGCGATGATCGTCAGGATGAGGATCAGCTTGAGCTGGCTCATCACCATGGGGATGTCGATGCGGAAGAACTTCTGGACCCCCGTGCAGCCCTCGAGCAGCGCCGCCTCGGTCACGCTTTCGGGGATCGACGACAGCCCCGCGTAGTAGATCAGGACCTCGAACCCACCCACCCAGGGGAAGCCCACGAAGGCCACCGCCACGAGGGCCGTGCCGGGATTGCTCAGCCACCCCGTGGTGAGTTGTTCGAGTCCAAACGTGCGGAGCAACTCGTTGAGCATGCCGCGGTCGCCGTATATCATGCCCGCCCAGATCAACTGCACGGCCACGCCGGGCACCACCACCGGCACGAGAAACAGGATGCGGAAAAGGTAGCGTCCCCGCTCGCGCGACAGCGAGTGGATCAGTTTCGCCACAACCAGGGGCACGCTCAACCGCACACAGACCGCGAAGCCGGTCAGGAACATCATGTGGAGCAGCGACGGAATGGTTGTGGGGTCACGGAAAAACAACTCGGCGTAATTGGCGAATGCGACGAATTGCGATTCGGCCCCAACCTCGAATTGATAGAACGATTTCGAGAACGCCCAAAACACGGGCACGTAGACAAACACCACGAGCAGCGAAACCTGAACCGCCAGGAGGGCGTAGCACGTCAGGGCGAAGCGCGCGCGATACCCGAGAAACGCTTTCTTGCGGCTATTCATGCGGCAATCCTTCCATGCCTGCGCGTACGGGGGCCAGTTCATTCCAGCGCCGTTCGAGGCGTTCCATATCGATGTCTTTTCGCAACAGCAGATTTCGCGTCGCGGCATGGATATTGTCGGCCTGCCAGTCCATGAACTCGGCGTGCGAGATGCCGTCGTTTAGGTACAACTCGAGCATGCGCGCCTGGATGTCCGAGAATTTGAGATCGAAGGTATAGATCCATTTCGTGGTGGTATACCGGCGCTCGAGAATGTCGGCAAACGGTTGCAGCGACGGCAGCACGGGAACGCCCACGACGTTCGGGAGGAGCGAAGCGTATTCGTTGACCACCCGCTCGTAGTTCTCGGGAACCATCAGGAATTGCAGCAGCGCGACGACCCGTTTCAGCCGTTCGGAGGTTGCCGGGTCGCCGGTGTCGCTGTAGGCGCTGTTGGTCACCTCGTACTGGGTGCCCGAGCCGCCAATGACGCACATCTCCGTGTTGGAGGCGTATCGCGACGTCGCCTCGGTGAACTGCGGCAGATAGAACACGCCCCACTCGAACGCAAGCTGCCGATCTCCCGTAAGCCGGTATGTGAACGGGGTCGACATCCACACCATCGCCGCCTGCTGGGTGACAAACTCGCGCGCCAGGTCCGTGCCTGCGAGGTTCTGGTTGCAGTATTGCCGGAGAGCATGCAGGTGCTGCCATAGCTCGCAGTACCGCGGATCCTGCGTGGTAAAAAAGCCCTGCTCGTAGAGAAAACACAGCTCATCCCAATCGAGGTACCCTTCGAGATACTGTTCGCGGACGGGATCCTGCACCAGATCGATGCCCGGCAGAATGCCGTAATAGAGCTGGTCAAACACCAGATCGACGGACCAGTCGTTGAAGGAGTCGCGGTTCATCAAGAGGGGGATGTAGCCCGCGGCCTTCACCTTTTCCATGGAATCGAGCCAGTCGTTCCACGTCCCGGGCGGTTCGATGCCCACTTCGCGGAAGATGTCCTTGTTGTAGAAGATACCCGTCTCGATCATGTCGAAACTGATGCAGTAATTCAGGTTATCCGGCGCGGCTTTTCCCCGGCTGACGGCCTGGTACTTGAACATGTCCCACCATTGATGATAACCCGGCAGCGAGGGGTCCCCTTTTTCGCGGATGAAGGGATTGGGAGCCTCGAGGTAGGGGTCGAGGGGGACGTACCAGCCTTTCTGCACGTCCACCCACACGTCTTCGACATTGACCATGACAATATCGGGGGCGTTGCCGCTGCTGAGCTGGGTCACGAGGTATTCGCGCACCCCGGGCACCGTAACCAGCTCGACCCGCGTATCCGGGAACCGGGCCTCGAAGTCGCGCACGACTTCGCTCATGCCTTTGAGGGGTTCGCCCAGGCCGTAAGGGGTCGAGCCCGGCATGAACTGCTGTCCGGGCACAAACTTGATGACGAATCGGGCATCGTTGCCGTCAGCCCGCCGCTCGGGCATGCCCCTCACGGACTTGTCACCTGCCCGCGGCCACAAGAGCCACGCGCCCACCGCTACAACCACGGCCAGCGAGGTCCACCTGAAATATGTCCCCCAAGACGCCATATTGAGCACCATGATATACGATTGGCGCCCCGGATCGAAACGCCGGCGCTCCTTGCTTTCCCGTCATGGCCCCGCTACCGTATGCCGCATGAACACATACCGCGCAATGCCCTCAAGAATGCCGCCATCGCCCTTGCCGTATGGATGGGCCAGGGGTTTGCCCTCGGTTGGTACCATTACCTCACCCGGTTCGGGCGCTCCGAATGGCCTTTACCCACTCCGGAAGCCGCCGCATCGCTTCTGGCAATCCGGTTCAATGGTCCTTTCCCCGTGGATATCGATCACTGGACACTCCTGCTGCTTGTGCCGGCGGTAGGAATTCTGTGGGTGTCGCTTCTGTTCGTGACGGCGGCGTTTTTCGGCGGCTCCAGGTGCAGTTACACCGAAACGCTCAAGTTTTTCGCCCTGTGCAGCGCCCATCTCGCCATTGCCGGGATACTGCTTGCCGCGGCGGCGTGGTACTGGAACTGGGGGTTCTGGTGGTCCAGGACGGCGTGGGTGGAGGGGCCGTTTCGGACCCTGCTGCCGCTGCCGGGACGCGAGACGCCCTGGCCGTGGCTGGGGGCCGTCTTCATGGTGGCGGGCGGGGTAACCCTGGGGGCTCAATGCGCGGTGTACGTGAAATGCTTCGCCGTTCCCGGCAAACGCATTGCGCCCCACGTACTTATCGCCGCCGCGTTGCTCGCCGCCGTGGCCGCGGCATGGGGGCCGCTGGCCGGCGCGCTTCGGAGCGTGTTCTCCTGACGCAGCCGCATCCGGCCTTACTCGAACTCGTCCTCGTCTTCTTCATCTTCATCGGCCTGTCCCAGGTTAGCCACGTCCTGCCCCGCAACTTCCAGAACCTCTTCTGCCGCGAAAATGGGGCAGCCGACGCGGGTGGCTATGGCAATGCCATCGCTGGGCCTCGAGTCGATCCGCAGGACCTGCTCGATCTGGCCATCGACGGATTGCTGTTCGACGTTGAGGTGGGCGTAAAAGGTCTCGTTTTCGAGTTTGTATATGGTGACGGATTTCAGCTCGCCGCGAAGGCCCGCGAGCACATTGCAGATGAGGTCGTGGGTCATAGGCCGGCCCAAGTCCTGATGAATCATGCCGGTATGGATGGCCTGGGCCTCTGCCCGGCCCACCACGATTGGCAGGACGCGGTCGCCATGGCGCAGCAGCACGACCGGCGGGTGGTGCTCCTCGCTGAAACTGACCCCGAGAATATCCATTTCAAGCATGGCGGCCTCCTCTTCGCTTCCTTTATAGCAGATGCAGCCTCCAGAAGCCTATGGTTAAGCTGTCCGGCGGCCACAAGGCCGAGTCTACGCGCAGCCCGGGACCCTGTCAACGATTTCCCTGCGTCGTGCGCGAAACG
>CAZFOG010000195.1:0-11758 GCA_964520685.1 uncultured Nitrospiraceae bacterium | reverse complement strand
GCTGAGATTTCAAGAGGCATCGTAGTGGAAAGAAGCGTGGATTTCAAGCTTTTATAGCAGCTTTTATAGCAGTATTTCCGGCACGGCTAGACGTTGGCGAATACGCGCCGGGCGAGCTCTGCAATGGCTGAAGACGTAGCGACGCAGACGTCGATTTGCGCGCGGGTCTGGGTTTCGATGCGATTGATGGATTCGAAGTCCAGGGGGTTGGCCATGGCCACGAGGAGACGCCCGTCGACCCACCCGACGGGGATGGCATGCAGTTCGTGGGCCTGTTCGGGGGGGAGCAGGCGGGCTGCTTCGACGAGCACCTGTTCGGTGTCGAGGTCGAGGAATGGGATATGGAGCTGTTCGGCGAGAGCATGGGCGATGGCGCGTTCGTCGGCGTAGCCCAGCCATGTGAGAATCTCACCCAGGCGTTCCCCAGTCTCTTTCTGGGCCGCAAGGGCCTCCTGGAGTTGCTCGCGTGTGATGACGGTTGCGTGTACGAGCAGTTCTCCCAATCGCCGCCGGGCCAGATCGGGGACATTGTGGAGCCGGACGGTCTCGGCCTCGGAGCTGTTTCTCGGGAAAGCGTTGGCTTGGGCGGCGGCCGCTGTATACGAATCGCCCGGGGTGAAGCCGGCGGCCCCGGCGAATGCCTGGAAGAAGGAGGCGCAATCAGGAAAACGCGCTTCCGGCTGTTTCGCCAGGGCTTTCAGCAAGACGTCGTTCACCGGTCTGGGGAGTCCCGCGATGGGTTCAGGGGGGCGCATCTGCACCTGGGCGGCGATGGCGCCGTCGTGAAAGGGCGGCATGCCGTTGAGCAACTCGTACACTGTTGCGGCGAGGCTGTAGAGGTCCGTTCGGTGGTCAAGAGGCTTTCCGAGCAACTGCTCAGGGCTCATATACATGACCGTGCCGCTGACTGCGTGGCCCACGAGCCGGTCCTTTAACTCGTGCAGCGTGCGTGCAACGCCGAAATCGGCGAGCCGAATGGCGCCGTCGTTCCCCATCAAAATGTTGGCGGGTTTGATGTCGCGGTGCAACACGTTCCGGCTGTGGGCGTAGTCCAGGGCTTCGCAGAAGACGCGGGTCCACGGCACAACCTTGTCGAGGGGGAAAGGCCCCCCTTGTTCGTCGAGGGCCTGGGCCAGATTACGCCCCTCGATGCACTCCATGGTGATGAATGGGCGCGGCGGATCGATCCAGAACGTATAGACCGCAACGATATGAGGATGATGCAAGCGCCGTGATACCAGAACTTCGTGTTTGAGTTCGCTGAACGCGAGGTTATCGTTTATCAGACTCGGGTCAAGCACCTTGCAGGCCACGATTTCATCGTCGAGTTGCTGGTCGGCAGCCATCCAGACGTGTCCCATGGCGCCGCGCCCGATGTAGCGTTCCAGCCGAAAACGCTCGGCCAGGATATCGCCGACATCCAGTTCTCCGTAGCGGCCGTTATGGTCCATTGCTGCGCGTTGTCCCGAAACTCTTTGTGAACAGCCCGGCCGGGCCGTTGCCCGTCCGCCCCCTCCTGAAGTGTACCAAGGGACTGCCGCTCTATCAACGTGGTGCCGCGTTTACGAAACTTCCCGAGAGATTTGGGAGTCCTGCACGTGCCACGCACGGGTCACGCAAGTTGACGTTGTGTTGCGGAACCCGGTATTCTCTGATTCCGTACTCACATTTCCGCTGGACGGTGGAGTGTTGCCGAGCAACGTTAAGCGTCCGATCATGATGTTTGGCGCGGAAACCAGCCGCATCGCGCAATCCGCCCGAGCGGGGCGAAAACACACGTAGAAGGATAAAAACCATGAGTGAAAAGAACCACAGACACGTCTCGCGCCGCACCTTCTTTTTCATGTCGGGCGCTGCTGCCCTGGCGGGGTGTGCGCGAACCGCCCGGAAACCCTCGACGCGTATTTCGGCGCTCGAGCGCCTGAATGTGGCCGGGGTAGGGTGCGGCGGCCAGGCCTTTGGGGACCTGAACGACATCATTCGCGACCAGGAGAACTGCGTTGCCTTGTGCGATCCCGACTGGGAGCGTGGCAAGAACGGTTTTCAGAAGTGGGCGGGGGCCGCGAAATACCGCGATTATCGCGAAATGCTCGACAAGGAGCACAAGAACATCGACGCGGTGGTGGTTGCCTGCCCCGATCACATGCACACCCCAGCGGCGTTGGCGGCGATGGAACTCGGCAAACACGTGTATGTTGAAAAACCTCTCACACGGACCATCTACGAGGCGGATTTGCTGCTGAAGGCCGCGCGGCGCTACAAAGTCGCGACGCAGATGGGCAATCAGGGGCATTCGGGCGACGGGGTCCGGCAGATGTGCGAAGCGGTATGGGCAGGACTCGCCGGTGATATCACGGAAGTGCATATCTGGACCAACCGGCCCGTGTGGCCCCAGGGGATTGCCGAACCGCTGCCTGAACAGCCCGTACCGGAAACGATGGACTGGGATCTGTGGATCGGCGTGGCTCCCATGCGGCCCTACAACAAGGACTACGCGCCGTTCAACTGGCGCGGCTGGTGGGATTTCGGCTGCGGCGCACTCGGCGATATGGGCTGCCATATCATGGACCCGGCCTATTGGGCGCTGGACTTGAGCGCGCCGGCGAGTGTCGAGTGCATCAAGCAGGAAGGTGCGAACAAACAGACCGGCCCAAATAAAGCTCTGGTCAAGTATGAATTTCCGCAGCGCGTCAACCAGTACGCTTCGCAGTACCTCGGGAAACCGATCACGATGCCGCCGGTGGTGGTGTACTGGTATGAAGGGGAATGGCAGCCGGAGCGCCCTGAGATTGTGCCTGCCGACGAGGTGCTGGGCGATATCGGGGACAAGGGCAAGAATGGGTCTCTTTTTGTGGGAACCAAAGGACTGCTTACTACCGGGTGCTACGGCGACGACACCCGTCTCGTGCCGGCGTCAGCCATGGAATCCCAAAAGGAGGTTTTCGCCAACCTCGAAAAGATCATCCCGCGCATCGAGACGCCCGGGGGCCATCGGCGCGACTGGGTGCGGGCGTGTAAAGACGGGAAGCCTTCCGCCTCGGAATTCGAGTATTCCGTGCCGCTCACCAAGACCGTGGTGCTCGGCAATCTCGCCATGCAGACCGGCGAGAAGGTCTACTGGGACGCCGCCAACGAGAAAGTGACGAACAACGTTCCCGGTGTGGAGGCGCTCATCAAGCCGGCCTACCGCGCGCCGTATAAACTCGGTTAATCGCTTTCTGTACGAGCATATCGAGGGCCTCGAGTTCGGACTCGGGGCCTTTTCTTTTACCTTAAGTGGCGCTACTGGGTGCTCCCCGCGATTACGGAGGCCATTGCCCTCGAGGCAATCCCATCCCATGGGGGTTTTGCGGTCGCCGTGTGTTTGGGGTGGCATGTAAGTCATTATTTGCAAGGGACATGGCGGTTTGGTGCGGGATGAGAAGCAGAGTGCGGGAATTGCTCAGAGATGTGGTTCTATGGCCTGTAGTTACAAGGATTTCCAGATTTTCGCGTCGGCATTTACCGACCTGGGTGAATGCACGGCCCCTGAATTCGTCTATTTGACCAGAGCGAGTTGAACTCCAATGGAGGTTCGAGTCATGAGAGCCCAAAACATTGCATATCTCATCGTTGTTGTTGCGGTGGTCTTGAGCGGGGCAGCTCCCCGTGCTTTGGCCGAGGCAACCATGCACGCGCGAATCAGTTACGAGTCGGGCGGCGCGATGGTGCAAGGCACGGCCGATGCGGATTGGAGCTATGCCACGACCAATACCCTGATCTTGCCCGGCGACCAGCTCTGGGCCGACAAGGGCGGCACCATGGAGCTCGAGATGTCCGGCGGCAGTTTCTTGCGGATGGCCGACGGCAGCAAAGTCGAAGTCATCGACTTGCCGCCAAGCGCTTCCATAAGGGGTTGGACCGGAGCGTTTTACGTCCAGCGGATCGCTCGCAGCACCGGTGATTTTCTTTTTCTTACGCCTGCCTGCCGTATCGAGATCGGACAGGATACGCACGTGCGTATCGACGTTCTCGATGAAGGCTCCACGACAGTTACGGTGCGATGGGGCGAGGCGGTTGTCCGGACGGATGTAGGGGCGCCCATTAAGGTTACGGCCGGAAAGCGTGTTTTTATCGATCCGGGGTACCTGCCTTCTGCACCAGTCGTCTTCGATCGGAACATTGAAGATGATTTTGACGCCTGGAGCCGTGAACGGGCCGAGGTCCTGGCGAAAGGCTACGATTCACTTCCCACCAAGGTCATCGAGACTCCTGTGGTTGGTTCTGCAGCGCTTAGTTCTTATGGTGATTGGGTTTACGTCGACAGCAGCTACTACTGGCGGCCCACGACGGTTGTGAACTACGTCCCGTACCGCCACGGGTATTGGAGTTACGTGCCTGCGTACGGGTACTGCTGGATTGACGACTATCCCTTTGCCTATGTGACGTCTCACTATGGCCGATGGACCCACCACGGCACGTATGGCTGGTTGTGGTCTTACCGGTCCGGGTGGGGCCCTGCCTGGGTCGCGTCGGTACGGTACGGCAACAACTTTGTGTGGTGCCCTCTAAGTCCGTACGATCGACCGGTGATCTATGGAGACCTGCATTACACGCTGGGCGGTGCGCGGTTCAGTTTGTACGCGAGCTCGTATTGCGTGGCCGACAGGCTGCTCTACGGCCCCTCGTATGTGGATGCGTGCTATCCGGGCATTATTCGCCACGGGCATCACGGTGACGTAAATATCTGGAATATCAGTGTCAATAACACATTTCCCAGCAACAGCAGATGGTATCAGAGCGGCTCGGGCCTCCAGGTTCGTGACTACTCGCCGCGCCGGGTGATCCGTGGTCCGGACACTATCGGCCCCCGCAGCATCGCCGCTTCTACACGCACTGCCGAACTCCAGTCCAACATCGCCCGGACGAGTTTCTCCTCGGTTGACCGGACAGGTGGCCGGATGTTGCGCACGCCCATGACCGAAACGTCGCGGGGCGCGCGCCTCCGGAGTGTCGCGGTAGATCGTTCGGCGAGCCCCACCACATCTTCGATCATCAACAATGCCGGTGGCAGCCGCGTCGAGCCGAGTGGTTCCGGTACCCAGCGGACGGTTCGCAGCGCCCAGAGCGCGCGGACTGCTCCAGATGCTGGCGCAACCGAAACGCCTTCCGCCGTATCGCGCAGTCTGCGTACGCCCTCGGGCGCGAGCGACTCCGGTGCTTTGCGCACCAGGCCGAGCACCAGTTCGCCGGTTCCTGCGTCGCCTCGTACGCGGGTAATGGGTTCCGAGACCGAATCCACGACACGCAGCGGTGCGCCGACTGCCCAGAGAACGCCCGTGCGGGATGGGGCCCGCTCGACCGATGCGGGTTCGCGCGCGCGCACCATCACCGACTCATTCCGGCCATCGCAGACGCCCGAACGCAACGCGCCACCGAGCCGCACTGTAACGCCCGGTGCGTCGTCGATAACGCAGTCGCCACGGAGTACCGCGACGTCCACGCCGAGCACGCGTTCCCGGGACATCAGCGCGCCGCGCACAGCAGCGCCCTCGACGCCGTCGGTGACCATGCGCACGCCGGAGCGGAGTGCGCCCCCAAGCCGGACCATTACGGGCACCGGCGGGTCGTCAGCGCCGTCGTCACCTTCGCGAAGCCTCCGGAGCGCGCCTTCGGCCAGTTCTTCGTCGACCCGCTCGTATTCGGCGCCACGTTCTTCGAGTTCGTACAGCGCGCCGAGCACATCGAGGAGCGTCCCAAGCACCACGATGCGCAGCGCGCCTTCGGCGCCATCGACGCGGTCCTATTCTGCCCCGAGCGTGAGCCGCCCGGCGCCATCGACCCGGTCCTACTCTGCTCCGAGCGTGAGCCGGCCGGCGCCATCGACCCGGTCCTATTCTGCTCCGAGCGTCAGCCGCCCGGCGCCCAGCGCTCCTTCAATGCCGCGTTCTGCGCCGTCGGTGCGTTCAAGCGCGCCCCCGTCGCGGCCGTCGGTGAGCATGCCGTCGTCCGGTTCGAGCAGGTCGTTCTCGGCCCCGAGCCGGTCCATGCCGAGCATGCGGGCGCCCTCGGGCGCGGGTGCGCGGTCGCTTTCGTCGCGAGGCCGGTAACTAGCGAAAAGAGAGGGAGGTACGTCCCATGCAGAATATCAGAGCGCACAAGACGGGAATCGCCCGATGGGCGGTTCTGACAGCGGTTGCTGCAGTATTAGCCGTAGGCTGCCCGGAAGTGCCGATTCCAGGCGGAGGCGGCGGCCCCTTGCCGGGCGGTGATACGATCGATTATGAGCTTGGCTTTAATGCCGGGTTCGCCCGCGATGACTGGTACTGGCAGGGATACGACGACGGGTACGATACCCTCGATTTTGTGCCCCTCTATTACCAGGGCGGCACCATTCCGTACATTGATGAGGTGTCTTACGATGCCGGGTTCTGGGATGGGGTCTGGTGGGCCTATAACGACGGTTACTTCGTCGACTACCGGTACGCGTTCATCCTCGGGTTCAGCGAAGGTTATGATAACGCATTCTGGCCGGATTACCTCGACTTTCTGGCCGGCGATGTGCATGTCGAGTACCTTCATGGCGGATGGATTGACGGCTACAACGACGGATTCAGCGAAGGCCGCGTCTTCGGTGCGAGTGACTATGAACAGGGCCTCCCCTTCGACTGGGAGGATGCGCTTCTCGACTACGAAGACGGTGTAGACCTGTATTTCGAGGAGGTCGATGTCGGCACGGGTGTTTACGGTCCGGTATACCTGTATGAATACGGGACCGATCCCTTCACGCTGAAGGCCGATTCGCTGCGCGGCAACCGCCTCAAGGGTGCTCCGCGGACTATCCGTGGCGGGTTGACGAAAGACCTTGCGATAGAGAGCCGCGAGCTTTACCGGACGCTGAAACCAGAGGCGCGCGAACAATACGAGGTGACTCCTGGCCAGAGCGTGCGCAGTGACCGCGCGTTGAGGCTTGAGACCACGTGGATCGCGCGCATTGAAAGTTATCTCTCCTCGGCCAAATCGGCTGATGATAGGCGCGAACGGGTCCGGCAAGTCATCAGTGACTAGGCCATGGCCTGTTTCTCCTCCACCCGAAAGGCAGGGCCCCGGAATTCCTCCGGGGCCTTGTCGCTTTGTCCGGAACGCACCGGATGGACCGAGGGCATGCGAGTGTGTGCAGGCCGACAGCAGTTGTTTGGCACTTCCCAATCCGGTGCAATGGCGAATCCCAAGGTCAGGAGTGCCGCGGCGCTGGAATAGCGGCCCTCTCGCCATGCGTTAAGCTCTTCGGCGGTTGGGCATGCCGGAAGGAGGAGTAACATGGCTTTGACTGCATCGACCATGCTTCCACTCGGGACGCAGGCGCCCGAATTCGCATTGCCGGATACAGAGGGCAAGACGGTTTCTCTCGAAGACTTCGACGAGGCGACCGTTCTGCTCGTGATGTTTATCTGCAACCACTGCCCTTACGTGAAGCACGTGCGAGAGGAACTCGCGCGCCTCGGACGCGATTACCAGTCGAGGGGGGTGGGCATTGTGGCCATAAACGCCAACGACGTCGCGAGTCATCCCGACGACAGCCCGGAGAAGATGAAGAAGGAAAAGGAAGCGACGGGGTACCCCTTCCCATATCTGTATGACGAGACCCAAGCCGTCGCGAAGGCCTACACCGCTGCCTGCACGCCAGACTTCTTCGTGTTCGACAAGGACCGGATGCTGGTGTATCGAGGCCAGCTCGATGACGCGCGACCCGGCAATGACCAGCCGGTTGACGGTCACGACCTCCGGGCCGCTCTCGAAGCCGCGCTGGCTGGACGTCCGGTACCAATGAACCAGCGGCCAAGTATGGGCTGCAACATCAAATGGAAGCCGGGGAACGCCCCGGATTACGCCTGAGCGGACAGTGGGCTATTCTGCCTGGGCAGGGCCGTGGAAATGATCATACCCTGTCTGCTCAAGGGGTTCACCCGCAATGCGCACCCCTGACCATTCGGTGGTGAAGCGCCCAACCACATTCACCTGGGTGCGAAACTCGTTTCCGAATGCCTCCAGGGCTTTATCGGCATATTCACCATCCATGCTGAAGGCCAGCTCATAGTCCTCGCCGCCGGTAAGCATGAAAGGCAGCGGGTCGAGTCCGTGAGCATCGCAATAGGCGGAAAGCTCAAGTGTCACGAGGAGCCGGGCTGGGTCGATATCGACGCCGACATGGCTTTCCTCGGCGATGTGCCGGGCATCTTGAGCGAGCCCGTCGCTGATATCGATCATGGCATGCGCAAAGGGCTGGCCGCACAGCCATTGTCCTTCGGGTACGCGCGGGCGGGGGAACATGTGGGCGGTTTGCAGCACCGGGGCCGCATGGCCGTTCTGGAAGGCATGCAACCCGGCAGCCGAAAGTCCCAGCGGCCCCGTTACTGCCAGAACGTCGCCCGCGCGGGCGCCTTTTCGGCTCAGGAAGCGGTTTCCGATCGTCTGGCCAATCACCGTGAGGTCGAGCACGATGGAATCGCGGCTTACCGACGTGTCGCCGCCCACGATTACTGCACCGAAGCGTGACACGACGGCCGAAATGCCCCGGTAGAGCAGTTCGACGTATTGGGTTTGCGTGTCAGGCGGGCACCCCAGAGCCACGAGGACAAACATGGGCTGGCCACCCATCGCGGCGATGTCGCTCAGGCAGGAAGCAGCGGCTTTCCAGCCAATTTCCTCGGGCTTCGCATAGTCGCGCCGGAAATGCACGTTTTCGACAAAGAGATCGCATGAAACCAGCATCAGCCGCTCGCAGACACGCAGGACGGCGCAGTCGTCACCCACGCCCATGACGACGGAGGGCGAGGTGGGCAGCATTCGGGAGATGCGCTCGATGAGGCCGAATTCACCGATGTCACGAACCGTTGTCATGCCGTGGCATTTCCTTCCAGTTGCATCCACGCTTCGGGAAGCGCTTCCACCAGGTCGCTGGCGAGCATTCCGCGGCGGCCTTTCCGCAGCGCGGCAATGTCACCGGCCAGACCGTGTGCATAAACGGCCACGATGGCGGCGTCGAGGGCCGAAAGGCCCTGGGCCAACAGGGCGCCTGCCATTCCCGATAACACGTCGCCGGTGCCTCCCGTTCCCATGCCCTCGTTTCCGGTCGGGTTGATGTAGGGGTCTGATCCTTTTTCGGCAACAATTGTTCCCGCTCCTTTGAGCACGACAGTGCATCCGTAAGCTGTGGCAAACTCAATTGCGGCTTTTTCCCGGCCAGCCTGTACCTCGGCCGTCGTCCTGCCCGTTAACCGCGCCATTTCTCCGGGATGCGGGGTGACGACGACGCGAGTCCGGGCATCCCTTAACGCCGACACGTTCGAGGACAGATTGTTCAGTCCGTCGGCATCGACGACAAGGGGTACCGGGCATCGGCGGATGAATTCGAGGACGAATTTGCACGTGCCGGGGTCGCGAGAACAGCCGGGGCCAAGCACAACGGCGCTTTTGTTCGCGGCAAATTCGAGGGCAGCGTCCACGGCTCGCGGAGCCAGACTTCGAGCCGGCGTCTCTGCGAGGAGAAACGTCATGCACTCGAGCATCTGCGCACCTACAATCGTCATCAGCGACTCGGGTACCCCGAGGGTGACAAGTCCGGCGCCTGCGCGTGCGGCGCCGAGTCCGGCGAGTTTCATGGCCCCGGTGAATCCGAGCGAGCCCCCGACAATGAATACGTGGCCGAAGGTGCCTTTGTGGCCCTCCTCGGGACGTTTGGGCAATTTGCCTGCCACGAGTGCCTTCGCTATCTGAAGAGCCATGATTCACTCCTCATCGTTATGTGCACTACTGTATCCCTTTCTGACGAAAACTGCGGGGCCAATTCTACCATGTTACGGGGCTGGATTTATCGTTCCCCGTTGGCGTCCTTGATCTGGCCGGAGCATTTCCATAGGGTGTCTGAACGCTTTGGTCGGAACAACACTGCGTCCCTTGTGAAACTGGTACTGTTAATGCACGAAACACAGAATTCTCACTCGCCTCGTTGCCCGCACTTCGGAACATGCGGGGGGTGCCAGACGCAGGATGTGTCCTACGAGGAACAACTTGCGCGCAAGGCGGCGGCGCTTGGCGATTTGTTTGCCTTTTGCTGGCCCCGGCCGATTCCCGTCGAGCCTTCGCCGGTCCAGTGGCATTACCGCAACAAGGTGGATCCCAATTTTGGCGGCAAGCACTACGACGAGCCACCGCCGAAAGGATTCGTGCGCGAGACGGTGGTCGGATTCAAGCCGCGCGGCCGATGGTACGGTCCTCTCGAGATTCAGGAATGCCACATCGCCCCGGAGGGGTTCTCAGAGCTGCTGGGCGGCGTGCGCGAATGGGTGCGGCGGAACGGATATTGCGCCTTCAATACACGCTCGGAGACGGGATTCCTGCGCGTGCTCCTGGTTCGGGATGCCAAACGCACGGGCCAGCGCATGGTGGTCCTGGTGACCGCTGACGGGGAGCTGGATGCGGAAGGGTTTGTTGCGTGCGTGCAGGCCGTCTTTCCCTCCGATAGTATCCAGCATGCGGTTTTTCGCGGGAAAGCGCAGATAGCGGCGGCCGAAGAGTTGCGTGTGCTGGCTGGGGCACCCGAGATCGTCGAGGAACTGCATATACCCGACGAAGGAGCCTTCTTGCCCCGGAAGCTGTCCTTCCGGATCTCGCCGTTCAGTTTTTTCCAGACGAACACCCTCGGGGCGGAGCGGCTGTACGGAAAGGTCCGGGCCTGGGTCAAAGAGGCGTCGCCGGGGACGCTTTACGATCTCTACGGGGGAATGGGCTCGATCGGTTTGGCGTGTGCGGATCTTGTCGAGCGCGTTGAATCCGTCGAAAGCGTTCCTGAAGCATCCGAAGACGGCCGGCACAATGCGGCGGTCAACGGGGTCAACAACATCACATTTCATACGGACAAGGTGAAGAACTTTCTCAAAGGCGTCTTGTTGCAGGCAGGAAGGCTTCCCGAAGATGCTGCGGTGGTGGTTGATCCGCCCCGCGAAGGGCTTCATCCCAAGGCGCTTCGGCGCCTCATCGAGCTTTCTCCTTCTCGTATCCTGTACGTATCGTGCAAACCCGCGATGCTTGCGCGGGAGATGGGTCACTTCCTGGAAGCGTACACGATTGCCGGGATGAGCGCGGTGGACCTGTTTCCCCACACGCGCCATGTTGAGCTTGTGGTGCAGTTCGAGCGGCGCGGAGCCTGATGAGGGCACCGGGACCGGGCCTGGCGGAACTAGAGCTCGATGCCCATGGAGCTGAGTGCGCGCTCGACGGATTCCTCCCATCCGCGATTTGCCGCGGGGCTGGCCGGGCTGGGATGGAGGATTCGCCCGGTTTGGATGGTTCGATTGTCGAGGATGTCGCGGATACGGCCCTCAGCAAAGGCGCCAATGCCGAGCACATACTTTGGCCGGAAGTGATCGACCTGGGCCGCGAGCGCCCGGTCGCAGGCATTGAAGAGGGGCATGCGTTCTGCGGGCCGCAACTTGTCTGGCGTGCGGTTACGGCCCGAGTCTTCCAGGAAGCACAGGGGACAGTAATTCAGTACGAAGAATCGTTCGAAGAACTGGTCGGCTTTGCCAAAGCGCCTTCCGGCCCATCCCCATAAACGCCGGCCGCTCACCTCGCGTCGCGAACAGTTGAATCCCTCGACGGGGCGGCGGGGGTGTTCGGACGAGGGCTTCGCGATATCCGCGTGAATGCCCATCCACTCGCGCACCGAGGGCACGTCGCCAAACGGCACGCCGGTTTGAGCCATTCCAAACGGGCCGGG
>CAZFOG010000194.1:0-11796 GCA_964520685.1 uncultured Nitrospiraceae bacterium | reverse complement strand
GATGAGACGGTTGGCGGATATATCGGACGCATGCGCCAGAGAGGCAAGCAGCAGATTATCTTGCGGGAAGAATAAGCTCGTACGCCCGGCCGCACAGGCCGGGCAGACGAGTGCACGGCCCTCCAGAGGACCGGCTTTCACACGTGCGGAGTGTGGCCGGTCCTCTGCCCTTTATCCCGATGTGGTTCATATGGCAAGACATGTGCTAGTCTGTTGCAGACAAATACTTGCGGAATGCGTCCGGATAGGATTTAATAGGAAGGAGCGGAGACGAAAGTGGGCAGTTCGGGGACCAGTCTCCACTGCGGTGCCTGGTGCACCGTCGGGGTTCCGCTCAAGCATGGGTTCTCGTGCGTGTGGCCGTAGACTGGAATCTTGAGCTCGGGGGCACGCGGATGAATATACGCCGGCAGAGCTTGAACGCTGTGTTCGCACTGGGGCGGGCCATCGCTCTGGTGTTGATAGTGACAGCTCTGAGCGGGTGTGGCGGGGACAAGTACGGCGGCTCCCTGATCATCGAGAGCACCCCGGAAGATGGCGCATTCGTTATCATCAATGGCGAACCCCGAGGCCAAACCCCACTGACTATCCAGGGGCTTCCGCCCGGGCGCATCCTGATCCAGGTTTCAAAAGAAGGGTACCGCGATGCCATGGCCAATGCCGTCGTGCCCGAGCGCGACCGGCAAGAGCGCGTCGTCATAGAAATGCACCCGCGAACCGGTTGGCTCACCATCAACTCGCAGCCCGAGGGGGCCAGCGTGGTCTTGAGCGACGGCACGGAACTGGGTACCACGCCAATACTTCGCCGCACCATCCCGGCCGGGCAGATTACGTATTCGGTCGAACTCGAGGATTACGAGCCCTATACCCACTCGATTCGGATCCATGAAGACCTTCTGGCGACCGCCAGCCACAAACTTGAACCCAAACCGGCCAAATTGACCATCACTTCCGATCCGGAATCCGCGCAAATCATTGTCAATAAACGGCTTCAGGAGGTCATTACGCCCACCGTCCTGACGCTGCGCCCCGGCACGTATGTTGTCGGCCTGAAGGTCAGAGGATTTGTCGAAGCCGAAAAGTCAGTCATCCTCGGGCCCAACGAACAGCAAACGCTCCACTTCGAACTAAACGTCGGTGAAGCTCCTCCCGGCATGGTGCTGGTGGCTGCGGGCGAGTTCATCTGCGGCGTGAATAACGCCGCACCGGACGAACGGCCCCAGCGAAAAGTCCACCTGGACGCCTTCTATATCGATAAGTATGAAGTGACGAATGAGCAGTATAAGGCCGTCGTACCTGCCCATACCTTTCCCAAAGACCAGGAGAATTTCCCGGTCGTCGGGATCACCTACCAGTTGGCAACGGCCTATGCCGCAGCCATTGGCAAGCGGTTACCCACCGAACTGGAATGGGAGAAGGCCGCACGCGGCACCGACGGGCGCACCTATCCGTGGGGCAGCGATTTTGACCGAAGCTTGTGCAATTCCGGGTCATCGGCTAGTATTGGGTTGCAGGAAGTGGGGCAGTACCCCGGCGGAAACTCGCCCTACGGCTGCTCCGATATGGCGGGAAACGCCGTGGAATGGACCTCGAGCTGGTACGAGGCCTATCCTGGCAACCCTGATGTGACACGGGATTACGGCCAGGTCTACAAAGTGCTCCGCGGTGGCTCGTTTGCCAGCGAGCCGTTCGACGTGAGGTGTGCACGCCGCCATTTCGACCGCATGGATGTGGCGCGAAAAGAGTTCGGTTTCCGGTGTGTCATGGATATTGAGGCTTGGAGTGAGAAAAGCCGGCGATAGGTTTTGGACCGCTTCGGGAATCTATTGCCAGCCGCGATTTAACTCTTGACACTTTTGGCTCTGTTTAGTACAATCATTTGCAAGGGTTTATGGCGTTTCGCCGACCATGAGGGGGTGCAGAATTAGCGCCGCCATGGGCGGCGGACGAAGGTGGGCTTTGTGCTGGTACAGGAAGGCTTCTCGAGTCCCAGCGCTGCTGCCATCACGTACGGCGGATTGTAACGAATGGCATCCTTAAAGGGTCCTCGGCTACAAAAACGGCTCGTGCTGGACATCGGGTCCAGTGCGGTTCGGGTGTGCGAACTCATCAAAACAAAGACGGGCTTCCAGCTGACAAAGTATTTGCAGCGGGAAGTAGATCTTCCACCCGCCACTCCTGAAGCTGAGCGCACCGCGCGTATCGGCGAATTGTTAAACGAAATGCTCAAGGAGGCCAAAATCCGGGCGCGAAAGACCGTGTTCGGCGTGCCCGGGCAATCGGTCTTCACCCGCACACGCGCGCTGCCCCCCGTACCGGAGCACAAAGTCTCGCAGATCGTGCGCTACGAGATTCAACAACAGATTCCCTTCTCGCTGGATCAAATAGCCTTAGACTATCAGGTTCTTGCCCGGACCGAGGCTGGCGGCTACGACGTGTTGATGGCGGCGATCAAGGTGGATGTCGTAGACAAGCGCCTCGATATGATCAAACTGGCGAAACGCTCCATCGGAATCGTCGACGTCTGCCCGATCGCGGCGTATAACTGGCTGAAAAAAACCGGTGAGTTCGGAACGAAGGGCCAATGCGTGGCCCTCATCGATTTTGGGGCGAGCACGACGGACATCGTTATCGAACGAGAGGGCCAGTTCCGGTTCACGCGCAGTCTCAATCTCGGCGGCAATGATGTTACCAACGCAGTCAGCAATACGTTCGGGATGAGTTTTGAAGAGGCCGAACGCCTGAAGCGCCAGCGCGGTTTTGCCCCGACCGGCGACCCCCAGCGCGATGGGAAGGGCGGCGAGGTCATCGGGCAGGTGCTGAACCGGCTGGTGACGGAGATCAACCGGTCATTCGCGTATTTCCGCTCGCAGCCGGGGGGCGGCCCTGTCTCCCGCGTCGTTATCACGGGCGGCGGGGCGTGCTTGCGAAATATCATTCCCTACCTTCAGCGGCAGCTGAATATGGAAGTGCGTATTGCCCAGCCCTTGACGGGTCTGGCCATTGCACCGGCCGCGCAGGCAATAAACGAGCACCCGGAACAGTCGGCGGTCGTGCTTGGGCTGGCATTGCGGAACTGCGACGAGGTGCCGATCAGCGTCAACCTGATGCCGCCGCGCATCATCGAAGGGGCGCGCCGCAAGCAACAGTATCTCTACTGGGCCGCTTCGCTGCTTACCGTGCTGGCAATCTTTGCCACCATCATCCCCGATATGCGGAACAAGATCGAGGAGGTCGAGAAACATACCAACATGGCGCGCGACGTCATCGGGAGATACGACCCAAAACTCGTAGACGACCCTAGCGTGGCCTGCCAGTACGACGAACAACTGACTGTCGCGCAGAGTTACATCCGCATTATCCGGGGCGGAATTGACAGCATCGATGATTTTTACGAACGGCGGCAGCCATGGCTGCAGTATCTCAATGCGTTGAACGACGCCCGCCAGCGCGATCCGGTATGGTTCACGCGCGTATTCTCGACCACCCTCAGCATTGAAGACACCACAACGAGCCGCGCTGGATTGCGCACCAGCGGCAGCGACACAGGCGAAGGTATGCGGCGTGCCGCGCGGGGCGGCCCCGAAACCGAAGAAACCGAGGCCGTGCGACGCCTCATCAGCTCCGGTTTTCCGGGTATCAATTGGGACCAGGCACGGGACGCCGGACGGCCGTCGGGACGCGTCCGCGACATGTCCGGCGATCGCGATCGCGGCCGTTCCTCGGGCGGTTTGGGCGGCGGCCGCGGTTCTCAGGGTTCGGCAAGCGCATATGACCAGAGCAACTTGGATCCCATGCCTCTGCCCAACGGGCTCGAGATTCACGGGTACGCAATAGACGAGGGCGTTGTCCTCAACTATGTGAACAAGCTCAAAGATCGCGACGACTTTGTTGCGGTGTTTCTGGACGAGCGAAGCGTCAGTCCTGTGCCCAACTCGGTGTTGGGGCGTTCCGCGACCCCCGCGGGCTTGCCGGCTGTGGTTGCGGGCAGTCCCACCGTGGTTACGTTTGTCATTCTCGCCCAGATCGATGGTGTTGCGCTGGATCCGACCGAGGTGGGATCCACCGGGCGGTTTGGCGGCTCGGGCGCTGTTGGCACCTTCGGCGAAGGCGGCGGATTGCGGGGCGGAGGGCTGCGTGGTTTCGGTGTGGGCGGGGGCGATACCCTCGATGGCGGGGGGTTGCGGGGCCGCGGTCGGGGCGACAGAAGGGATGATCGCTGATGAAGAAAGAGTATGCCATATTCATCGGCGCGGGCCTCCTGCTATTGATCGTGATCGGCAGCGGATATCAGTTCTACCTCAAGCCCACGGCGGCGTTGCTTGACGAAAAGAAACAGGTGTACCGGCGCTACGACACCAAACTCCAGGAATTGGAGGAACGGTACGGGGGATATGTGCCCGAGGATGTCGTTTCTGCGTGGATGCTCCAGTTAACGCCGTGGTTCGATACCATTGACGCGCGCGGCGAACTTTTCGGTCTCGGCCGCCTCGAAGTTGCCGAAGTCCCGACCAATACACTCCCCAAGTTCCACTATGCGCAGCAGTATACCGCCATGCTGGAAGAGCTGCGTGTCGAGGCCGCCGAAAAAGGGCTCATCTTACCGCCCCTGAATTTCGATGTGCCCACGACCCAGATCGAGAACGTGACCATGACGAAGGAAGAGGTCGAAGAATATCTTCGCCGAATCGCCGTCGGGTGCAGCATGGTTCGGCTGCTGCTGGCACAGGAGCCCCTCGCGATCTTCGCGGTCAATATGTGGCCCGAGCGTGTGCCAACCGGGCGCATTACCGCAATCTCGACCGGCTACTCGTTTTCGATTCGATTGAGTGCGCTGGCAAAGTTTGTGGACGAGATCTCCACCCGGCAGCGGTACGGAAGCATCGACTATTTCAGCATTGTCAACGAAAATCTTCTTGTGGGCGCAGATCCTCCGCTGGTCGTGCAGATGGTCGTAACCCAGGCCACCTATGAACCGCTCGAGCAGCAAAGTCCGGAAACCATCATGGCACAGGCCAGCGAACGTTCGAATCAGCAGCAGGAATTCCTGGAAATGCTGCGGAATCGTCCCATGACGGAACGCGAAGACCGTATGGGGAGGAAACCGCCTACGTGGTGGCAGCGGTTCCGCAAGAAATACCTGCCCTTCTAGCATCGGCGAGGGCCGGCGCGAAGGCGTGGACAGGATGATGAGAAGGTGACGCGTGGACATACTTCGGAAAATCGGTGACTGGGCGTGGATAAACAAGGAGCGGCTCGTTCTGGCTATCCTGGTGATCTTCCTCGGGTACCGGATTTATGCCGTGATGAACCCGACCACTATCGAAGAGCAGACGGCCCAGGCGGCTGCGGCGGCGCGTTCGCGAACGGCGACTCCTGCGGCTGCAGCGGGAGATACTGGGGTAGATGGCGTAATAGGCGACGGATTAGCAGGCGAAGGGGTAGCAGGCGAGGGGCAAGCAGGCGAGGGGGACAGCCCGGCCGCACGTCTCAGGCGCCTGCAGCGCGGTCGTCAAGGCACGGAGACGGAAGCGGGCGAGACAACAACCACCGCCACGGAAACCCGGCCCGTCGAGCAGCCACTGGTGTTTACCCAGCATATGCCCCCCAAGCGCATCCCCGATCCGGCGAGTCTGCCCGAAGACTGGACGGAAGAGGAGGGGCGCCCGCCCACGCCGCCGGCCAATCCGCTTCCGCCGCCGCCGGTGGCGTATACTGCCCTTGTGAAGGACAATCCGTTTACGGCGACGACAACCACCGACGATGGGACGCGCACTGAAGAACGCCCCCCCGAATTGCAGCTGCTTGACATCAAGCCAATGGGGGATAATGCTTACCGGGCGTATATCCAGACACGCGCGCGGAAATGGTATAGGGAGGGGGAACAGTTCGAGTCGTATCAGTTAGTCTCAATCGATCCGGAGGCAGGAACGGTGGAGATTTTTTCGGAGCGGCATGGCAGGTCTTTTATGTTCAGTCTGAATCGTTGAGTCTCCGGGTGGGTTGTTCTATAATCTAGCGAACTCTAGCGGGAGGAAGCGAGCGCAATGGATACGCAAAAGCAGCGGCGAAATGCCGTGCGAATGAGTGCCGCCACGTGGATGCTGGTATGTTTGGCCTCGATGTGGTTGTGCACAGGGGTATTCGCACAGGCGGGCAGTGGCACCGACGCTGGCGGAGGCGTGGCAGGAACTGCAGTGCAGGCCGGAGAGGTCGAGGTTGTCGAAGCCCCTGCGGCCCCTCCTGCTGGCATGGCCGGTGATGGCGACCAAACCAGCATTCCTCCCGAGCAGCTCCATTACCGGCAAGGGGTATCCCTCTATAGCCAGGGGCTTTATCGCGAGGCGCTCGAGAGTTTCGAGCGTGCCCTGGCCATGAACGAAAATTACGACTTGGCGCGCCAGATGGCGCAGAAGTGCGAAGCCAAGCTCAATCTCGAAGCGGCCGGCGCCGAGACTGGCGCCGTGCCCCGCGTCGAGACCCTCGTGCCAACCGAGCTCGAGACCCTCTCTGCCGAGGGGGCCGAGGCGTTGCTCAGCGTTGAGGAAATCAAGGCCCGGCGCGTGCGTGATCTCATGGAGCAAGCGCAGGTTTACATGGAAAACCAGCTCTATGAAGAGGCTGTCAAGCGCTATGAAGAGGTCTTGTTAATCCAGCCCAAAAACCGCCAGGCCCACGATTCTCTCAAGCAAGCCACCATTGGCATGTACGAGAGCCGCCGAAAAGATGCCGAGAGACAAAACGAGATTGATGCCGAACGCCGCCGTGAGCACATGGAACGGCTGAAAAACCTGCCCGAGGGCGCCGATGCGGGCGGTATCAAACCATTTAAAGTCCCCGTGGATGTCACCGAGGAAGCTCTCGAAGTCGTCGAGAAAACCGAATCTGAGATCGAAGCGGCTCTGGATGATCCCGTGTCCATCGAGTTCGAAGGCGAACACATCAACCGGATTGTCGAGTTCATTTCGGAGTATGTGGGAATCAATATTGTGGTGGACACCCGCGTCGTAAAGCCTCCCCAGGACGCGATTCCCGCCCCGACGGCGGCGTACGGAACCCCTACCACGGGTGTTCCAGGCACCTACGGCGCGGTTGCGCCCGCGTTTGGCGCGGCAGCGGGTACGCCGGCGGCGCGACGCGGCGCCCTGGCTGCGGGAGGTGGTTTGCGCGGAACAACCGGCGCGCCGGGCACCACAACGGCATCGAGTCCCTATGGTACGACAACAACGTCCACCACACAGCCGAAAGACGAGACGGTAACCGACGGGATCGTGCCGTATATCAATCTTCGCGACGTCACCTTGCGCGATGCCTTGAATGCGCTTCTCCGCTCGTTGAATCTCACGTTCGAGGTGCAGGAGAAATTCATCTGGATAAGTACCCCCGAGAAGATCCGCACCGAATCCTTCGAGAAGCTCGAGACACGTTACTACGAGCTCATCAACGCCGGTGCTGAGAATCTGGACATCGATCCCCCACCGTATGGTGGCGGTGGCTATGGCGGCGGCGGCCGTGGCGGCTATGGCGGCGGCGGCCGTGGCGGCTATGGCGGCGGCGGCGGCCGCTATGGCGGCGGGGGAGGAGGCTATGGCGGCGGCGGAAGCCGTTACGGCGGCGGCAGCAGCCGCTACGGCGGTGGCCGGAGTGGCGGGAGCCGTTACGGTGGTGGTCGAAGCGGCGGTCGAGGCGGCTATGGCGGCGGCGGCTTTTACAGTCTTACCGAAGAACCCGTGTACTTCACCGACATGGCGTACGGCGGCAGAGGCGGTTACGGCGGCGGCGGCAGCAGAGGCGGTTACGGCGGCGGCCGCAGTGGCGGTGGCCGCTACGGCCGCGGCGGGGCCGGTGGCCAGTATGGCGGCGGTGGCCGCTACGGCGGCGGGGCCGGAGGCCAGTATGGCGGCGGCCGCGGTGGCTATGGCGGCGGGTACCAGGCATACAGTGAAATGCCGATCATCATCGGTTTCACAGGTGTTGGCAGCGGCGGCACCAGAACCACCACGGGCACCACCCAGGGCCGTACCACAACGACGGCACAAGGAACACAGGCGCAAACTCGAGAGGGCGGCGTGACGGCGGAGGGCGGCATCGAAACGCTCGAGGGCGCTCCGAACATCATCTCGATGCTGCAGTACATGGTTTCGCCGGTTATCGAGCCCCAAACGGGCGAAGTGCTGTCGTACATGATCTACAATCCCACCACGAACCAGCTGGTGGCACGGAACACCCCCACCAACCTCGATTTGCTCGAGGAGCAGCTCGAACAAATCGATATCATGCCCAAACAGGTCACCATCGAGGCGAAATTCGTTACGGTCAGTGTGTCCGACCTGGATAAGGTGGGATTCGAGTGGGATTTCAACCTTTCCGACGTGGGCGGCCGTTCACGCGCCGTTCCGGGCCTCGAGGAGACGACGTACCCGTACGATATTAACGGTGACGGCGTCCTTGAAGACATTCCCTTCTACACGCGGCCCGATGGTACGAGCGTCATCAATAACACCATCACCCAGGGCTTACTCAACGCTCTGGCCAATCCCGGGCCTCCCGGAGCCTTCAACTTCACGGGGACCATCACGGACAACGAGGACGGAGACAGCCTGGGTGTGACCTTCGATTTCCTGAACAGCCTGACCGAGACGGAACTGCTCAGCGCACCGAAAGTCACGACCCTGAGCCGGCGCCGGGCGGTCATTCGCGATTATACGTCGCGGACGTTTATCACCGATGCCGAGACAGTCATCGTGACCACCGATCCGGGGCCGCTGGGCGGCGCCTCAAACGCCAGTGCGTCGCAGTATATTTACCCGGAGACCTTCGAGTTCGGCATTACCTTGACGGTGACGCCCCAGGTTTCGGGTTCGGATCTCGTGCGCCTCTGGCTCAATCCCTTCGTTGACTCGTTTGTAGGGCAGGACACCTACACGACCACGACCGTGGTTGAAGGCGAGGAGATCGAGACGACCACCACGTACCCGCAGATTGCCACACAGGAAATCTACACGAACGTGCTTGTCCACGATGGCGACACCCTCGTATTGGGCGGCATGATATCGGACCGTACCTCGAAGGGAGACGAACGGCTGCCGTATCTGGCCGATATTCCGCTGCTGGGGTTCTTCTTCCGCGGCAAATCACGCGAGGTGGCCCAGAATAGTCTGTTGATTTTCGTGACGGTCGATATTGTTGATCCCACAGGTTCGCGCTACTTCGAATCTGCGCGTCGATAGGAATCGAGAGCGATTCTACGGTTGGAATTCGGGCGGTCGCACTGGCGCCAGGCCAGGGGCCGCCCGTCTTGCATGAGGGGTTATGTTCGCGCAGCTTGCATACGACGCCCTGACCACTCTTGCGGCCGTTCCCGGTGCGGTGTACCTTGCAGCGCACCCGAAGCACCGGCCGTTGTTGGCGCGCTTTGCTCCCCAGCGCCCCGAGATGACTGGCACCCATCCTGTCTGGGTGCAGGCGTGCAGCATGGGCGAAGTCAATGCGGCCAGGCCCATTCTTGAAGCCATGGCTGCCCGATGGCCTGATATCCCCCTCCTGCTCACGACCTCCACTGTCTCCGGGAGGCGGCAGGCCGAACAGACGGGCGGGGACATCCCCGTTGCGTGGTTCCCCTTCGATCATCGCCTGTGTGTCAAGCGCTTCTTGGACCGCTTCTCGCCGCGCATTCTGGTGCTCCTCGAGACCGAAGTGTGGCCCAATGCGGTGCGTATTACGCGCCAGCACGGCATCCCGGTGGCTATTCTGAACGGGCGGATCAGCGACAAGCATTTCAGGCGATACTCCCGCGTGGCGCGTTTCTGGCGGCCCGTTTTCGCCTCACTCTCCGCCGCATGCGCCCAGAACGGCGAGTATGCCCAGCGCATGCGCGCATTGGGCGCACATGCAGCAGCAGTTCATACTACGGGAAACACCAAATTCGAGGGTGTGCGCACCGAATATCCCGAATCCGAGGCCGACGCTCTCCGCGCGCACGTCGGAATACCTCGAGGCTGTCCGGTGCTCGTGTTTGGCAGTATGCGAACCGGCGATGAGCGCCTGGCGGCGGAATGTTGGGCTGGTTTGCGGGCGCAATATCCCGGCCTGCGTCTGATACTCGTGCCCCGTCATCTCGAACGGGTGCGCGATGTATGTGCACCATTCGACGAGCCCCTCCTCTTGCGCTCGGAAACCCGGATGGGTCGTACTCCCGCAGGCGAACGGGTGATCGTCGTGGACGTCATGGGCGAACTGGTCGCATTCTACGCCATATCCTCGATAGCGGTGATCGGCGGCAGCTTCTATCCCGGCGTGGAAGGGCATAACCCTCTCGAGCCGGCTGCTCTTGGCATTCCGACGGTCTTTGGACCGTACATGCGCAACTTCATCGATCCGGCGCGTGCGTTGCTGAAAGAGGGCGGCGCCATTCAAGTCGTTGCGGAGGAATTGCAGAAAACGCTGGCAAGGCTTCTGAATGACTCTGAGACGCACGATCGGCTCGCAGCTAAGGGTCGTATGGCTGTACTGGCCAATCAAGGCGCTATAGGGCGCTCTCTGGCCATTCTCGAACCTATGGTGCGCCCGGACTCCGCGGGGTAAGCTGAAGCAGTGCGCCGGTTCCTCCCGGCAGCGTGAGGTAAACGTCGTTTCGCGTGATCGGCAGCGCCCTTCGTTCGCCCGCTGTGCGCGCCACTTCCGTGACCGAGTCAATCTGGCCGTCAAGATGAAGGCGCAGAGTCCGCTCGGTGGCCTTCGCGCTTCGCTGCATGCCATGAACCGTGTTCACAACAAACACCCAGGCGCCCCCATCCGGATCCCGCATAAAACTGACAAGAGCCGACGGGGCCGTCACCGATTTGATGAGATGCGTACCGAACGGGAGCCGCGGCATCCCTGCGGGCACCTCGCCAGCGAAATACACAGCGTCGACCGTCAACGTCCGCAATACCGGCCACAATGCCTGCACTTCCCGGTTCACTTCGGCCACTTTTTCCCAGGTGTAGTGACGTTCGCCGGTATGCGGATTCACCATGGTTTGGCGCATGCCGCCCGCCGGGTTCTCGTTCCATGCTTCGCGGACTATGGGAACCCAATACCGGTAGTAGGCGAGTCCATGCGCGCCAAAGGCGAGCTGGCTGTATGCCTGCATCCGGATGTCGCTCTCCGAGGCGAAGCGTGACACGTCCGTTTCCGTCACCTGCACGAACCCGATCCACAGTGCGTCATGTTCGCGGGCAAGCTCGTGCGCACGCGCCAGATTTCCGAAGTACCGCGGTGCGTCGAATGAGCCATCGCGTCCTAGCGTAAAGGCACGCCAACCGAATGCAGTCAAACCCGCTTCGAGGAGGCGCTCTGCAAGGGCAGGGCCTTCGCCGCCGGTCGATTCGATAAACGCAAGCGACAGTCGATTCGGGCACTCCTTTGCAAGGTCCTGAACCCGCCTGGCAGCGGTTTCGGCGTCGCGGGCATTCACCAAAGGGTCCACAAGCCAGCCCGCGGCTGCCGGGGTACTTTCCGCGAGGGCCACCCAGGCACGCGTCTGGTCCTCGATGGCATCGAGGTCTGAGAGCAGCACCGACAAGCCTTTGTCCGTGGCCAGAGCGGCCGCGTTCTCGAACCCCGCCCCGGGGTTCAGTGTGATCGTGTTAAAACCCGCCTCGGCGTACGAAGCGTACAAACTCTCGGTGGCGGGCGGGGGCTCGAAGGCCAGCAACAGCATATCAGGAGCGTCCTGCGTGGCCATCGACACTCCGGCAAAACCCGCAAAGGCACCTATCAGAAACAGTCGGAACATGGATTCACAACCCCTCC
>CAZFOG010000193.1:0-11801 GCA_964520685.1 uncultured Nitrospiraceae bacterium | reverse complement strand
ATCAATTCACTGCTTGTGCTCTTCGGCACAGAATGGGCCTTTATCTTCGGCCTTGGAGTGACGCAGGTCGTCGATGGCATAGCGCGTGCGATCGTCGGGGAAATCGGTGAAGGGTCTGCCGTCTGGATCGTGCGCGGCATCGCCTTTCTCTTCAATCTCGGCATTGCGGGGTTCTTTGTCCTCTTCGGCTGGCTTGCCAAGAGAGGGTACGCAGCCGCCTTCCTGATCGGCATAATCATTTACTTATTCGATGGGCTGTTATTCCTTCTGGCCGGGGACTGGCTGGGGCTGGGATTCCACGCCTTTGCCCTTTTCCTCATGGTCCGCGGCTACACGGCCCTGCGCAAGATCCGCGCCATGCAGACGCAGGCCGCGCAATAGGCATGGGTGAAACGCCACCGTTTTCTGCCTGACTGGCAGAGAACGCCGCTCAACGAGACACCTTTTCCAAAGAGCACTTCTTATTCCTGGTATTCAACCCAGGTCTGTGCGCCCAAGGTGTCCACACCGGGGCGGTGGGCAATGATGGCGTCTTCTTTCCTGCGGATGTCTACGCGGCCTTCCGGGGTGTCGATGGACCAGCCCCAGCCGGTCTTTTCCCAGGCGCCGGGTTCTTCGTCCGGCCCGAACACAGCGAACAGGGTCAGGATACCGCACCGGTCGCTGGTGGTCTTGAGTTCGATATAGGGTTCCTTGCGTTGTTTCAGCGGGGCACCGAGCCGGTGGGTGTCGTACGGCGCTTCGTAGGCATGCTTGTCCGCGCGGAGGAGCGCTGTTTCGTTCTCGCAGACGATCCGCCCCACGAGGGTGGCCGTATCACCCTTCATCACGAATGCGCCGTTCTCGCCGGGCGCTGTCTCGCGGGCGAGGTGCCAGCGCATGCTGATGGGCTGCGGTGCGCGCAGAACCGCCCAGTCCCACACCGCCACCGTGCGCGGGAGCAGATGCACCACTGTGCGCGACACCCGGTGCACGTCTTCGTACACGCCGTTGAGGTTGATGGTCCAGGAGGCGCCGCGCGACGGAGCAAATTCTGCCCGCTCGATGACTCCGTTGCGGCCGCGTTCGCGGTGTGACACGCCGCCGGTGTCGTTCTCGCCAATCACAAAGACATTGTGGCCGAACTGCTGGTAGTTGTAGTAGTACTCGTAGTTCCCCTTGGGATAGCCGGGCGGCGACCCGAGGTCGACCACGAGGCGTTCGCCGAAGCCGTCAATGCAGAGCTGGCCCCAGTCCGCGTGGCCGTGGTAAGCCTCGCGGCCGGCTTTGCCGTACACCACCGAGATCGCCGACTCGGGGTCCCAGCCGCTGCGGCTGCTGATGAGTTTCCCCTGGTAATGGAACGCCTTGCCCAAGGGCATGCGGCCTTCGGGCGATTGCGATTCGAGGCTGGCGTCGTAATAGAGCAGCCCGAGGGCGCGCTGGCGTGTCTGCTCCATCATTTGATCATGGTACTGCTCGTAGAACCACTGCAGGAGCGGGTCACGGGTCGCGGCGGCGATGGCGGCCGCGGGAACGGCCACCGGCGGCATGTCGGGTGCGGGATCGCCAAATCCCGCGACGCGCCCCGGCGGGAACGTCATGTACATGTACCACTCGTAGAACTTCCGGAACGAATGCCGCTCGAACGGATTGTCCTCGCCCTTGCTCGCATACCGCATGGCCGTGAAGTACTGCACGAGATACATCATGGAACCCGCATACTGCACGCTTTCGTTGAATTCGCCTTCGGGCCCAATCACGCCGGGATACGCTTCCATTTGCGGGAGCGAATTCGCCACCAGAAGCGCACTCTCGGGATGGTCGGGACCCAGGGCCATGCCCGCGATGCCGAACCCGCCCAACACGACCGTCATCCAGTTGCTGTGCCGCCGCGACCAGTGCTCCTGCGCTTCGAACCCCGCCTTGTACGGTTGGATGGCGCACCGGTCGAGCCCCTCGATGATGGCCTTGCGCTCTTCTTCCGTAAGCTGCTCGTAGAGCCAGTCGTAGGCCAGCGCGACGGGCGCGACGAGCTGCCCGTGCCGCAGGTCCGCGTTCAACCCCGCGTTGAGATGGGCCTGATCGGACCACTCCGGCCATTGATTCTCGTCAAAAAGAGCCATAATCTGCGCCAGGGCGGCATCGGCGTACTTGCGATCTTCGAGGACCAGGCCGACAAGGGCCGCGTCCATGATCCGGTTGGCCGCATTCGCCACCAACCAGTAGGGCCGGTTGCCGAGAATCCGTTCGCCGTCCTTCTCCTGCATGGGCGTAATCACGGGTTCCGCCAATTCGCGGTCGACCTTCGCCAGCAATTCCTCCCAGAGTTGCTTTGCGTGGCCCGTCTTGATGCCTTCACGCAGGTCTTCTACCGTGCGCAGGCCGTCTCCGGGCGTAACCGAAACAAACAGCGACGGCCGTTCGCGCGGGGCCGTGAGCATGGCGGCTTTGACCGCAATGTCCTCGGGAGCCGAGATATCCGCGAAGATACCCGGCGCAACAAGAACCAGCGTGAAAGACAAGACCATCCAACGCATGATGCAAGTCTCTCGGTTGAAAAGCCTGCGCATATCTGCGGACACGCGCCAGGCCTACTTCTTCCCGTAGATGTGGGGATTCTGGCGGTGGCATTCCTCGATGACCGCGATCTGCTGCCGCACCTGCTGGGGGGTAATCTCGAGGGGCGCACCCTGGGTCAGGGTCTTGTACAGCATGGTGTAGAAGCCGTGCGAGATGGCGTTAAACAGGTTCTGCTTCGCCTTGGGCACTTTCCAGGTCTTCTTGTGCCACGTGAGTTTGTCGGAACAGTACACGGGGTTGCCCGTGCTGTCCGACAGGGGCCGTTTCTGGAGGCGGAGTTTCGGGGCATCCTTCGGGAGGTAGTAGCGCCACTCGAGGGCGGTCATCGAGCCGGTGAGCCCGCCCTGGGTACCGTAGACGTTGTAGGTATAGGGCGGATACGCGCAACACGATGAAATCTCGAGGTTGATGATGGGCCGGCCTTTGCCCTCAAGAACCAGGAGCACGTGGTCCTCGGCGTCGCCGTAGTTGATGGCGCTCCGCATGATGCAGAATACCTTCGGCATGGTATCCGTGCCGAACAACTGCAGGGCCTGGTCGAGGGGATGGGGGCCTGTATTAAGCAGGTTGCCGCCGTCGAACTCGGTGAGGGTCTGCCAGTCGTAGCGGCGGTTAAACCCGTTGGACTGCATGTTGATCTGGACAATATCGCCCAGCACGCCCGAGTCGATGACCTTGCGCACCTGCTGGAAGTAGGGCGCGTACCGCGATTGCTGGAAAATCGCGAATACCTTGCCGGTCTTCTTCTGCGCGGCGATGAGTTTGTCGACGTCCTTCGCTTTAGCGGCCAGGGGTTTCTCACAGAGGACGTTGAAGCCGGCGTTGAGGAACTCGAGGGTATACGGCGCATGCAGATGGCTCGGCGTGGCGTTGACGACCAGGTCGATGTCGTTGCGTCTGAGAATGGGCTTGTGGTTGCTGTAAGCGTCGCATCCAAACTCGCGAACGGCGCGTTCGCGGCGGTCTTTCATCGGGTCGGCTATGGCGGCGATGGTAAACTTCTTCGGTACATGCTGAAGATACTCGGCGTGAATGCCGCGTCCGCTGCGGCCCTGCCCCACTATGGCTACCCGGATGGTCTTCATGACGGATTCCCCTTTTCGATGGTGGATGACGCGCCTGGTAACAGGCATGTAATAGCGATTTTGCGAAGCGGGATCAAATTCAGGACGTAACCCCCGATTGCCGGAAAATTGCCGGAGACACGTCGCATGCCCCTTCACTGAGGGCGCGGTGCAGATGCCTCGTCCAGATTGCGCGCATGTCTGGAGCGCCAGATGGGCGATTCGATGATCGAATCTGCGCTTCACGGCAACGCACTCGAGTCATGTAGACTCAAGTTTCCCGGGAATCTGGGTTTGGACCCAGCCGGTTGCAATGGCGCAGGGTCTGGCCTATAGTGCCGGAACGCAGCGGGGCCGGGGGTTTGGGGAGATTCATTGGCAGGTATGGTGAAGGTCAATCTGGGATGCGGGCGCGACTATCGCGAGGGGTGGCTCAACGCGGATTTCAACCGGGCGGTGAAGGCCGACCTCTACCTCGAGCTGGGCCGGGGCCTGCCGTTCCGCGACAACAGTGTTGCACAAGTCCTGCTCGATAATGTGATCGAGCACGTTCCGCGCGACAGGTACTTCTCTTTTCTTGAGGAGCTTCACCGCGTATGTGTGGCGGGGGCGCTCATCGAAGTCTATGCGCCCCACTGTTCCGGGATATTCGCGCTCAAGCATCCCGCCCATTACCTGTACTTCGGCATTGGCAGTTTCGACATGTTCAGTCCCGAGGACCGGTTTAACGGGGAGCGTTACAGCGCGGCACGGTTCCGCGTGCTCGAACAGCGGTTGTTGTTTTTCCACCACAATCTTGTCAACTACCCCCTGCTCAGCAAACTGCCCATCAACGGGCTGTTCAACCTGGGTGCAGGCTGGCAGCAGATGATGGAACGGTTTCAATTTTTCGGTTTCGACGAAATTTACTACCGGCTGGAAGTCCTGAAGTGAGCCTGCCGCCCGAAGAACCGGCCTGCGCGCCGTCTCGCGGCATGTCCGGGCGCCGCATCATCACAATTCTCGGCTGGCTCACCGGTGCGGCCGTGGTAGCCGGTGTGATCTGGTTCATCGGATGGGGAGATATCCGCGCGGCATTCACGGGCATCGAGCCGCGGCTTTTCGCGGCGATGGCGGTCCTGGATGGGGCGGCCATGTGGGTCCGGGCCGTGAAATGGCGTCTTGTGCTTGGAAAGAACCAGAACGCCTTTGGCGTACATTTTCTCTCCAAAGTCGCGGGCAATTATTCGCCCGGCCGCGTGGGCGAACTGTCGCCGCTGTTGCTCAAAGCCCATCGAAACGCACGTCTCGGGGCGTGGATCGTGGTCGACCGGCTGCTCGAGATGGCGGTGACCATCGTTTTCGGTGCGCTGGGGTTTCTTATGCTTCGGTTTTCAAGCGCGAGGGTCATTCCGGCGCTGGCGGGCGCAGTCCTGGTCTTCATCGTTCTTCCTCTGGTGATGATCACGCGGGGGCGCTGGCTCGAAACCCTCGCTGCCAAAGGCCGGGAGGGTTCACGCACCCGCAAGGCGCTTGGCGCGCTGGTGAGCGTCAGCGACGAGGTGGGGCAATTGCGTTCCGATATGCCTCTGGCGGGCATGCTGACCGTTGCGGGCACCCTTCTCGAACTCGCGGCGTACATCCTCCTATTCCGCAGCTTTGGCGTAACCGGCGTCACCTTTGCCTTGGTGGCTGCGGCAAAATGCGCGCAAGGCGTCGTGGGCGCCCTTCCATTTACACCGGGCCCCACCGGACTACCCCATTTGGCCGCCGGAGTTTTCCTTCACCAGGCAGGCGGTTTGGATTCCGGCATGCTTGCCGCGGCCATGGGGTCCCGCGAGGTGGTAGTAAATCTGCTGTTCTGGAGTTTTCTGGCCCTCACGAGTCCGGGGTTTGTGATGCGGCGGAGAGCGTGAGGAGTTAAACGAGTTTGCGCTCGAGGGCCACCTTTTCGCGGAAATCTGCCAGCGCTTCACCGGGATTGCGGCCATTGAAAATGCTGGAGCTCCCACAATCGAGGATGGCGGCGCCCGCGTTGGCCAGCAGGGCGGCATTGCGCACGTTGATGTTGCCGTCGACCTCGATGCGCACCGGGAGTTTCCGGTAGCGGATGTTCTCGCTCAGTATCCGCACCCGCTCGAAAGCCCCCTTGATGATGGTCTGGCCGGCGTATCCGGGGTCGACCGTCATCACGAGCACGCGATCGGCGCTGTCCAGAAGGTAGTCCAGCTTGGTAAGGGAGGTTGCGGGGTTGATGGCGATGCCCGGGGATGCCCCGGCGCCGCGAATCTGGTTCAGCACGCGGTGCGCGTGAACACAGGCTTCCACGTGAACCGTAACGCTGTCGCACCCCGCCTCGGCAAACCGCTCGATGTAGTTCTCGGGCCGCGCGATCATCAGGTGTGCGCTGCACGGCAACCCGCAGCACGACCGGGCGGCCTTGATGAAATCGAAGCCCAGGGTGAAATTGGGCACGAACAGGCCGTCCATCACATCGAAATGGAGTTCGTCACAGCCCGCGGCCTCGAGGGCAGCCAGGTCGTTTTCGAGACACGCCAGGTTGGCGCACATGACCGAGGCGGAGTATGTCAGGGTGTTCTTCACGGGTGGCTATCCTTGTTCCTTCATGAAAGTATCCAAGGCCCGGCGCGTGGGCATGCTCGGCTGAGCGCCCGCGACCGTGGCCGCCAAGGCGCCTGCGGCGTTCGCAAACTCGAGGGCGTCCCCCGGCCGCCGTTCTTCCCAGACCAGTGCCAGAGCCGCCGTGAAGGCGTCTCCCGCCGCCGTCGTGTCCACCGGCGTGACCGCGTAGGCCGGCACATGAATCCATTCTTTGTCGTCGATATACAGGGCGCCCATGGCCCCGAGCTTCAATACCGCGCGCCGCGCGCCGCGCTCCATGAGCTCTCTTCCGGCCTTGCGGGCATCGTCTACCGTGCGGATGCTTACCCCTGTGATGGCCTCGGCCTCGGTTTCATTGGGCGAGAGGATCTCGGCCTTCTCGATGATCGCGCCGGGCACGTGTTGCGCGGGACCCGCATCGACAATGGACAGCACGTCGTGGCGGCGGGCCATGTCCAGAGTGGCCTCGACGGTTTCGAGGGGGATCTCCAACTGCATCAGCACGGCGTCAATGTTCTCAAACAGGTCCGCCATGCCGGCGATATCCTCCGGCGTGATGCCCAGGTTTGCCGCCGGGGTGACCACGATTGAATTTTGCCCTTCTTCGGCGACCAGAATCACCGCGGTGCCCGTGGGCTCGCCGGGATGCGTCTTCAGATAGGTCAGGTCGATGCCCTCGGCGGACATGTTGCGCCGCTGCATTTCGCCAAACGCATCGTTGCCCACACACCCGGCAAAGCAGGTATGGGCGCCCAGCCGGGCCGCCGCCGTTGCCTGGTTGGCCCCCTTGCCTCCCGGCACGGTGTCGAAAGACTGGCCGATCAACGTCTCCCCGGGTTTCGGAACACGCTTCACCCGGGTCACCAGATCGATGTTGGCGCTGCCGACTACGAGTATCCTGGCCACGTAATACCTCCTGCTGCACGCTGCCGCATCGGGGTGGGCGCGCACAGAAGAGTATAGCAAGACCGGCGGTCATGATTCCGCTACCCCGGCGAATCGCCGCGTGACTGATGGCGTGGGTCACACGGACGCACACAGACGCACACAGACGCACACGGCGCAGCATATCCGCAACCAAATTTCCGGAACCGGAATCCTCCCCCGAACGCCTATCGCCGTTCACCCCCCTCCAAAGGGGGAGATAAGACATTGAAAACAAGTGGTTTGTGTCCGTCTTTTGCCAAGAGACTTTGCAGCTTGCACGAATTTCAGAAGAGAGTAGCACGGACGCACACGGACCCGACTTGCGTAAGATTGGGCGGTCGCATACCATGGACACGTGCGGAGCGCGCGCGCCGGACGTATGCAGCCAAGGGGAGGGGAGTATGGCACCGGAAACACCGAAGAAAGACCTTTTCTGGGCGAATCTGATCCACGTCAGTTTCGAAATGTGGTGGGATCGCGAGCTGCCGCCCGATGCCGAGCGGAAGTATTACGAGGCCAAGCCGTATCTCCGTGTGGATGACGCGCTGTGGAACGACATTCTCGAGAAGATGCGCGCCGCTGGCATGAACATGATCATCCTCGACCTGGGCAACGGCATCCAGTATGAGTCCCATCCCGAGATTGCCCTCGAGAACGCCTGGTCGACGGCCCGCCTTCGCGAGGAGCTGGCGAAGTGCCGCGACATGGGTCTCGAGCCTATCCCCAAACTGAACTTTTCGGCCTGCCACGATTTCTGGCTGCACCCCTACGACCGCATGCTCTCGACGCCCACGTATTACGCGGTGTGTTCCGAGCTGATTGCCGAAGTCATCGAGCTGTTTGATACGCCGGCTTTCTTCCATCTCGGTATGGACGAGGAGACGGCGGAGCACCAGCGGTTCCTGCGTTATGCCGTGCTCCGGCAGTACGACCTCTGGTGGCACGACCTGAATCTTCTCATCGACGCCGCCCAGGACGGCGGCTCGCGGCCCTGGGTCTGGTCAGACTATATGTGGCACCATCCCGAGGAGTTTTTCGAGAACATGCCGGCGTCGGTGCTGCAGAGCAACTGGTACTACAACGACGACTTCAACCCCCAAGATCGCATGGTCAAGGCGTATGCGCAATTGGAAGAACACGGATACGATCAGGTGCCCACCGGCAGCAACTACGCCGGGCAAACGCAGAACCTGCAGAAGACCGTCGAGCATTGCACCCGGGTCATCGGTCCCGACCGTCTCTTCGGATTCATGCAAAGCACGTGGCGTCCTACCCAGGAGGAATTCCGGGCGATTCACCTGGACGCGATCGAGCAGGTGGCCCGGGCGCGCGAGTGGTACGAAGGAGGCCGGGAATAGCGCCGCTGAGGCCTGCGCGGCATGCACACGTTCTTCACCTGTCCCGGCCCCCGTCGGCCGACCTGTACGGCGTTTCGGCCTCATAGGAATGCTGCATCACGCGCATTTCGGGCGGCCCGGCTTGCGCGAGACGCGACCGCTTGAGTATTCTCTTGCAGTCGCGGGAATCCGCACACGTCAAAGTATGCGCGGGGGCTTCGAGCTTCCTTGCCGCGTTTCGTTCCGGGAGTGACGCTGCGTGAGAAATGACCAGAACCGCATCGGGTACATGTTCATCAGTCCCTGGCTGATCGGGTTTACGGTATTTACCGCAGGGCCGTTTCTGATAAGCATCTACCTGTCGTTCACGCGTTACGACATAGTCTCGCCGCCGGTACTCATTGGCGCGGCCAACTACCACAAACTGCTGTTCGACGATCCCCTGTTCTGGAAGTCGTTGTGGATCACGCTCAAATACGCCATGGTGGCCGTGCCGGTGGGAATTGTGGCCGGGGTGAGCCTGGCCCTTCTGCTCAACCTTAATCTCCGCGGGATCAGTGTGTACCGCACGGTGTTCTACATCCCCGCGATCGTGCCCGTGGTGGCCACATCCGTCGTGTTCGTGTGGATTCTCAACCCGCAGATCGGGCTGCTGAACGGCTTGTTGCGCAATATGGGCATCATTGGCCCCGCGTGGCTGCAGGACACCCGCTGGGCATTCTGGTCGCTGGTGTTCATGTCGCTGTGGGCCGTGGGCGGCAGCATGATCATCTATCTCGCCGGCCTGAAGGACGTGCCAATTTCCCTTTACGAAGCCTCCATCATCGACGGCGCGAACGCCTGGCAGCGCACCCGGCACGTGACCCTCCCGATGATCACCCCTGTCATTTTCTTCAACCTCATCATGGGCGTGATCGGCTCGTTTCAGTATTTCACGCAGGCCTACATCATGACCCAGGGCGGTCCCGAGGACAGCACGCACTTCTACGCCCTGTATTTGTTCAACCGCGCATGGCGCTATCTGGACATGGGATACGCGAGCGCCATGGCGTGGATTCTGTTTGCGATTGTAATGACGCTGACGATTGTGATCTTCCGTTCCCACCGGCGGTGGGTGCACTACGGGGGATAATCTGCACCAGGCATGGCGGAACTCGAGAACAAACGACCCAACAGAAAATCACGCGCGCTGTGGGCAACCGCTATCGTGGCCGTGCTCGGCGTGGGCGTCGTGCTGGCGCTGCCCGGCCCCCCGCCGCGGCAATACCCCGAGCGCATCCCCGTGCGCTTCTGGCACATGTGGACCGCCGAGTGGAAAGACGTGGTTGACGACATCGTCGAGCGCTTCAACGAAAGCCAGAATGTCTATGAGGTAATCCCGCTGTCCATCCCGTATACGGCGGCCGATTCAAAATTCCTGCTTTCGGTGGCGGGCGGCGATCCGCCCGACGTGATGGCCCAGTGGAACGCGGTGATTCCCAAGTGGGCCGACAATGACCTCATCATTCCCCTCGACGACCTCATGACGCCCGAGGAATGGGATGAGTTCAAAGCGACGGTCTATCCGGTGGCGCAGAAGATCGGGATGTACAAGGGCCGGCTCTACGGTGTGACGACGGGACTCAACATCCGCGCGAACTACATCCGCCTCGATCATCTCCGCGAGGCCGGCCTTGCTCCCGACGACATCCCGGAGACCCTCGAGGAATTGTGCGCGTGGAGCGAGCAGCTTCACCGGTTTAACGACAGCGGGGACGTTGTCCGCATCGGGTTTCTGCCCCAGAACCTCTACGACTACGCGCCGGCCTTTGGCGGGGGGTTTTACGACTGGGAATCCAACGAGGTGCTCATCGATACGCCGGAGAACCGGGCCGCCCTCGAGTTTCTCGTGGCGGAGCGCCGAAAACTGGGTTTCGAGAAAGTGGTGCGGTTCATTTCGGGGCTTGCCGTCGGGCTAGGCAACGTCGAGTGGCCTTTTATCAGCGGCTCGTACACCATTGTCGCGGACGGCCAGTGGCGGGTCGAACAGTTGCGCAAATACGCGCCCGAGCTCGAGTACATCACCCGGCCTATCCCGCCGCCCAAGGGAGGAAATGAGCATGCGGGGTGGGTGAATGGCAACTTCATGATCATCCCGCGAGGTGCACAGTGCGTCGAGGGCGCCTGGGAATTCATCAAGTTCTGGAGCGGCCTTGAGAGCCCCGAGCGCGCGGCTGAATTTTACACTTGGGGCGGGTGGCTGCCGTTGCGGCCCGCCATCGCCGAGGCGCCCATCTTCCGGAAATACGTCGAGGAATACCCCCAGTTTCAAACGTTTCTCGACATGCTTCCAAGCGAAAATATGTACGCCATGCCGCCCGTCCCGTATCAGGTGTTTCTGTGGGACCGGCTGATCCAGGCGGACGAAGCGGCCATGCGGGGGACCTTGACCGCGCCGGAGGCGCTGGCCCGTCTCGAGCGCGAGGTGGCGCGCGAACTGACGGCACGCAAGGAGCTGGGATATGACGAATAGCAATTCGCCACTGCGCTTGAGCAGGATCCAGCGGCTTGCCGCGCACACGATTCTCATCCTCCTGTGCATTCCATTCATCCTGCCCCTGGTGTGGATGACCTCGACGTCGCTGAAATCGGATGATCAGATCTACGCGCGCGAAGGCCGCGATACCGCCATTTCGCTCACGAGCCTTGTGCCGAGGCCCATCAAATGGAGCAACTACGGCGAGGCCGTCCAAACGGTTCCGGTGGGCACATACCTGCGCAATACCATCTTCCTGTGCGCGGCGAACGTCATCGGCGCCGTGCTTGCCAGCGCGGTCGTGGCCTACGGGTTCGCGCGCCTGCGGTTCCGGGGCCGGGAAGTCCTCTTCATGATCATGATCTCGACCATGGCGCTGCCGGGCCAGGTGACGATGATTCCCGTGTTCGCCCTGTTTCGCATGCTGGGGTGGTACGGCACGTTTCTGCCGCTCATCGTGCCCCTGTGTTTTGGCAATCCGTTCTACATCTTTCTGATGCGCCAGTTTTTCAGGACCATCCCCGAGGAGCTGGCCGAGGCCGCCCGGATCGACGGCGCGGGGGAGTGGCGCATCTTCTGGCAGATCATGCTGCCCCTCGCCAAACCCGCCATGGCCACCTGCGCCCTGTTCCAGTTCCTGGCTACGTGGAACGATTTCTTCGGGCCCCTCCTCTACATCAATGACCCCACCAAATACACGCTGGCATACGGGTTGCAGCAGTTCATGTCGAGTTATGGCGGCGAATGGGCCCAGTTGATGGCCGGCGCCTGTATCTTCACCATCCCCGTTATCGT
>CAZFOG010000192.1:0-11946 GCA_964520685.1 uncultured Nitrospiraceae bacterium | reverse complement strand
CTGCCGCCCGAATTGCTCCTCGAGGGCAAACCGGGCCTGCTCGAGAAGCTCGACTCCCATACGGTCCGCTTCATCTTCGAGAAGCCCAACGGGCTTTTCCTGAAACGCATGGCGTCCGGGTTCAGCCATGTCATGGTGACATTTCCGGCACATTACTTCCGCCAGTTTCACCCCCGCTACCGCCCCATGGCCGAACTCGAGGCCGTCGCCGCGCAAGAGGGGCTCGCCTCGTGGCGCGACGTGTGGCGCAACCGGACTGTCTACGTGAGCAACCCCGAGATGCCCCATCTGTGGGCGTGGAGCGTCAAAACGCCCGCCCCGGCACAGCCGGTCGAGTTCGCGCGCAATCCGTACTATTGGAAGGTCGATCCCGAGGGCAATCAGCTTCCGTACATCGATACCATGACATTCGACATCTACGATGCCGAATTGATCAATTTGAAGGCCATCGAAGGCGCCGTCGGTATGCAGATGCGCCACATCATGCCGCACAATTACCCGCTTTTTAAGGCCAAGCAGCGGCTGGGCGGCTACCACGTGCTCGACTGGACCAACGGGAGCGGCGGCACGCTGAATCTCCCCCTCAATCTCAACCACCACGACCCGGTGCTCCGCCAGGTGTTCCAGGATGCCCGGTTTCGAAAGGCCTTGTCGCTCGCCATCAACCGTGCCGAGCTGAACGAGGTGGGGTACTTCGGTATGGGCGCCCCCCGGCAGTGCGGACCGCCCGAATCGTCGCCCTATTACGACGCCGCCTATGCCCAGGCGTACGTCGAATATGACCCCGAGCGCGCCAACGCGCTGCTCGATGACATGGGCCTCACGGAACGGACCCGCCATGGCATCCGCCTGCGCCCTGACGGCAAACCGTTCCAGGTGTTCATTGATTTCCCGAACATGGCCGGCAATGTCCAGCTCATGGAATTGGTTGCGCAATACTGGAGCAACGTCGGCATTAAAACGGATGTGAAGGTCCTGGCGCGCGAGTTGTTCTACCAGCGCAAGGCAGGGATGGTGCAGGATGTGGCCGTGTGGTGGCCCTCCGACGAGCAGGAGCCGCTCATCGATCCACGGTGGTTCATCCCCTTCTCCGAGGAGTCCAATCACGCCGTCGGGTACGCGCGGTGGTTCATGACCAATGGGCAGCGGGGCGAGGAACCCCGCGGCGACGTGCGCAAGACCATCGACCTCTACCGCCGGATCGAAAACACCCCCGACGAAGAGACCCAGGTGGCGCTTTTCCGGCAGATCCTGGACTTGAATCGCGAGAACCTCTGGGTCATCGGGACCATTGGCGACATGCCCGTGCCGGTGATTGTGAAAGACACGTTCCGCAACGTCCCCGATGTGGCTATTTACGGATGGATATTCCGCACCCCGGGCAACACCGCGCCGGAGTGTTTCGCCATTGAGGAAAGGGGATAGCCCATGCTGTGGCTCATACTGAAACGCCTGCTCTGGATGATTCCGACCCTGCTGGTGATCTCGATCATCTCATTCACCATCATTCAACTGCCTCCGGGCGACTACCTGACGTCCTACATCACCGCGTTGCAGATGCAGGGGGATCAGGTCTCCGAGGACCAGGTGCAGGCGCTCCGGGCGCAATACGGTCTTGACAAGCCGTTCGTGCTGCAATATGCCGACTGGATGTGGGGTATTGTGCGGCACGGCAACCTCGGCATGAGCCTGGAACACAACAAGGCGGTAACCGAGATTATTGGCGAGCGCCTCGTGATCACCATCATCATTTCACTTGCCGCGCTGGCGTTTACGTGGGCCGTGGCCCTGCCCATCGGCGTGTATTCCGCCGCGCGGAAGTATTCGGCGGGCGATTATATCTTCACGTTCCTGGGATTTCTCGGCCTGTCGACCCCGGGTTTTTTGCTGGCCCTGATCTGCATGTACGTGCAGTACGAATTCTTCGGCATCAGCACCGGCGGCCTGTTTTCCGAGACGTATCGCGAGGCGTCGTGGTCTATCGGGAAGTTTGCCGACCTGCTGGCCCACATTTGGGTACCGGTGATCGTGATCGGCATCCAGGGCACCGCGGGGCTGATTCGCGTCATGCGCGGCAATTTGCTCGACGAGCTGGCGAAACTCTACGTGGTCGCGGCGCGCGCCAAGGGCGTCCATCCCGCGAAGGTGTTGTGGAAGTATCCCGTGCGCGTGGCCATCAATCCGCTCATCAGCACCATCGGCTGGCAATTGCCTATGATCTTTTCGGGGTCCGTCATCGTCGCGGTCGTCATGGGGCTGCCCACCATCGGGCCCCTGCTCCTTCAATCCCTCATGATGCAGGACATGTTTCTCGCGGGCTCCCTGGTCATGATTCTGGCCGTGCTGACCGTTATCGGCACGCTGATTTCCGACATTCTGCTGATGTGGGCAGACCCGCGGATACGGTACGAGCGAACGGGACAATAGACCGGGAACACGACGCACTATGCAGCAGCGACCATTGGACAGCGAAGTCATCGAAGCCCTGGACACGGCGGGGGGCGCCGTCCCTGCTGCCGGCGAGTCCGCGGCCGAGGTGTATTCCGCGTCGCAATGGCAGCTCATGCGGCGGAAGTTCCGCAAGCACAAGCTCGCCGTATGGGCTCTCCAGTTCATGCTCGTGCTCTACGCCATCGGCTCGTTGTGCGAGGTCATCGCCCCTTATCCGGTGGACCACCGCGACGGCGCCCATCTCTACGCACCGCCCCAGCGGCTGCATATCATGGACAAGGACGGGCGCTTTCACTGGCCCTTCGTCTACGGCCTCATCGGCGAGCGCCACCCCCTGACCCGCGAGGTGCTCTATCGCGAGAATACCGATGTGCGGTATCCCCTGCGGTTGTTCGTGCGCGGCGAACCCTACCGGTTCTGGGGACTCTTCGAGCTCGACGTGCACCTGTTTGGTACGGCGCCCGGCGGCACGATTTTTCTCCTCGGGACGGATGCCCTCGGGCGCGATCTCTTCTCGCGGATAGTGTACGGTTCACGGATCTCGCTCACCATCGGCCTGGTGGGCGTGGGCATGAGTTTCATTCTGGGCCTGCTTATCGGCGTGGTGTCGGGTTACTTCGGCGGCTGGCTTGATAACCTGATTCAGCGGTTCATCGAAATCCTGCGCTCGTTTCCCACCCTGCCGCTGTGGATGGCGCTGTCCGCGGCCGTGCCCGCCACATGGTCGCCCATCAAAATGTACTTCGGGATTACCATCGTGCTTTCTCTCATCGGATGGGGCGGCCTGGCCCGGCAGGTGCGCGGCAAGATTCTCGCGTTGCGCGAAGAGGATTACGTGACCGCCGCCGCCTTCGCCGGGGCGAGCCGCTGGCGCATCATGTGGCGTCATTTGTTGCCCGGATTCGCCAGCCACATCATCGTCAGCCTTACCCTGGCCGTACCCGGCATGATCCTCGGTGAAACCGCCCTCTCGTTCCTCGGGCTGGGGCTGCGACCGCCCGCGGTAAGCTGGGGCGTGCTGCTGAAAGACGCCCAGAACGTCCAGGCCGTCGCGCTGCACCCCTGGCTGCTCACTCCCGTGCTGTTTGTAATCTTGACCGTCCTGTCGTTCAATTTCGTCGGGGACGGCCTCCGCGACGCCGCCGACCCGTACAGCCAGTAGACCAGTACCTCACGAAGCAACCCGCCCTCGAACCGCCGGGGATGGGATTGGTCCCGGCCCTGTTTCTCATGCATACTCTGGTCTTGCGCAAATTCGAGTGCAGGGAAGGAGTGTCCGTCATGCCGTATTATCCCGAGATCGAGAAGCTGGCGAACGAGGTGCACGTCTGGGCCGATCTGCGCCGTGAACAGGGCGGCGCAACGGCGCCCATCGTAGCCCGGTTACGGGACGCGCTGAAACAGATTCGGCGCGAATTGGCGCGCTTGCCAGTGGACCGCCCCCTCGAGGCAGCGGAACCGGACGCTCTCGGGGCCATCCGCAAATTGCGGCCGGCCGGTCCCCGCATCATGGCCGGAGCCTTGTCCAGCCGCGAATACCGGCGGCGGCTCAAAGGGGCGTGGCTGGGCCGAGCGGCTGGATGCACTCTCGGCGCGCCGGTCGAGAACTGGTCCATCGCGGCCATGGAGCAACTGGCGCAACGCAGCGGCGTTGCGTTTCCGCCCGAGGACTACTGGCCCGAGCACCCGAATCCCGACGAGCCATGCTACAACGTCTCGCGGACGCGCGATTTCCTCAAAGGGCACATACGGGCTATCCCGGCTGACGACGATCTTGGATATACCCTTCTCGGCCTGCTCATCCTCGAGGTCTACGGTCCCGATTTCACCACCAGGAACGCCGGCGAGGCCTGGGTCAAGTACCTGCCCATGGCGTGCACGGCGGAGCACGTGGCCCTCGAGAATCTGAAACGGGGCGTGCCCGCCAACCGGGCGGGGCTCGTCAACAATCCCTATCTCGAGTGGATCGGCGCGGATATCCGGTGCGATCCGTGGGCGTACGCCGCCCCGGCCTGGCCCGAGAAGGCCGCCGAAATGGCCTATCGCGACGCGTACCTCTCGCACCGCCGCAACGGCGTCTATGGCGCGATGTTCTTCGCCGCCGCCATCTCGGCGGCATTCGCCCTCGATGACCCGATGGAGGCCCTCCGGGTCGGGTTGACCGAGATCCCGGCCGAATGCCGTCTTGCCAAGGACATCCGCTGGGCCCTGGGGAAGGCACGAGCGCTGTCGGACTGGCGCGAGGCCCGCGAACTGGTGGACAGACGATTCACGGGCATGCACGCCGTGCACACCAACAACAACGCCTGTCTCACGGTGTTCGGCCTTGCCCTCGGCGCGCAGGATTTCACGCGCACCATCGGAGTCACCGTGGCCATGGGCCTCGACAACGACTGCACCGCGGCGACCGGCGGCTCCCTCCTCGGCGCGGCCCTCGGCATCGACGGCGTTCCCGGGCATTGGTGGAAACCGTTCCGGAACCGCGCGCGGACCTATCTCATCAACGCATCCGAGTTTCGAAACACGGACATCGTTCGGCGCTTCAAGGCGGTGCGCGTCACGCCGGGTGGGTGAGTCCCCTCGCTGGGCGGCCATAACACGCTGTTTGTGGGCCTGTTCGATGAACGGATCAGGGTGATGGTCACGATTTGCGGGTTCACCCTGTTCGCGAAATACAAGGGCGGCGACCTTACCGGCTGGTCCCACGACGGCTACATGCCCACCATCGCGAGCGAATTCGGCAAGGACCCCGCGAAGATGCCGTTTGACTTTCCGGGGATTCTCGGCTCGCTGGCCCCGCGCACGGTTTTCATCAACGCGCCCGTCAATGATGATAATTTCGAGGTCTCGGGCTTGCGGGACTGCGTCACGGCCGCCCTGCCGGTCTACCGGCTGTATGGCGCCGAAGACCGGTTGCTCGCCGTCTACCCCGAGACCGAGCACGATTTCCCCGATGCGGAAAGGATGCAGGCCTACGGCTGTATCCGGAACGTTCTGGCCGCGCCGGAAAAGGACTGATGGGTCCAAAGGGACCCGCGAAACGGCGCGGTGTCTATTGGAAGGGCGCCCAAAGGCACTCCTGCTTTTCGAGACTCAACGACAGCCGTTTCCATGCCAGCGTTACGCAAACCCCCCGAGCAAGGGACGGCTGCCAAACTCGAGCCACAGCTTCGGCGCTTCTCCCTCCAGATTCTCGTAGGTGACAAGACCATACACGGGGATTTCCGCGTCCTCGACGGCGAATTCCTTTTCGGTAGCGACATCTTGGCCCATAATCTCGGCGCGCAGAACATGCTTGCCTGGCGGGGCAGTGATTCGGAATTTGTACACGCGGTTTCTCATGGAAGGAAAACCTCGGCTCACCCGCAGCGGGGTCCCGAGCGCGGCACCGTCCAGAAAAAGCCGCATTTCGACGGTCCGGGGAGGTCCGCCCTTGTGATAGACGTCCACGGCGACATTGCCTTGTGTGCCCCAGGAAGGCGTTACGGTCTTCACCCGCGTGAAGCCCATGGCGTTGCAGCCGGATATGGCCGAAACGAAAACCGTGAATCCCAGCATCATCACGACCGTTTTCCGGTACGTCATCGCAGCCCCCTCACAGTATCCGTTCCATGCTCGCGGGATAGTGCGGAATTCCGGCACCCGATGGAGTGCCCGGAATCGGGAACAACCAGGCGCGGGCGCGGTCATACTTGAGACGGGGCCCGCGCAGCCGCTATCGAGGTTACTTTGCGGCATCCTGGACGGCCTGGCCACCTTTCTCGATATCTCTCCCCATACCGCGGATGGTGTTGCAGCCGGAAACAGTCGCGCCCGCAATGGCCATCATCAGCATCACGGCGGTTGCTCTGAACCATGTCATTGCTGGATCCTCCTTGTTTCTATCGGCGGCATCCTGCACGCCGCGGGTATTTGTCAGTTCTTCTAACGGTTAATTCACGGCGTTTTGAATCGCCCGGCCGACCTGCTTCAGGTCTTCTCCCATGCCCCGAACCGTATTGCATCCAGATGCACCGGCAAGGGCAACTGCCAGCACCAGCGCCAGGGCCGCCGTTCGCAAACGTGTCATACGTCATTCCTCCTGAGTGTCGTGCCCACAGCATAGAAAGCGCCGCCGGCAGAGTCAACCGGCGACCCTCAGCAGGTTACGTGAAACATGGCTATCGCGTTGTCGCCGGCGCTGTTCCAGGCATCGACCGCCTCGGGGGTGGGGAGGATGTCCACGACGCAGTCGCGTTTATGGAAATAGGCCAGCGCTTCGGGGGAAAGGGCGAGTGCGCCGTATTGTCCGCATCCGATAATGACGCGCGCTGCCCCTTCGCGGTAGATGTGCCGGGCCTCTTCGCGCGACACCATGTGGGATGATCCGGTTATCTCCTTGGACAGCTTCTTTTTGCGCTTCTTGACCTCGCCCGAGGGGCGAATCACGATGTCGTGCTCGTAGGTCGTGCCGTCAACGGTGATGTTGCCGAACGATGTACCGTCGATGCGTGGTGTCATACTGTGCACCTCCGGCCCTTGCGCCCAGGGCAGCCCTAAGTCCAGCCTACATCTCATAGAAAACCCCGTCAATGGGCCGGGGCATTCCGCAGGATTCCGCAGAGGGCCGGAACATGGTGTCACTGCTGTGTTTCTGGCCGTTGGCGCATCACAAAGGCGCACGCTGGAGAGGAAAGGTTCCAACTCTTGAGTCCAGGCAGTGTTACCCTGCGGTGGGGGCCTGGTCCGGGGGTTGCGAAGGGCCTGCAATTGGAGTAAATTCGCCGGGAGAAACGCATGCAGGCCGCAGGAGGGGAGGAGACCGAGCCATGGTGACGAAATTTCTGCTGTGCCTTGTGGTGGGAGCGGCCGGCGGCCAGAACTTCCTGCCGAACCCGTCCTTCGAGGACCTCGAGGACGGGAAACCCGCCGGTTGGCATTCGCGGGTGTGGGGCGGCGAGGCTGAGTTCGGCGTGGCTGAAAGCGGGCATTCCGGTGGCCGCTCCGTTGTGATGCGTTCCGAGAAAGGCGCGGACACCACGTGGAGCATCGAGATTCCGGTGAAGCCGTTCTCGACGTACCGGCTCTCGGGATGGCTAAAGACCGAGAACGTCAAGGCCACCACGGGCGAAGGCGCCCTGTTCAACCTGCACGGCATGCCGTACAAGACCGAGGCCTTCACCGGCACACACGACTGGACCCGGGTCGCGTTGACCTTCGAGACCGGTGAACAGGATTCGGTCCTGCTCAATTGCCTGCTCGGGGGCTGGGGCCTCGCCACCGGAACGGCGTGGTATGACGATGTGTCGCTCGAACTTATCGAAGAAGGAGAGCTCGACGTGCACGTAACCATCGACGCAGCGAAAACCGGCGAGCCCATGTCCAAGTACATCTACGGCCAGTTTATCGAACATCTCGGCCGCTGCATCTACGGTGGCATCTGGGCGGAACTCCTCGAGGACCGGAAGTTCTATTACGCCGTGGGCGCTGACGAGTCGCCGTGGCGGGCACATACCGAGGGCGATGGCAAGGTCGAGATGACGAAGGAGAACGCTTACGCGGGCGAGCAGAACGTGCGCCTGATTCCGGGCAACGGGAGCGCGGGCATCGTGCAGATGGGCGTCCCCTTGGCACGTGGGCGGGCGTATGAGGGACGGCTCGTGCTCGCGGCGACGGAGGGCATCACGGCGGTTCGGCTGGTGGTAGCGTGGGGCACGGAACGTGAACAGGCCGAGAATTTCGTATTCAGCGATCTCTCGCCCGAATTCAAGACATACGAGTTTTCGTTTACGGCCGGCGGCGACGCCAATCCCGGCATTTTTCACCTTGGCGCGGTCGGGACCGGGCATGTGACCATGGGCACGGCCTCGCTTATGCCCTCCGACAACGTGCATGGCATGCGGGCGGATACGCTCGAATTGCTCAAGCAGCTCGATGCGCCCATTTACCGCTGGCCGGGCGGCAATTTCGTCAGCGGCTACGATTGGAAAGACGGCATCGGCCCGCGCGACAAGCGCCCGCCCCGCAAGAATCCCGCGTGGACGGGTATCGAGCACAACGATTTCGGTCTCGACGAGTTTATCGTGTTCTGCGAGACCATCGGCGCCGAGCCGCTGATCGTCGTTAACAGCGGCGCGGGTGACCTCGAGATGGCGCTGGCCGAACTCGAGTACGCCAACGGCGCGGCGGACACGCCGATGGGCAAATGGCGCGCCGGGAATGGGCATCCCGAACCCTATGGGATCGAGTGGTGGGGCATCGGCAACGAGATGTACGGGAACTGGCAGATCGGCCACATGCCCCTCGAGGACTATGTGAAGAAGCACAATCAGTTCGCCGAGGCCATGCGCGCGCAGGATGCGTCCATCAAGCTGGTGGCGGTCGGCGCGACGGGCAAGTGGAGCCAGACCATGCTCTCCGAATGCGCTGATCACATGGACCTGCTCTCCGAGCATTTCTACGTTCAGGAGCAGAAAGGCGTCTCGGCTCACATGAACCAGGTTGTACAGGCCATCCGTGACAAAGCCAGACAACACCGCAGGTACCACGACGAGCTGCCGTCCCTCGAGGGCAAGCAGATCCCCATCGCGATGGACGAGTGGAACTACTGGTACGGCGAGCATTTTTACGGCGAGCTGGGGACCCGGTATTTTCTCAAAGACGCGCTGGGCATCGCGGCAGGCATCCACGAATACGCGCGCAACGCCGACGTCATTTATATGGCCAATTACGCCCAGACGGTCAACGTGATCGGCTGCATCAAGACGACCGGCACCGCGGCGGGGTTCGCTGCTACGGGACTGCCCCTCATGCTCTACCGCCGCGAATTCGGAACGATTCCGATTGCCGTTGAAGGCGGTCGGCCCATTGATGTCATGGCTGCCTGGACCGATGACCGCTCGGCCATCACCATCGGCGTGATCAATCCGCTGGCCGATGCGCAGGAGGTGCCATTCGCGCTCAACAACGCCGCTATCACCGGCGAGGGGACCGTCTGGACCATCAGCGGCGACGATCCCATGCTGTACAACGTGCCGGGCGAAGACCCGAAACTCGAGATCGTGGAGTCCCCCGTGACCGGTATCGCGGACGCCTTGCCCGTTCCCGGTTACAGCATCAGCCTGTTTCGGTTCATGGTGAGGTAGACGCCTAAGAAAGAGCACGGACAGACCCGGCGCAGCATAGCCGCAAGAGGACACCAAGACGGTTCCTGAGGACGGATCCTGCTGACACCACTCACTCGAGTCACCCGGGTACACCGCGACTTCCTGCCGAGCCATACAGCGGCGCCGCAGCCGCGTCAGGGCGGGCCTGGTATCCGCCTATTCTTCACCGCCGTATTCGTTGCTGGTTTCCTGCTCACTTTCGCGGGGTTTGCCTCTACCCGCCTGGAGGATAGGCAGGACCACTATTGCGCCGGACGCAGCTTGCCCAAAGGTAATCAAGGCAAATCCAAGCGGGAAATAAAACGTCTCATCAAAACGGAATCGTATGTAATAGAAGACCGCGGTCGTGAGAAGGGCGGTCGCGGTCATCGTGCCCAGCAGACCGCTTATCATGCCGCCTGCGCGCCCGGGCAGCTTTGGCCGAATGAACCATCGGTAAATGGCGCGGCTCACCCCTGCCCCAAGCGCCATGCTCACAAGGCACCATAGAATGAAGAAGACGTCGGAATCGGAAAACCACATCTTCAACCCTCCGGCGCCGCCGCACAATCCTCAGCGGCACCATAGCCGGACACTGCGGCGTTGGCCATTGTAGCACTGATGGGATTATGGCGGGGAAGCATCCCGTGACAGGTCGGCAATGGGCAGAAAGAACGCCGCCGGGCCATCACTGACGACCCGGCGGCGCGTTGAGTTTTGTGTTGGATACTACTGGTCCGCGCACTTGTCGGCGTAGCAGGGGCATTCAATGTTGAAATTCGCCTCCATGAAATCTGCCAGGCGGGCCTTCATGTCGCACAGGGCCGGCGGCAGTTCAACTGCGTATGCGGGGGTCTTCGAAACGGTTTTCAGATGTCTCATGGCGTACTCCTTTTTCACCCATGTTCCCACATTTGGCAATCAGTCGTTTGACGACGACCGAAACCGGTGCTTATACATCACGTAGAACGACCAGTTGTCCAGGTCTTCGCCGTGATCACAGAAGAACAGATATCCTGCGGCCAATACCAGATCATTGCGCTCCGTGAGCGGCACATCCACCCCGATGCGTGGACTGAAATAGAGTTCCTGCATGCGCTGCTTCTGCACGATACGGGGATCGAAACCGGTGAGAGGCAGGTCGATTTTGACCACCGCTTCGACACTGATATCGAGGTAGGCCCCCACGCCCCCGACAAAGGGCCGCGTCCCCCGTAACGAATGCCGGAACCGTTCCATGGCGCTCTCGGCAGGTACGTATACCGACTGACCCCACGGATAATAGAGCATTCCCGTCGAAGCAAACCAGAATTTCCGGGAGAAATCGACATGAAACATCGCGGGAACGCCGAGGGGGTAATACCGGTCTTCGTTGCGCACCGTCCCGATGGACCCGCCCACGGTCGACATCCAGACCCACTTCGGGCTCAATTCGCGGCCAAGCCCGACATGCAAATCCCACAGCCGGAACTCATCGCGCCAGTCCCGAAACGTGCGTGGCTCTTCCCATCGCGGAAGGACCGCTCCAAAGATGCCGTTGATCTGCTCGTCAATCTGTTTCTCGGAGGCTTTCAGCCGGGGCTGCACGTTCGCGGCCCCGAATACGAAGAACCACTTGGACCGTTCCTCGTCGAGGGAGCGCACGGCGTCAGAATCAGAATTGCCGATAGATGCCGCGTTATCGCTTGATTCGCCGTGGCTCGATGCGGCACCGGCGAACAATGCGACGATGAGCACAGCCCCGAGGCTCGCCCTTCGCGCGTTCAGACATGCCATACAGTATGACCCCCTCTTCGGCTCGCAGGGCGAACCCCTTCTCTGTGCGGAATCCATGCCGCTGTCCCCCGCCGTATGGTAGCCGTAGACATGCATAGCGGTCAATAGGTAGTGGCGGAATTCGGAAATTGCCGGATAACGTGAGGAAAGCACCGCAAGGCCGGTGTCGATGGAAACGGTATTGCTCGGGGGGGCTGCGGTTGTACACATCTCCGGAGCGCCAACGGCGCGCGAACAGAACAGCCTGGGCTGAAGGCCCAGGAAAAGGCGTGAACCAAAGGCCTGCGGGCTGAAGGCCCGCGACATGCACGGGTAGTGTTGATGTGCCGGTCCTTCAGACCGGGAGATGTATAGGCATGCCTATACCCAGCCCTTCAGGCTGGGCTGGTATGTTGCCGCGCCGTTGGCGCTCGGGAAGCCCCGCGCAGTCTCCAGCCTCACCAGACGGGTGATTCGCCGATTGAATCCGCACCCGATAGCCGCGGCATTTGAGTCATGCCGTCCCACGTTACCCGGATCTGGGGACTTCAACATCACGAACCGGGTGACCGAACACGGAAACGGCCGTTTCCGGGCGCAGGTCCTCGAATCAACT
>CAZFOG010000191.1:0-11965 GCA_964520685.1 uncultured Nitrospiraceae bacterium | reverse complement strand
GCAGAATGTACACCCGCCCGAAACGCGCCAGGGGCGACCAGTCTGCCTTACCTGCGGCACGGGCGCCACCGGGAGACGTTACGGCCGCCACGGCCAGCCCATGCAGGGCAGCCGCGCATTTCTCGCCTTCCACTACGAAGACTGCTTCTCCCGGCCCACGGGCAGCCAGCACGTCCAGCCCGAACAACGGTCTCGGCTCCGGCGCGCTCTTCGCCCGCCAGCCGGAGCCGTTGCACGCAAAAAAAGGGATTACGGTCTTGCCGCCATCGGTACCATCAAATCGAGCCACCCAGCCGATCGGCGCGCCGTCCGGGCTATGGTATTGCCACGCGAACCTGAATGGCTTTCCCTCGAAAATGGCAGGAATTCCCTCCGGTGTGGTTTGGGTCATCCGCGAACCCCCCAGGCATCGGCGATCGCCTTGAGGGCATCTCGGAATGAAAGGGAATGCCTCAGCTGGGTAAAGGTGACGATGTCTCCGCCCTTCGCACCGCACGCAAAACAGGTGAATCCGCCCGTGTCCAGGTTCACCCGGAAATTGCCCGCGCGCCGGTCGTCGTGAAAGGGGCAAAGTCCGCCGCTGACCCAACCATCATCAACCTTTGGCGGGGGCATCCCGGGCAGTTCGACACGGTAGAAGTCTTCGGGGCGAACGGCGTTTTTCAGCCGGGCGCTATCCACGGCCGTTGCCCGCTTCGCGGCCTCGGGACTCGATCCACTGAAAAACTTCTGCCTCGTCAAGCAGCAGCTTCCGCCCCAGCCGCACCACCGCCGCGTCAAGGCCGTTTTTCTTTCGGTTGAAGAGAAGGGCCCGGAGACCGCCCTTTGTGGCCCAGGAGTGCTTTTCAACGAATTGCGAGACCGTCAGAAGTCTCGCCGGGGGGCTTGCGATTTCGTCGCGTTCCATATCGGTCCCTCATGGTTCAGGTAAGCGCCTCATGCGCTCGCCCGTGTCATGAGGTATTATCGAAGCACTTGCCGAGCATTGCTACGCGTTGAATGCTACTTGAGTGCTACTTGAGTGGTCACTCTTGAATAGAGGGTTTCGGTGGTCTTTCTACCAGATAATACCCACAGGCGCGACGGTTGCCAACAATCCCCAGCCGCTTAAGATCATTCAGCGCGCGCCGGACAGTGCTCTCGCATTTGTCAACACCGATCCGCTCGAGGGTGTCCAGGAGGTCTGGAAGCTCTTGGGCCTTGCGACTCAATTCCTCAACGATTCGCATCTGCAAGTCCGTGAGCACGTGCGGATCTGAGGGCGAAGTGCCTTCCTCGAAGAGGAAGTTACTGTTGATCAGCTTTTGAAACCCAACCTGCGCCCATCTTAGAAAACTGCCCACTTCAACGCCGAGAATGCCTCCGACTTCTTTCATCGCCAGCTTTCCTTTGAAGTGCGCCTTAATGGCCTGCGCGCGCACAAACGAATCCCTCGATGTCTTGTTTGACGGAGGATCCTGGCCACAAAGGGTGTCGAGTGCATCAATGGCATCGTCGAGCGGCATGAACTTGTCAAGCCCCCCGGCTCGCTCGATGAAACTATGTACGCGGCTATCCATTTCCACCTGGGGAAGGTTCAGCTCTTTGAGCGCCTTAAGTAATTCCTTAAGCTCTGCCTTGTGACCCCGTTTACTCATGGCCAACATTCTCCTCTGCGCTTGAGTGTGTTTTGCTGTCGAACACGGCCGCGCTCATGCGTTCGACAACGGCGCTCACGTGGGAGTCTGAAAGGTGCGCGTAACGTTGCACCATGTTCAGTGTTTTGTGGCCAAGAATCGCGGCTATCTCCGGCAGTGTGGCGCCGCTCATGGCCAGGTACGATGCGGCCGTATGCCGCAAGTCATGAAACCGGAAATCTCGAATCCCCGCCCGCTCGAGGGCCGCCTTCCATGCGTTCTGAATATCCACTGGCAATGTGCCCGCGTACCGCCGCCGGCCAGGGAAAACGAGGTTTGTGTCAATCCTGCGCACCTGGGCACGTTCCCTCATGGCGTCAAGCGCGGGACCTACCAGGGGCACCGCCCGGCGTTCTCCGTTCTTTGTGTACTCCAAGGTGATCATGCGCCGGTGCAAGTCAACCGCATCCCAGGTCAGGTTCATGATCTCGCTGCGCCGCATCCCGGTACAAATTGCCAGGAGCACGACATCGTGAAGTACCGGGTTTCTACTGGCCTTGCACTCGTTTAGAAGCTTTGTCCGCTCGCGTTCGTCCAGGAATCGCACCCGGCCCCGCGGCTCGCGCAGCCGGGAGACCTTTCGCACGGGGTTGTATTCAATCCATCCCCAGTCGTTGCACGCGATCGTGAAAGCGTGACTCAGTAGGGCCAGATAGCGGTTGACCGCGGCGGCAGACCGCGGCCGTTCCGTTTTGCCCTGCAGGACGGGCACCGCCGCCAGCGCGTCCCGGGCTTCGGTGATTAGCGCGCCCGTGACATCGGACAGTAGAACGTGTCCTATGCGGGCACTCCACCATACCAATTGAATTTGTTGCCCCTTGCCCCAGTCGCCTTTGCGGGGCAGCACCTCGCGCTCGTAACGTTCCAACAACTCCGCCACCGTGTGGCGCTTGGATTCGGCCTTGGAGAAATGACGGCCTTCGCGAATCGCGGATTCAGTCGCCGCGGCCCACTTTCGCGCATCGGTGATGCGCTCGAATGTCGCGGACATCGATTTCGCGCCCCTCATGCGAACCTGAACCCGGAAAACAACCCGCCCGTCTGAAGTCTCGCGTTTTATGATCGTCGCCACGGTTGAAGCCCTCCTTGAGGTTTTGGCGGTTTTGTCCCAGTCTTTTAAATAAGGAGGCATTTCCCTTCCGGGAGGTTTTGGCGGTTTTGTCCCGGTTCTGAGTATACAGGGCCATTCAATATCCTCCAATTCGTTCGTACAACGGAACACAATATAGCACAACGCAAGGACAAAAGACAATATATCACGCAAGTTAATATGTCCAAGTACTTGATAAACCTAATCAAGGCTTTACCATGGTGCACTTCAGCGTGCACTTTCAAGAATATGGTAACATTTCGTGCTATTTAGTGTGCACGGGTGTCTGGAGATATTGCCAAGAATTGCACCGTGAGTGCACCATAGGCCTATTACGTCCGATTCGAGGCACAAAAAAAGGGCCTACGTTTATTCGTAAACCCTTCATTATCATATGGTAGGCGAGGAGGGACTTGAACCCTCAATCCCTTGCGGGCAACGGATTTTAAGTCCGTCGTGTATACCAATTCCACCACTCGCCCATGATGAGAGGTGCGCGGAAAGCGGGTTCCGCGGCGCTATTGTAAAGGTTCGGTGGGATATGGGCAAGGCGCGGTGACGCGGCGCCCAGCAGATACAAAAATGGAGGCGGCACCCGGAATCGAACCGGGAATACATGGCTTTGCAAGCCACTGCCTTACCATTTGGCCATGCCGCCTCGATGAATGCTAATTCTATCGGACGAACTTCGCGCAAGTCAATATCGCCGTGGACGCTGAGTGAACGCGGCTCTTGGCTGACGCGGACTATGTGGACCGACTGGGCACTGCAAACTCCCGGATGGCGTCCATACCGTCCATACCGTCCATCGCCCCTAACCCCTGTTGAACCGCTTCTGGAAACGCACGTCGCCGGTCAGCTCGTGGATCGCCGCGTGGATCGTGTGATCGGAGACGGTGATGAGGGCGAACGACGGCCGCTGTCCGCGGCTTTCGGGCCCTTTCAGATGACCGGGATTCAGATAGATTGTCGCGCCAATGCGTTCGATGGCCGGTTCGTGGGTGTGCCCGGTCATGACGATGTCAGCGCTGTGCTCGGAATGCCGCAGGTCTTTCGCCGCATGCGCGGCGGCGATAGTCACACCTGCGACGTCCTCGACAATCCGTTTCGGCACGCGCGCGTCACGGTACGCATGGCACCACAGCCCCGGCACCATGCGCACGTCAATCCCGGCATTGGCCAGTTCTTCGGCATCGGAGTAGTCGTCGCCAAGATGAAAAACGAGCGTCGCGCCGAGATGTTTCATCACGTCAACCGCCTGAAACATCAGGGAGCGGTTACCGTGGGTATCGCTCATGACGCCTGCGATCACGGTCGGGTCTCTCCTATTCTCCCGTGTACGCGTCGTAAAGCTCCTGGCACCGGGTCTGGTCGAGTTCTTTGTCGGAGAGCAGGACACGGAACCGCACCGTGAGGGGCTTGCCCTCCTCGAGATCGGGTTCGAAAAACGCCCCGAAACGCGCGTACCGGCGAATGGAATACACGGGAACGCCGGTGGGATGATCCTGCGGCGTCATGTGCATGAGCCAGTGACGGGTGCCGCCCACGACCGGGCTGCAGCAGGTCCACCAGGCCCCCTCGACACGGTTGTCATCCTGTTCTTCAATGCCCGCAGGCAGAATATAGCTCGTGGTATCCTCGTGCTCACTCACCTCGTCGGCCATGCGCACCTGCATCCCCGCGTGCTGGAGGTCGCCCCGAAGCTGGATCGTGCCCCGCATCGAAATCAGGGTCGATTGGAAATCGAAAATGCGGCTGCCATCGGGACCGGGCATCGCCGTGATCGCGCGCGCCTCGCGGATGAAGGGCTGCCCCGCATCATCGCGCCAATCCACAATCTGGACATGCGTGGCTTTGTCCTCGCCGGGCGCGAGTTCGTACCATCCCATGTGCTCTTGAGAGCACGACTTCATGTGCCACGTGTCGAACTCGGCGTCCCCCACCTTCGTGTGGTTCCAGCCGATGAACATACCCCGGTGATGGGTATACTTCCCGCCCGGACCCTTGGTGATCGGCGCTACTCCATTGAAATCAAAGATATGCGTATAGACCTTGTACGTTTCATCGCGGCGGTCGGAATCCAGCGGCGTGGTCATGGTTCGCAACCATACCTTCCCATCGCCAAGCATATCGAGACCTGTGTCGTTGCCTAAATCGGGATGGATATCGATAGAAAATTGCACGCCAAACGCGCTGGCGGCAAAGACCGTGAACAACAACGTCGGTACATATATCCGCATCGAAAACTCCTTTCGCCGGGTTGTATTCAAGACGGTTATTATACGGTTTCCGACAAGTGTCTTCTACGATGCTTGAGCCCGCCGTTTCGCTGTCGTACCATGGGGTGCAGATTGGGGCTCGAAGGCGTCCATCAAGCCGGCCAGTAACGAAGGAGGGTTCGTCATGCGTGGAACCATGGTTTGTGCAGGAATACTGGCGGTGTTCCTGGCGAGTCTCAGTGCCACCGCCCAGCCCATCATGGCGCCACTCGCCGAAAAGGCCGAAGTGGCCGACCAGGACCGCGTCGAAGACTGGACAGGCAAGACCATCCTGGTCTTCACCCCGCATCCCGACGACGACACCTTCTCGATGGGCGGCACCCTGGCGCGCCTGGCCGCCAACGGCAACAAGGTCGTCATCGTCATCTACACCAACGACAACCGCGGCTCAAAAGACCTCGAGATGACCCGGGAACGCCTCGCCCGCATTCGCCGCGCCGAGGAAGAAGAAGCCTGCCGCATCCTGGGAATCGCAAAGGGAAATATCGTCTGGCTGGGATATGAAGACGGCGACCTCGAGTATGCCGACCCGCAGCGGCTGCGCGGCGAGGTCTGCCGTCTCATCAAGATACACCGCCCCGATGCCGTGTTCTGTCCCGAGCCCGGCGCCAAGTGGGAACAATGGCACAAAACCGACCATCGCATGTCGGCAAGCATCACCAAAGATGCCTTCATCGCCGCGGAATGGCATCTCTATTACCCCCAGCATCTGCTGGACGAAGACCTGAAACCTTACCAGGTCCCCGTGGCCTACTATTACTACTCACAGGAACCAAACTACGAGGTCGATATCACCGGCGTGATCGATGTGAAGGTCAAAGCATCCGCCGCGCACGTGAGCCAGTTCGAGCCGTCCGTAAACAAATACACACCCGACATGCCCGAGCCCGTCTTCGAACAAATCAATGCCGGATTGAGGGCCTATCATGCCGTCGAAGACCGGTTTGTCGAACGGTTCCGCCGTGAAACAGCGCCCTGACAGCGCCGGAGGAGTTGCGTATCGTGTCCCAATTGAAAATGGAGTACCCCGACCTTTCCGTCATCCCGGACATCCCCGTGCCCGGGGGGTATGTCCTGCGCAACTACCGCCAAGACGATGAACCGGGGCTCAGCCGCGTGTTCGTCGCAAGCGATCTCGGCATGGAGACGCCCGAACGGGTCCGCGAAAAGCTCATTCAACACCCGTGCTTCCTTCCCGAACGTATGTTCGTGGTCGAGTACCAGGGCGGAATCGTCGGTACAGCATCTGCGTGGGCAAACGAACAGGACCCCTCGAAGGGCTATCTCCACATGGTCGGCGTGCTCGACGGGCATCGCGGTAAATGCCTTGGCGCCCTCGTAACGGTCGCCGCCCTGAACTACCACCGCGCCCACGGGTTCTCGGCTCAGCAGCTCGACACCGACGACTGGCGCGAAGCCGCCGTCCGGCTCTATCTCGACCTCGGCTACGTCCCCGTCTATCTCGACGAGACCCATCCCACGCGCTGGGCGCTGCTCGCAGAGAAGCTCGACCGCCCGCAAGCACTGCTGAAAGCCATCAAACAGGCATGAGACCCGTCCGGCATGCTACAATATCCCGATAAATGGAATGCGTTTTCCCTGCGAATTCGTGGATAAACGGAACAAATACGACCAGTCTTTCGATGAACCATCGCGATTTTGAAATCATTGTTGTTGGCGGCGGGCATGCAGGCGTCGAGGCGGCGCTCGCATGCGCCCGCACGGGTCACCGCACTCTGCTCGCCACCATGCAACTCGACAGCATCGCCAAAATGTCATGCAACCCCGCCATCGGGGGAACGGCCAAAGGCCAGGTCGTCCGCGAGATCGACGCCCTCGGCGGCGAAATGGCCCGCTGCACCGACCGCACCGGCATCCAGTACAAGATGCTCAACCAGTCAAAAGGCCCCGCGGTCCATTCACCCCGCGCACAGGCCGACCGCACTGCGTACCAGTACGACATGAAGCGCGTCTGCGAGGAACAAGACAACCTCACCCTGCGCCAGGCATCGGCAGAGGCGCTTCTCGTCCGCGGAGACGAGGTCGCGGGCATTCGCACAAATCTCGGCGCCGAGATCACCGCGCGCGCCGTCATTATCTGTACCGGCACGTTCCTTGGCGCGAAACTTCATTTCGGCATGGTCGACGTTTCCGGCGGCCGCGCCGGAGACGGCTCTGCTCACGGCCTGTCGCAGTGCTACCGCGAACTCGGCTTCGAGCTCGGCCGCCTGAAGACGGGCACGTGCGCCCGCATTCACCGCAGAAGCATCAACACCGATGCCATGACGCCCTCGCCCGGCGATGAACACCCGCGCCCCTTCTCATTCTCGACGCCCATCGAGGGATTCGACCCAAACCGGATCCTCTGCTGGATGACGTATTCGAACGAAGCCACCCAGCGCGTCATCCGCGCCAATCTCGACCGCTCCCCCCTCTACTCGGGGAAAATCGAAGGCATCGGCACGCGCTACTGCCCGAGCATCGAAGACAAGGTGATGAAATTCCCTGACAAGGACCGCCATCACATCTTCCTCGAACCCGAGGGGCTGAACACCCAGGAGGTCTACGTCAACGGCATGTCGACCAGCCTCCCCGAAGACGTCCAGCTCGCCATGCTGCACACGGTCCCCGGCCTCGAAGAGGCCGAGATCATCCGCCCCGGCTACGCCGTCGAATACGACTTCGTTCTCCCGACCCAGCTCAAACCAACCCTCGAAACCAAGAAACTGCGCGGCCTGTTCCACGCCGGCCAGCTCAACGGCACCTCGGGCTATGAAGAAGCCGCCGCACAGGGGCTCTACGCCGCATTAAACGTCATTCGCTGGCTCGAAGGACGGGACCCCCTCTATATCCCTCGCAGCGAGGCCTACATCGGCGTGATGATCGACGATCTGGTCACCCGCGGCGTACTCGAACCCTACCGGCTTTTCACGTCCCGCGCCGAATACCGTCTCTTGCTGCGCCATGACAACGCCGACGTGCGACTCGCCCACTACGGCATCGCGGACGACGCGTTCAAGCGCCATGTCCGCGACAAGGAAGTGCGGGTCGAAACCGAACTGAAGCGCCTCAAGGAAACCCTGATTCCCGTTTCCGGCGAGCTTAACCAGCTCCTGACCAATGCGGGCGAAGCCCCGGCCACGGCAACCCAGCCCGCAGCCCAGGTTCTCCGGCGGGTTAACGTGTCCATCGCGGACGTGTGGCGGTTCGCCCCTCCGCCGGCCCCCCTCACATTCGAGGAGGCGGAACAGGTCGAGATTCGCTGCAAGTACGAGGGCTATTTCTCACGCCAGGAACGCGACGTGGAACGCTTCCGGAACGCGGAAGCCCGGCCCATCCCCGCCGAACTCGACTACGCTTCCGTTCCCGGCATCCCCCTCGAGGCGAAGCAGCGGTTCAGCGAAGTCCGGCCCGTGAATTTCGGCCAGGCCGGCCGCATCCCGGGCATTCGCTCGTCCGATATCGCCGCCCTGCTTGTATACGTCGAGAAACTGTGGCGCGAGAAACAGGCGGCTCAAGCGTGAATATGCATATACCCGGCAATTGAGGATACATCAGCACAGGACGTCACAGAGCCAAAGCCGTGCACGAACCGGACAACGAAACAGCCTGGACCCCAACGTTCCGCCACCCTCTTGACCGCGGCGAGGTGGTCCAGCTATGCGCCGGATTGCCCTTGGCCGCCACGCGCGACCTGTCCCCGGAAGAACATGACCAGTTGCGTTGGTTGGAGCGGGTGTTTCTCGCAAAAAGCCTCGTGCGCGGCGTCCTGGCGCTCGTCATCGCCGGTGGCGTGGCCGGCCTGACCCTTTTCCTGTTCAACTGGCGCGACGAGGGCCTCTTGTACGACATCCTCGTCGGCGCCTTCGCCGTGGGCGGGCTCATCTTCGGCCTCTTTGTCATGTTCCATCCCGTGGACCTCCTGATTCGGCGCTGGATGTTGATGCGCGCCCGCGCCGCCGGATACGTCCGCGTATTCGAGGGAACCATCAATACGGAAGATTTCACCGACAAGACGCGGCGATGGCTCGAAAGCACCGGTCTCTTGCACGATAGCCCCGAAACCCCCAACACGGTCGAGCTCTTTGCCGATCACAACGTCGTGCACCGCATCAACGGTGAAGACCCCGAGGAATGGCTTTCCGCCATTCTGACACGGGCGGCTGCCGTCCCCGACGATCCCCTCATTCTGGATGTCCCCGCCGACTGGTTTCCCGACGCCGCCGAGGGCTGCATGCAGCGCCGCCGCCAGACCGCTACCGAGCACCAGGAAATTCTTGCGTACGCCAACATCGGACGCAGACGCCTCAGCCAAATCCCCCTCCTATGGGGCGTCCCCGTCTTCCTGGCCCTCGTCTTTCTCATGCACAAGCTGCTGCAATTGGACGCAACGCTCGTGGCATGGGCCTCCGGCGCGATCGCCGCCGCCATCACCGCCTACAATCTCGTCCACACCCGGCGCAAGATCAAGGCCCTGCTCGAGGATGCCGAATTCGGCTGGATCATCATTTTCACGCCCAGCAAAACTGGCGAAGACAGCAGCGACACAAAACTATGGGAGCGCGGCGCCCCCACCGAGTTCCTCCCCGCCTCCGAAACATTGTGGAGTTTCGCCGGGCGCCCCGCCGCCTGGCGCTACGGCGCCACCTTTCGTCCGCGCTCCTGAGTGGCCCTCTCTACCCCACCATATCCCGCACCTGCTTCACCAACTCCGCCGGCGCATCCGGCCGCCCGGCTAAGCGCTGGACCCACTGCGCCGCTTCCTGCCCCCGCCCCAGGGCCGCCAAGAGCTTCGCCAGCATCACATAGCCTTCGTGGAAAGAAGGATCCGCTTCTATCCCGCGTCCAAGCGTCTCCACCGCCGTTTTGGTTTTGCCGCTGCGCAAAAACAGGTCGACCGCGCAGAAACACACCTCCCGATGGCCCGGATCCAACTCGAGCCCCATACACGCATACGTCAGGGCCTTGTCCAGCCGGCCCTGCTCGCTGAAACGCTGCGCGGCAACAACCAGCCCATTCAGACGCGCGATTTTATCGCAGTCTTTCGGACAGTAGAACGAACCATACTTCCCGCACGGCAGCTCAAACTCTTTGTGAATGGACGGAAACCGCAAAAGATCTTCGGCCTCCCACTGGCTCCGGTGCAACTCGCCCGGGTTTCCATATTCCTCGGGATGTTCCCACCCTTCCCCAATGGGGATGTTGACCAGGAACGCCTTCGCCGCGCGCTCATAGAGCAGGTCCAGCACCGTGTCGGCTTCGTCCTTTTCCAGGTGCTCGATGACGTCCCCCGCGATGATGAGATCGTACGTATCGAGGTTCGGGGCGAGGTCTCGAATATCGCCGATGCGGATCGACGAATACAAGCTCCGATGGTGCGCCTGAATATACGGTTCGAAGAGTTCGAGACCGTCGATGCGCGCCCCCCATTCGCCGGGTTGCACGCGGCCGTTGAACACGTCAAGATACAGGCGGCACAGGAAACCCCACATGCCGAAGCCGCACCCGACGTCCAGCACGGACTGCGGGTTAAGACTGATGATGTACGTGAGGCAATGCGATATGTGCACCGACGTGCTGACAGGCATCTCGTCCTCCCTGGGTTCAGCCTACCGAAAGCAGCCCTGCACCGCAACCCGCACAGCCGCAATTCTGTTGGCGGCACTGCTGTTCGCGCCTGCGTATGACGCACACGCGTCTCAGGACGACTCAAGCCCCATCCTCACCGCCGTCTACTACACGTGGTACACCACCGGCACGGGACCCCACGGCGTTTGGAACCAGTGGGGCAGCAAGTCCGAAAGCCTGCTCGCGCCCCAAGACACGGATCCCGAACGGTTCCTCTTCCCGCCGGCCATCCGCGAAATCAGTTCCTGCGCCTACCCCCTCATCGGCCCCTACGACAGCGACGACCCCGAAGTCGTGCGCTGGCACATCCGTCTCGCCAAAGCCGCCGGACTCGACGCCTTCATGGTTGACTGGTGGGGCGCCGCCGGCTGGCAGCATCCCCCCGGCTTGACCCATGACGCCTTCGACAAGGTCGTCCTGCCTATCGCCGAAGAGGAAGGCTTCAAGGTCTGCCTCTTCGACGAAACCGCCCAGTTTGTGGACGACTTCGACCAGGTTAAAGCCTGGGCCGCGGAGTATCTCCATCGCTTCAAGGACAGCCCGGCTTACCTGCGCATCAACGGCGAACCCGTCTACGCTATCTACCAGGTTCCCTTCGCGCCGCGCCTCACACCCGGGCAAGCCAACGAGCTTCACGACTACGTGGAAGCGCGCGTCGGCCCTGTTTACTGGCTTATCGACAAAGTCGCCAACGGACCCAATCCCGTGACCGGCGAAGACGGCTTCGTCATCCCCAACGAATGGCTGCGACTCGACTGGGTCGATGCCTACATGACCTACGGCACCTTCAGCGTCCGCCGCATCCACACCTTCGAAGAACTCGCTCCCCTCTACGCGGGCATGGCCGCTCAGGCCCACCAAGCAGGGAAACGGATTTCCCTGCCCGTCCATCCCGGGCACAACAACGCCAAACTCCAGAAAGAGCCCTATATCATCCCGCGAAACAATGGCGAAATCTTCCTGGGCTACCTCCGCGCCGCCAAGGACGCCCGCGCCGATATGATCCACATAACCAGCTTTAACGAATGGCCCGAAACGACCGTCATCGAACCCGCCGTCACCTGGCCCGACCCCTACCGCTATCTCCGCCTCCTCGCCCAATGGCAAAACGAGACCTTCACGCCCCCTGCCGAACTCCCCCGCACCCTCCACCTCAACCGCCAGAGCCCGCAGGAAGGAAAAACCCGGGAGTAACCCAAGGGAGCGCGTCACCGCGAGACCGGTCTGCCTCGAAAACTTCAAAAACCGGGATTTCCCGCTCTGTTGTGGGACCGGTGCCCTCACCGGTCATT
>CAZFOG010000190.1:0-11982 GCA_964520685.1 uncultured Nitrospiraceae bacterium | reverse complement strand
AAACGGACCTTACAGGTTGTCTATATTCTCTGTTCGACGTACGACGACGAGGGCTATCCTTTGCGTTTTTACCGGGGGATTCTTCCGTCGAATACGTTGAACTGTCTTCGTTCCCTGACGCTGGATGTGGCTAATGCCGGGGCATTGGGTCCGGACGTGGACATCGAGGTTTCGATCTACGATGACACGGTTCAGCCGATCCCCGTGCGGCGCATCGCGCGGAAACTGCACAAGCGCAATTCCGAGCTGCTGGTCGGGCTCGTAGGTGTGCAGTCGAACCAGTTCATTCGTGCCACGGAACTGGCGGCGCAATTTCGCGGCCTGAACGTGCCGGTGGTCGTCGGCGGGTTCCATGTGAGCGGCATGCTCGCCATGTTCGACGAGATCACGCCCGATCTGCAGCGCTTGCTGGATATGGGCGTGTCTTTGTTCCAGGGCGAAGCGGAAGCCCCGGGCGCTTTGGCCGGGCTTCTTCGCGATGCGCTGGCGGGCGAGCTGAAACCCATCTACCGCCAGACGGAGTTTCCAGTTTTGACGCATTCGGGCGCGCCGGAGCCCGACCTGGCGTATCTCAAGCATTTCAAGTGCAGCACAATGGGGACCCTCGACACCAGCCGGGGCTGTCCGTTTGGCTGTTCATTTTGCACGGTGATCAACGTGCAGGGGCGCCGTCTGCGCAGCCGTTCCGCGGAATGCATTCTCAAGTCAATCCGCACGAGCTACGAACACGGCATCCACATGTGGTTTTTCACCGATGACAACCTCGCGCGGAGTCCGGTGTGGGAAGTGCTGTTCGACGGATTGGCGGAGATGCGTGACCAGGGCATGGACATTACGTTCATGATGCAAATCGATACCCGGGCCTATGCGATCCCGGGTTTTGTCGAGAAAGCCCGGCGCGCGGGTTGTTACATGGTCTTTGTGGGGATGGAGAGCGTGAATCCCAAGAATATCGAGGCCATGGACAAGCGGCAGAACGACGTCGAGGACTATGCCCACATGGTCGAGGTCTGGCACGCAGCGGAAGCCCTCGTACACGTGGGGTATATCATTGGCCTGCCGGATGACACGCGCGAGTCGGTGCGCCGCGACGTGGAAACGCTCATGAACGACGTGAAAGTGGATGAGGCGTCGTTTTTCATGCTGACGCCGCTGCCCGGCTCCGCCGATCACAAGCGCATGGTGGAAGACGGCACGCCCATGGACGCGGATTTGAGCACATTCGACAGTCTGCACGAGACGTTCCGGCATCCGAAGATGGCGCCCGGCGAGTGGACCCAGGCGTACCGGGACGCGTGGGAGACGTTCTACAGCAAAGAGAACCTGGTCAACGTGCTGCTGCGCACCCCGCGGGCGCGCTACTGGCAGATGCTGTGGATCGGGATGTGGTACCGGTATGCCACCCTCGAGGGCAGCCATCCGATGTTCACGGGGCTGGTGAAGCGCCGCGAACGCAAGGCGCGCCGGGCGATTTTCCCGCGGGAAAGCATACCGCGTTTCCTGTGGCGGTGTTTCCGGGAAACGGCGTGGACGTTGCGCACCTACGTGCAGATCTTCCTCGAGTTTCAGGAAATCTGGATGCTTACGCGGAAACCGGACGATCCCAAGTGGGCGGCATTGGCCGAATTGCGGTCGAAATGGATACGCCTGCAAGACAGGCTGCGTGAAAGCGATCTGATGGGGCGTTATGACCTTGCCGCGCAGGAAATCCGGGCAACCCTCGCCTCGGCGGCCGAGCGGTTGCAGCAGTTGAGCGAGAGTTCGAAGGTGCAAAGCCGCCGGGTGCGGAAACGCCTCGCGAAACAGGCGGACGAAGTGCGCCAGTATCTGCACAACTTCGACGTGCAGATGCCTTCGTGGCGGACCATTGCCGATGCCGAACGCTATGTGGCAGATTCCCTTGTAAGACGGTACGAGGAACTGGCCATCGGTTACGTGGCGCAGCGCCGGAAGTTTAATGCGTACCGGAAGGATGTGTTCTCGCGATTCAAGTCGTGGCGGTTCTTGACGCTCAATGTCTTCCTGTTACCGCGCCTGGTCTTCGTCGAATTGCTGCTTGGCGTGCGTTTCATGTTCAGCTTCATCACCCACGCGTAGACAAGCGCCGGAAAGCCCTCCGCTTAATGCAATCCCCGGAAGAGCGAGGCATGAGCCAACGCTGCGCACGTAGACGATGAAAACGGGGGTTTGATGGATGAAACCCTCGCGCATGGACCCACACGGACCCACACGGACAAACACGGACTTGCACGGACTTGCACGGACGGGGATACACCCGGTTCTTGAACTTTCGAGACAGCGAACCATGAGCCGTTCGGCTCGCCCGCAGGCGATTAAGATGGACTAAGCAAAAACCTCAGGACAGACCCCGGTTTGCTGCGCAAACCGCCGGGTCAGTCCCGGTTTTTGAATTTTCGAGGTAGTCCCGTCTTGCGCTTTCGTCGCTCGCCTGGTTCCGTCCCGGGTTTTTTGTGGCGGGAAGGCGTACACTATTGTCATGGAATACCGGTTTCTGGAACATACGGCAGACGCGCGGGTGGAGTGTTCGGGCAAGACCTTTGCGGAGCTGCTGGAAGCGGCGGCGCGGGCGCTGAATGCGGTGGCGTTCCGGTGCGTGGAAGATCGCCGTGAGGGTCGGCGTTCGATCGCGATAGAAGCAGACAGGGCCGAAGAAGCCGTGGTGCGGTGGTTGCAGGAATTGATTTACTTCATGGAGGCCGAGCGGTTCGTCGCGACGCGGTTCCGTTTCATACAGGCAGAGCCGCGGCGGGTCGAGGCAGAGGTGGCAGGATACATGTACCGGCCGGAAGAGCGCGAGGACGAGATCAAGGCGGCGACATACCACGGGATGGCCGTGCAGGAGACGGCGCCGGGGTGGCGCGCGGAGATCATCTTCGATCTGTAATTCACCGTCGAGAGATACATCATGGCACGTACCGAGCTGAAGCGGCTCAACGACTACACGTGGGAAATCCCAAAGCGCGGCAAGATGCGCGTGCCGGGACGGATCTATGCCGACGGGCAGCTCATCAAGAAGATCGCCGCGGACAATGCCGTCGAGCAAGTGGCCAATGTGGCGTGTCTGCCGGGCATAGTGGGATATTCGCTGGCCATGCCCGATGCGCACTGGGGCTATGGCTTTCCGATCGGCGGTGTGGCGGCTACGGATCCTGACGATGATGGCGTGATCTCGCCGGGCGGGGTCGGTTACGACATCAATTGCGGCGTGCGGCTGATGACGACCGCCCTGGACTATACCGCAGTGCGCGGTCGGTTGCGGGATGTCGTGACGGGGCTATACCGCGACATTCCGTGCGGGGTGGGTTCAAGCGGGGCCATCCCAAAATTGAGCGCGAAGGATATGAAACGGGTGCTGACCGACGGCGCGCATTGGGTCGTCGAGCAGGGCTATGGCACGCAGGAGGACCTGGCCCACACGGAAGAGCGCGGACGTCTGAACGGGGCCGACCCGGATGTGGTCTCGGAGCGGGCGAAGAGCCGGGGCGAGGACCAGCTCGGAACGCTGGGTTCGGGGAATCACTTTCTCGAGGTGGGAGTGGTGGACCGCATCGAGGATGCGAGGATCGCCGAAGCCTTTGGGCTTCGCGAGGGTCAGGTCACGGTCATGATTCACAGCGGCAGCCGAGGGCTGGGCTACCAGGTGTGCGACGATTCTCTCCAGGTGATGGTACGGGCTGCCGCACGGTACGGGATCGATCTGCCAGACCGTCAGTTGTGTTGTGCGCCGGTGAAAAGCCAGGCGGGACGAGACTATCTTGCGGCCATGGCTGCCGCGGCGAACTATGCGTGGGCCAACCGGCAGGTCATGATGCATCTGGTGCGCATGTCGCTGGAAAACACCCTGGGCGCGTCGATGGAGGCGTTGGATGTTCGACTGGTGTATGACGTGTGCCACAACATCGCCAAGTTCGAGATTCACGAAATCAACGGCGCGCGGCGGCGCCTGTGCGTGCATCGCAAAGGGGCGACGCGGGCGTTTCCGGGGGGGCGCGAGGAGGTGCCGGAGGCGTACCGTGCCGTGGGCCAGCCGGTACTGGTGCCGGGCGATATGGGCACGGCCTCGTGGGTTTGCGCGGGCACGGACCGGGCGCTCACCGAGACGTTCGGGAGCGCGTGCCACGGAGCGGGCCGGCTGAAAAGCCGAACCGCGGCGCGAAAGGGCGAAGACGCGACCGCGCTTCTTCGCGCACTCGAGGAACAGGGTATAGTTGTGATGGCGCGAAGCAAAAAGACTGTGACCGAGGAAAGTCCGAGTGCGTACAAGGACATCGACGCCGTGACGGCGGTGCTGGACACAGCGGGGATCTCGCGCCGTGTCGCGCGTATCCGGCCGGTGGGAGTGGTAAAGGGGTAACGGAGTCGCTGCCGCCGCGGAGGAACGAGCCTGATGCCGAACTGGCGCTCGGCGGCTCCTGGGAGAGCCTCATGACGACGATTGTGGCGAAAGATCAGGCCATCGTGCGCACGCTTGCTGGACAGGTCGCCGAGCTCGCCGCCAGTGAGAGGAATCGGCGGAATCGGCAGCGATGGTGCGATGTCAACGCGCTCCGGAAACCAGACCGCGCACCGGTGTGGTGCCGTCCTGTCGGGGCGTGGGACGAACTGCTTCCCGAAACTGCCTTGGAGTGCGCGGACCCGTGGATGCGGGCCTGGGAACGGGAGTTCCGGCGCGTGCTCATCAAGCACGACATCGGCGACGATACCCCGCTGGAGCCGTGGTTCGAGGTTGGCGTGGTGTTGCGCTGCGACCCGCCGAACATGTGGGGCGTCGATGTCCAGCATATCGATTCCGGTGCGGAGGGCGGTGCATGGGCCTATGCCCCGCCGCTGAAAACCGGGGCCGATTTGGACAGGCTCCGCATGCCGGAGTTCACGTGCGATACAGCGGCCACCGAGCGCGAACTCAACCGGGCAGGCGAACTGCTCGCGGACATCCTGCCGGTACGCGTCGTGTCGGGTCCGCCAATCAGCGCTACACTGGGGACCTATGCCGCCGATCTGCACGGGTTGCAGGAAATGATGGTCTCGATGATGGCTTCGCCGGAGTTGATGCACCGGCTCATGGGCCACCTGCGTGACGCCGCGCTGGCCGGGATGCGGGCCGTCGAGGAGTCGGGCCTGCTCTCGGCCAACAACACCGGGCCGATGACATGCAGCGAGCCGGTGGGTCCACACGACGGTCCGGTGACGTACAAGAACTGCTGGGTCATGGCGAACAGCCAGGAATTTGACGCCGTCGGGCCGGCTATGTGGCGCGAGTTCTGCCTCGAGTATCAGCGGCCCGTCATCGAGCAGTTCGGAATGTCGGGCTACGGATGCTGCGAGAACCTGACCCATAAAATTGACGACGTGATGAGTCTGTCCAACCTCCGCATCTTTGTATGCAGCGCGTGGACCGATTTGGACACCGTGATCGACCGCGTCGGGACGGACTACGTCATCATGTGGCGGCAGAAGGCCAGCGATGTGGTGTTTCCGGACGGCCTGGACACCGTACGCCGTGACCTCGAAGCAGGGGCGCGGCGTCTGCAGGGATGCCGCTACCAGATCGTTCTGCGCGAACTCCAGACCCTCGCGGGCCATCCGCAGCGCCTCCACGACTGGACCCGCCTCGCCATCGACGCCGCGGAAACGTGGGCGTGAGGTTTGCGGTCAGGTTTTGAGGTCTCCCTCGAGACTGATAACGGCTTCCTCGATCGGTACATCGCTCATGGCCATTTCGCGGGCCTGTTTGACGAGGAGGGTGAGTCCCTGGCAGCAGGGCACGACCATCCGCGCGACGGTCACACTGCGCGGCTGGGCTTCGAGGAAGAGGTTAATGAGCTTGTCGACATACCCGGTGAGATTGTCGAGTTTGGGACATGCAATGATGAGTGACCGGCCCTCGAGCAGCTCGGGGTGGAACTTGCCGCAGGCAAAGGCCGTGCACGACGCGGCGATCAGGATGTCCGCGTTTCGGAACGCGGGGGCCTCGGGCACGACGAGATGAAGCTGGATGGGCCAGTGGGACAGGGCGGAGGGCAAGTCTTCGCCGGGGCGGATGTCCGGGCGGCGGGCTTCGAACATGCGCTGCGCGGAACCGGGGCAGACGGACGCGGGAGATGCGTGTAACCCTTCGGCGGCGGCCGCTTCGTCGAACTCGTCGGCCTCGCGGCGTTCGATGGTCAGCGCGCCTCTCGGGCATTGGCCGATGCACGCGCCGAGACCATCGCAGAAACTTTCCTTAACCAGGCGGGCCTTGCCGTCGATGAGGGCCAAGGCGCCTTCCTCGCACCCGGTGATGCATTTGCCGCAGCCGTCGCAGAGGTCTTCGTTAATTCGGATGATATTTCGAACCGGCATAGCAACTCCTTGAGAATTTAGAAGGCCCGCACGAAGAGTGTAACAGAACAAGCCAGCGGAATATTCGGCGCCAAAGAAAGGGAATATGGAGACCTGTCGGTCGTAAGACTGGCGCGGTCCGGAGACCAGGCCAGAGCGGACAATGCCGAGCCGGCGCTCGGCGCTCCCAGGAGGAAACCGCGCTGTGACGTTTCCCTGCGTCCGTGTTCGTCTGTGTCAGTCCGTGCTCCACCGTATCCGGGCAGCGTAGACGCTGTTGTCGGAGTTATACTTTTCGCATCCGACGGGCTGCATCCATTCGGTGACGGTCACCCAGGTCTCGGTCTCGCTGACATCGGTAACGCCGAAGTTGCCAAGACGGGCGCCGCGTTCGGGAACGAGGATGCGTTCGGTGTCGCGGAGAACGCACAGCCGTTCGGGGTCGACCTGCGCCATAACGAGAGGCGCGCGGTGGCGAAACACGTGGTCGTTATCGAGGCCGCGGCGGGTGTAGACCAGGAAGAGGGCGTCCTTGTGGGTGACCCAGTGCTGCTGGGTATTGTAATTGCCCAGTTCCTGGCCGTCATCAAAGCGCCACTGGATGGGCTCGTCGAAATGGAGTCCGTCGCTGCCGCTGGTGACGTATCCGGCCTCGTCGTTGCGGAGGGTCAGGAAATAGCGTCCGCTGCAGAATGCCAGAGAGGGCTCCACGAAGCCGCGCTGCACCGCGATGGTCATCTCATTGCCGTGCTCGACATAGGACAGGGTTTCGCCGTCGAAACGGCACCGCACAACGGTGACCGCATTCTGGGTTTCGTTCGCAGCCTTGAAATAGACGGGAAGAAGGATGTCGCCATTGGGCAGATCGACGCGTTGGGTGCTGCCGGCACCGGCGTTAAAAAACCGGGGTTCGTCCGGCATCTCCAGGCATTTCCAGAGAGTCCACGCGCGGTTTGCGGGGTCGTAGACCGAGTAGGCGGTCCAGCGTTTTCGGACGCTCACGAGTTTGTTGTCGCGGTATTGCGCAGAGTGGCCGGTGCCGAGGAGTTTACCGGTGTTCGCATGCCATTTCGGGGTGAAATCGCACACCACCTCCACAGCGCCGTCCTCGATGTTCCGGCGCCCGAGGGTTTCGTGCTCGACGGGTCCGCTCCACGATTTCCCCAAATCATCGGTGCGCATTTCGTTAAGAGCGAAGAAGATGTCGGAGCCGCTCAGGAGCAGTTTCTGCATGGTGAGCACGACGACGGGAGGCACGTTGGGGATGGCGCCCGCGCGCGCATGCACCCAGCAGGTCTCCTTGTCGAAGCCCGAGGTCAGGGTCTCAAGCTGAAGGTCGTAGGCCACGCGGGGGACCGCCCCGGGCGTTTCTCCGGCGGCGTAAGCGGTTGCGCACAAGAAACCGAGCAAGGCCATCAAGGTCACACCGAGACTGTGATTCATGGGGCGGTCTCCTGGGGTGTTGTTTCGTTGGTAAGCTGGTGTTTCAGCCAGCAGTAGATACTGTCGCCGATCTGGCGGTAGCCGGTTTCGGCCGGGTGAACGCCGTTGTTCTGGCGCACGGTGGTCTCGCCGTTGCGCGCGTTGACCGGCTGCACCGCTGAGGGGAAGTTGTGCACGCAATCCAGGTTGATGTACGCGGGGATGAAGGAAATGTTGGTCCGCTCCGCGAAATGCTCCTCCATCCGCTCGATGACGCGGTGCTGGTTGCGGCGGTACTGCCAGCGGGTCTGGCCGGCGGCGTAGTTGGCGCCAAAGGCGTCCTGTGAGGCTGTCGGGGGAACAGGTTGAAGCACACCAATGCGGATACCGGGCGAGGCCGCATGAATCATAGCGATTAGCGCGTCCATGTGAGCGAACATATCTTCGATCTGGCTCTCGATGGTCTCGTCTGTGGCCCCAAACGTGTCGTTGCAGCCGAGAAAAATGGTGACAAAATCGGGGAGTTGGCCGCCGTTGACGTCGTTGCAGTACCGTTGGAAGTCCAGCACCTGGGCGCCATTTTCCGTTTCATACAGGAAGGGGCTGCCGCGGTCCGTGTAGGGACCGGTGCGGGCGGTACCGGTCCAGTGTGTGGCGAAGCGCCTGGCGGTCCAGCCGCCGTAGCCTTCGTGCCGGTTGGGGCCGAGGGGTTCGCCGGGGCCGTGGGAGCCGACGAGCGTCAGCACGGGATTGCCGTCAGCGGCGCACAGGTCGAGCAAATGCTGCGAATAGACGGATGCGTGGGTGAGGCTGTCGCCGATGAGCAGGAGGGAGACAGCCCGGCCTGCGCCGGCATCGGACGGGGCGACGCGTACGACGGCCGTCTCTTCGGCGATGACCGCGTTATCATCGTTGCGAACCATGAGGGCGAGGGAGTAATCCCCCACGTCCTCCGGCGCGGGCGTGTAGCGCCAGCATTCGGCAAGTTGCGCCCCCTTCGGACAATTGGCGTCGAAGGCGTAGTCGCTGGAATTCAGAACCAGCGCGACGTTGTCAAAATAGAGGTTGCATTCGATTCCGGGCGCCGCGTAGAGGGTTTTGGGCAATACGGGGCGGACGTCTTTTTGGGCGGATGCTGCCGACGCAGCGAGGACCAGTGCGGCAAGTGCTATGATCGGGTGTTTGTGGTTCACGGTGAATACTCCTGTGGTTCAGACAGGAGTGAGGATAGCGGTTCATGTCATGGAAGCTCAAGGGGAAGACACGGACTTACACGGACGGATGTGGACAGCGTGGACCGTGTGAGAGAAGGGCGTGGTCCTGGTGGACGATTGCCGTGGTGTGAGACTTGCGGGGAAAGGAGAACTGTCTTGACGCGGGGTGATTTCCGGTACTAGGCTGTGGCAGGGGTCAAAGTCTTCTGGTGGAGGGGGTATGGCATGCCTTCGTTGTACAATGGATGTGGGACCTGGTACTACGGCAAAGAGAACGTGCATCTGGAATGGGGCACCTGCGAACACTGCCGCCGGGTCACTACGCTGATTTCGTATGACACACAGCGCTACCTTGTGGCCATTGAAGTCCCGCTGATTCCCTTTGGCCGCTTCCGCGTTCTCCGGGATTGTCCGGCCTGCACAAAACACAAGGCCATCAAGCTTGCACAATGGGAGTCGTTGAAGGCGGAGGCCCGTGAGAAAGCGCTGGCGACGGTGCAGAATCCGCCCGATTCACGAGAGGAACTGGAAGCGGCCGTGGGCGGCGTCATCGCCTTTCACGACGTGGATACGTGGAACGAGATCGTGCCCATTCTGGTGGAGCGTTACCCGAACGATCCGGACATGGTGAGTCTGATTGGCAGCGGCTACCATTTCTTCAACCACCTCGAGGAAGCCTCCAACGCGTTGCGCGTGTCACTCGAGGGAAAGGATGACGCCGGGACACGCCGCGAGCTGGGCCTGGTGCTTATCCGGCTGCGGCGGGCGGAAGAGGCCCACGAGGTCCTGCGGCCGCTCCTGACGGCGGGGCTACCCGAAAATCTGCAATACTGGTTCCTGTTGGCCGGGGCCTACCAGGCGGCCGGCGACCATCGTAGCGCACTCGACCTGATCAACGAGGCCAACCGGCACTACCCCGAGACCGCCTCCTACAAGGAATGGAAAGCACTCAAGAAGACATCGGAGAAAAACCTGGCCTCGGGAAAGGCCGTCGTTCCGAAGATCCTGAAAACCGATACGCAACGTATAAAGGAGACCTCCGCGCCCATTGCCCGGTTTGCGGGCCCGGTGGTGTTGCTCGCGCTCGCGCTCGGGTTTGCCGTGTGGTCCTACAATACAAGCCAGCACCACAAGCTGTTCATCGTGAACGGTCTCGACCGGCCGTATGAAGTCCAATGGGACGGCCAGACCCACAAACTGGCCCGCCTGGGAGTCCTGCCTCTCGAGACGGCCGAAGGCGAACACACCGTCGCTGCTCCGGACATTGGCCTGGAACCCCAGACGATATCGGTGCAGGCCAACGCCATTGTCCGGCCTTTCGCGAGCCCCCTGTTTGTGGTGAACCCGGATCAGGTGGCGCCCGTCATCCGGGAGTCGCTGGAGTATGTCGAGGAGTCGGACGCCAGCGGAGACAGCGAGTACGAGTGTGAGCTGTATGTGGGGCTCTTTCACAAAGTGCGTAAGGTAAATTATCCGTTCCAGCCGTTCCCGCAGACTGTGATGGGCCCGGAAGGCTCGAGCACGACCCGGACTCGTGTTGGCTTGGCGCGGGACTGGTCGCAAACGGATGTGTACCTCACGCTGACGGGAGAGGGCCAAACGGAGCGGGCGCGGGAATACATGCTTGGGCGCTTCGGGCATGAACCGGACAATCTCGACACGCTCGAGCTGCTGAGCTCGGTCTTGCCCGAGGGTGAGTATCTCGCGATGTTGCGCGGAAAACTGGCGGCGCGCCCGGTTCATGTGGAGGTTCACCGCACCTACCAGGAGATCCTGGAAAGACATCCGGAGCATGATTTGATTGGCGAGTATGCGCAGTACCTCGCGGCGGACCCCGGGAATACCTCGCTGAAATACCTGCTTGCCCGCGCGCATGGCGAGCTTGATGAAGAGGCTCTCAGGCTGTACCGCGAAGCGTGTGAAGCCGAGCCGCCATGCCCCCATGCATATCATGCGCTCGCGTTGTTTCACATCACGGAAGGCCGTGCGGCGGAGGCCCTGGCGTCGGCGAATCGAGCATGCGAACTGCTGCCCGGCAATGCGCATTTTAAGGGAGGCCAGAGGACCGCGCGCATTGCGGCCGGAGCCTGGGAAGATTTGCTCGCCGGGATCGAGCGAAACCCGAATGGCACGCCTGTCGACTACCGGGACATTCTGCTCGAGACACTGGCCCTTTCGGCTATGGGAAAGCCGCTGGAAGAAATCGAGAAGCAGACCGGGAGAACATTGGCGGTGTGGCGGCGGGATGGCCTCGAGCGTACGGATGAGTTGCAGAGGGTGATTAAGCGATTCGCCTCCTATGTTCAGGGGGATCTCGATACCTACTGTCAGAACAGCGCGGGGAGCAGTCCCGGGCAGGATTTTGGTGTCGCCGTTACCCAGGGTGACCTGGATGGCGCCGTGAAGGCGTTTGCAGAGATTGAAATACCCTCGCTGTCGGATATCTTTACCGCATATCTCCTGGCGGAAACGCAGGGCGACTCCGCCCGAGCCGAGGAATACCTGAATATGGGCGTGGCGGCTCTCCGGCAAGAATCGCGCGCCCAGCGGGAAATTGCCGCGTGTTTTTCGGGAGAAACCCCGTGCATTCCCGGCGAAATCTCGGTTTTTGGAGAACCTCCGGAGTATATGGCCGTAGTGTTGACAGCCCTGGGTACCCGATTTCCGGAGCATCGCGAAGCGTTCTTCGCCCGTGCCCGTGTGCTGAACTTCAATCCCCAGTTTCCGCACCGGTTTCTGAACGAGCTATTGGGCCAAGCGCCGGAGATGCCAGCGACGGCGGAGCCGACCGGAGCCGCAACGGGCGGCGCGGCACACTAGACACTCGGGCTGGCCGTCCGGGATTGCGTCTGGCATCGGGCTGCCACGGTTTCCAAATGGGAACACGTAGTCGCGCCCGGGGCTATTTTCTAACGTGCCTACGGCACTTCAAAACGATGGAAACGTTGAGTTCGCTGCCTCGAAAATTCATATCCCTTCCGGAATGTGGGACCGGTGCCCTCAC
>CAZFOG010000189.1:0-12009 GCA_964520685.1 uncultured Nitrospiraceae bacterium | reverse complement strand
GTATCCCATACGTCGTTCAAGGGCTTGGTATGGGAGCTTGGCGGGGTGAACGGCGTGGAAATCAGCGGTGGCGGCCATTGTCTTGTGGCGGGTTGCACTGTACGGCGGTGTGGGGGAGACGGCATCCTCGTATCTGGCGGCAATTCCCACACGTTGCTCGGGTGCGACGTGTATTCGATGGGCCGTGGCGGGGTAGTGGTCTCCGGCGGCGACCGCAAAACCCTGACGCCCGGAAATCAACTCGTCGAGAACTGTGAGATTTATGAACTCTCACGTATCGACCACACCTACACACCGGCGGTAGTCTTGTCCGGCGTCGGCAACCGTGTCGCGCGAAACCTGTTTCATGACGTAGCCAGTAGCGCCCTCCGCGTGGGCGGAAACGACCATCTCATCGAATTGAACGAAATCCACCACGTGGTGCAGGAATCCGACGATCAGGGCGGCGCCGACATGTGGGGGAACGCGACATTCCGCGGCAACATCTACCGCTACAACTACTGGCACCACATCGGCAACCAGACGAATCCCATCGAAGCGCCCGATTGCGGCCAGGCGGGTATCCGGCTTGACGACGCCATCTCCGGGACGCGCATCCACGGCAACGTGTTCCACCGCGCCTCGGCCGGAAAACTCGGGTTTGGCGGCGTCCAGATCCATGGCGGCAAGGACAACCTGCTCGACAACAACGTTTTCGTCGAGTGCATGGCGGCGGTCAGTTTTTCGGCGTGGGGGGATGGCCGCTGGCGCGAGTTTGTGGCTGGCGCTCTCGAATCGCCCGAGATCGACGCTGCCCTCTACCTCAAACGTTATCCCGAGCTGGAACGTCTAGCCGAAGACCACGACGTCAACGCCCTCGCCCGCAATCTTGTGTTGAACTGCGGCGAATTCATCCGCCGCGACAGCACGCGCTCCGTCGTTGAAGACAACACCGTCGCCACTACGGACGCGGCTTTCACCGAAGACGGCAGCCTCGCCCTCGAGGCGCTGACGCCGCTGATGAAAGAACACGGTCTCGCGCCCATCCCGTTTGCTGAGATTGGGCTATACAGGAGCGATATACGGCCGTCTGCGGCGGATTGATGCAAGCCGCAGGTACTTGCTTGATGTTTCGAGGTTCTTGCCTGGCGCTCGGCGCTCTCTGCCCTCGCCAGTCATCTGACTGCCGATAGAAGCACAGCCCACGTATTGAAACGGGCATGGCGCGCCGCGACGAGGTCAATCCGTGCGGGAATGCGCAAGCTTCGCTGCATTCTCTTTGAAGGAATTGAACGCTTTCCGAGCCTCATCCTGCGCGTTGGCGCGGATGGTATTGAACGTATCAAAGTTGTCGAAGAGCGCTCGGACGACATCGGGGTCGAGCTTGCGTTTGGCGGCCATGTCGGCAAGCACGGCCCTGGCTTCGTGTTCGGGCATGCCCTTGCGGTAGGGGCGGTCCTCGGTGATGCCCACAAACACGTCGGCGACCGCCAGCACACGCGCGCCTAAGGGTATGCGCTCCGCCGTGTAGCCGAAGGGGTAGCCGCTTCCGTCGAGGCGTTCCTGATGCAGGGCGCTCCACGAGGTAAGCAGGTCCAGAGCAGGAAGTGGAGCAAGGGCATGAAAGGTGTAATAGACGTGAGAGCGCATGGTGTGCCATTCGTTATCCGTGAACGGCCCCGGTTTTTCGAGCACCTCGAGCGGCACCGCCAGCTTGCCCAAATCGTGGAGATAGGCGGCGAACTGCAGGAGATTCTGTTCCTCGGCGTCAAATTCAAGGCATTTTCCCAAGGCGAGAGCAACGGCTGCCAGCCCGCTCGTGTGGGTCGCCGTGAAGGGGCTCCGGAAATCGATGAGACGGCAGATCAGCTCGCCGAACGCGAGGAGTTCGTCGAGGGTGGCCCTGCGGGGCGCTTCTTTGAAACAGTCTGTCAACGGCCGGTCAACGGAACGCGAGACAACGTCGAGCCAGATATTGTCACGATTTGCGAACGCGAGAACCGCGTCGGCCAAGTCAGGATGAAACCAGGTGCCGCGCCGCTCCCTGATCTCCTCACAGATTGCCGGGACTTTGCTTAAGGCGTGGATGTTCTTCGGAATCAACACCGTCACGCGATCGGCCAGGTGGATGATATGACTGCCCAGGGGCACCGTCACCCCGTCTTGCTGGCTGCCTTCTCCGTGGTCCCAATGCACATGATGAAACCGGATCATGCGGGCGGCCTCCGAAAACGGCTCGAAATGCCGGAGCAGTTCATAGCCCGCGTTGCAGTGCCGGTCCGGTTCGCGGTACTCGAAATCGAGGATGTCCAGCCGCTCATCGAGCGAAAATGCCCCAATGTCGTGCAACATGCCTGCGATTGCCAGGGTTCGAATCTCTTCCTCGGGAAGCTCGAGTTCTTCACCAATGCGCATGGCGAGGTACGCGACGTCGAGGTGATGATCTGCCAGGGCGGGGCTCATCATATCCACGGTCTTCGCAATTGTCGTGACCAGGTCAATCAAATCTATGTTTATATCTGACCGGCTCATAGTGTGTCCCCTGTCCGGATTCGGGCGGTGATTGCGTTGCCGCCAATCACAACTCTACTACATGACCGGGCCGCCGTTCATCTCCCCAACCGGACATCATGCGTACGCGCGCGTGAACCAAGAGCCGCGTAGTTCCTGAGAGCCAAGAATCCTCCCCCAGAACGCTTTCCGGAGTTCTATTCCCCCCGGGGGAATTGGACACCAAACTCCTTGCGTCGACTTCGGGCTCCTGCGTCCCCCGCCTGCGGGAGGCAAGCTCCGCCGGTGGTGGGCCATGGGAGGATTCCGATCCCCGAACTTTGGTTTCAGCCATGTTGCCCTGGGTATCCCTTCGTCCACCCTGTCCACGGGCACGCAACATAGCCTTGCCCGTTATCCGCTGATTAGGTGCGGCAACGTGTTGAAATCCTTGGTTTTATTATGGTAACATAGCATTTCGGTTTTGGTGCGTGGGCACGGATGCCGTTTCGGGAGATCGCCGAAGCCCGGACCCGGTGACCCACCCTCTTTTTGCCGGATCGGGCGCCATACCCCAGGCGGGATGCCGTGGTAGAATGTCGCTCGGGCATGGAATGGCATTCCCGGGGAGGGTGTTCTCCGGGGCGAGTGGCGGAATTGGCAGACGCGCTGGATTTAGGATCCAGTGCCGCAAGGTGTGCGGGTTCGAGTCCCGCCTCGCCCACCAATCGCCGTAAGTAAACGCCGTGTAGGCCGAACGGTAACGTCGACAGAGGTAGATAAGACCCCATGGCAGAAAAAAAGCAAAAACAGCAAGACGACAAGCAGCCGGAACAAGAAGAAGCCGCGGCCACCGCAGTCGAAGAATCGCAGGAAGCCGCGAGTGAAGCGGCCGGGGAAGAGGACGATTTCGTCGAGGATCCTCAATTCGAGATCGACTATAAGGGCGATTGTTCCTATGAGGTCAAGGTGACCATTCCGCCTGCGAATGAGACCCAGAAATCCGCCGAGATGATCGACGAACTGAAGAAGGAGGCCGAAGTGCCGGGATTTCGTCCCGGCCGGGCTCCCCGCAAGCTCATCGAGAAGAAGTTCGGAAAGATCGTCAAGGGTGAGGTCGAGGCCAAACTCGTGAGTGCGGCGTTCCAGAAGCTGATGAAAGATGAAGACCTGCGGCCGCTGGGCATGCCCGAAATTGACGGGCTCGAAGAGAAGAAAGAACGGCCCGAGGGCGAGCCGTTGGCGTTCACGTTCAAGTTCGAAGTGGCGCCGCGCGTGAAACTCGGTACCTACAAAGGCGTTGCCGTCGAGCGGCCCGTGATCAAGGTGTCCGATAAGGACGTCAGCCGGGCCATTGACGACACGCGTTCGCGTTACAGCGTGTTCGAGACCCTCAAGCGTGGTAAGGCCGCCGAAGGCGACCAGGTCATCATTGACTTCAAGGGAACCGTGGATGGTGAGGAGTTTGCGGGTGGGGCCGCTAACGACTATCCGTACATTCTGGGGACGAAGCGGTTCTTCCCGGAATTCGAAGAAGCCTTGCTTGGGTGCAAAGCGGGGGCCGAGCTCAGCTGCAGCGTAACCTTGCCCGAAAATACACCCAATGAGGAACTTCGGGGCAAGAAAGCGGATTTTACTATCACGGTGAAGGAAGTCAAGCGCCGCCAGATGCCGGAGTTGAACGATGAGTTTGCTAAACAGGCGGGCTTCGAAAGCGTCGACGATATGAGAGAGAAGATCGCCGCGCAAATGCGTGAGGGCGCATCCGGCCAAAGCGACCGGATCGCCGAGAACCGCGCGCTGACTGCGGTGATTGAAGCGTCCACGTATGAGATGCCCAAGACGCTTCTCGCCGAGATGACTGAGGATGTCTACCGGGAAGAGATTGCCCGGCTCCGCCAGATGGGCAGCTCGATGGCCGATATCGAGGCCCGCGAAGACGAACTGCGCAAGCAGGCGCGCGAGGCGGCCGAGATGGATATCAAGCGGATCGTGACCCTCAACAAGATCGGCGAAGAAGAAGGCATCGAGGTCACGGATGACGATTTTGACCAGGAAATCGCGTCGATTGCCCAGCGCGTCGGTATGCAGTCGGACGCCGTTGCCAATTATCTCGAGGACGGCGACCGCCGCAGCCGCACCGAGGGCCGTCTGTATCGGGCCAAGGCTTTGGCGGTGATCATGGACAACGCAACGGTGAAGGACAAGGAAGTCAAGCGGGAAGAGCTGGAGGCGCAGGAAGACGCCAATGATGAATGAGTATCTGCGAAATCCCCTGGACCTGCGGGCGGTTACGATCTACGAGGATACGAGCCGCGGAGAGCGTCCCTATGACATCTATTCCAAGATGCTCAAGGAGCGCATCGTCTTTCTCGGGTTTCCCATCGATGACCACGTCGCCAACTATGTCATCGCCCAGCTCCTGTTCCTGGAGTCGGAAGACCCCGACAAGGATATCCAACTGTACATCAATACGCCCGGCGGAAGCGTGACGGCCGGGTTGGCCATCTACGATACCATGCAGTACATCAAGCCCGACGTCTCGTGCATCTGCCTCGGCCAGGCGGCCAGCATGGGGGCCGTCCTTATGGCGGCAGGAACCCAGGGCAAGCGGTTCGCGCTCCCGTATTCCAGGTTCCTGCTCCATCAGCCTATGGGCGGCGCTCATGGGCAGGCCTCCGATATCGATATTCAAGCCCGGGAAATCGTGCGCGTCGGCGAAATGATCGACGAGATCCTGGCACATCACACGGGCCAGCCTATCGAGAGTATCCGCCATGACAGCGACCGCGACTTCTTCATGGACGCCAAGGAGGCCCAGGAGTACGGTTTGGTCGACGAGATCCTCCGTCGCAACACGCCCAAAGCCTAACCGGTGTATTTTGCGCAGAAAACGCATTTTCGAAGGTCCCGTAAAAGCCTGTGCATCGCCTCTTGCAAGGTATGCCGGGAGAAAACTTGCAGAAATCGCCAACTTCCTGCAGAATATAGGTGAAGAAGCGCATTACCGAACACCTTGGGCGAGAAAACTGTTGACAAAAACGCCGCAGAATGCTATAACCAGTGTCGACAGTCTCATCTCCAAGGGAGGTATCTATGGCCCCACACCGCACGCGAGGTGACGTCCCCAGTTGCTCCTTCTGTGGCAAACGCCACGATGAAGTCGGCAAGCTCATTGCTGGGCCGGAAGTGAACATCTGTGACGAGTGCGTTCAGCTCTGCTCAGAGATCGTCGCGGAAGACCGTGCCCGCAAAGGCGTGTCCCGGGGCCTGAAAGTTCCCCGGCCGGACGAAATCTTCAATTACCTCGAGCAATATGCTATCGGCCAGGAGAAAGCGAAGCGCATTCTCGCGGTCGCGGTCCACAACCACTACAAACGCATTCTCTCCGGCGGCGAAATCGACGGGGTCGAACTTCACAAATCAAATGTCCTGTTGATTGGTCCCTCGGGGTGCGGCAAGACCTTGCTTGCCCAGACCCTGGCGAAAATGCTGGATGTGCCCTTCGCTGTGGTCGATGCTACGACCCTGACCGAGGCCGGCTATGTGGGCGACGACGTTGAGAACGTCATTCTCAAGTTGTTGCAGGCAGCGGACTTCGATCCGGCTCGCGCGGAGACAGGCATTGTCTATATCGATGAGATCGATAAAATCGCCCGCAAGGGGGACAGCCCGTCGATCACGCGCGATGTCTCCGGAGAAGGCGTTCAGCAGGCCTTGCTGAAACTGCTGGAAGGCACGATCGCCAATGTGCCGCCCCAGGGCGGTCGCAAGCACCCGCAGCAGGAGTGCATTCAAGTCGATACGACGAATATCCTGTTCATTTGCGGCGGGGCCTTCAATTCGCTCGAGAAGATCATCGAACGCCGAACGCGCCAGAACGTAATGGGCTTCAATGCCAACGTTCAGTCGCGGCGCGAGCGCAGCGTGGGCGAGTTGCTGGAACTGGTCGAGCCTGAGGACTTGATCAAGTTCGGGATGATCCCTGAATTCTCGGGCCGCATCCCCGTTATTGCAACCTTGCGCGAATTGAGCAAGGAAGATCTCCGGCGCATCCTGGTCGAGCCCAAGAACGCGATTGTGCGCCAGTATCAGAAACTGTTCGAGATGGAGAACGTCAAACTCCGCTTCAGCGAAGAGACCATCGACGCGGTGGCGGATTATGCTATCGAGAAGGACACCGGCGCCCGCGGTTTGCGGAGCATCCTCGAACAGGCCATGCTCGATGTGATGTTCGAGATTCCCTCCCGAAAGGACGTGCGCGAGTGCATCATCACGCCCGGAGTCATCCTGAACAAAGAAGAGCCGCTGCTTGTGTATGAGCACGAGGCCGAAGGACATTCCGAGAAGGGCAAGTCCTCCGCTTCGGCTTGAGTTCTGCCCGAGCGGCTTTGCGCGTCTTCGCAGTCTTTGCGCGAGAGGGTCACTTTTTGGACCGGAGGGGCGTTTCGTTCCTCCGGTTCCTCCATGTCCGGGCGGCTTGCCTCGGGCACATCGCAACATTGACAAGGTCCGCCCTGTTGGGCTGAAATCAAGGTACCGCCTCCGGTTACAGCAGGGGGGAAGGAACTGAGGATGCCACGCAAAAAAGAAGAGAAAACCGACCGGCTGCCACTTCTGCCGCTCAAGGATGTGGTCGTGTTTCCTCAAATGGTCCTGCCCCTGCTTGTGGGACGGCCCGCGTCGGTGGCGGCCGTGGAGGAGAGCATCTCCTCGGGCCGGCCGCTGTTTCTGTGTTCCCAGGTCGATCCCGAAGTCGAGACGCCCGGGGTCGAGGACCTGCACCGTGTCGGCGTCGCCGCGAATATTCTGCAAACCCTGCGACTGCCCGACGCCACCATGAAAGTGGTCATCGAGGGGCTGGCCCGGGGCCGCGTGCTTCGCCTTTCCCGTAAGAGCGGCTTTGCCGAGGTCCTGGTCGAACGCGTGGAAGTCGAGACGGTCGAGGCTGACGAAGAAACAACGGCCCGCATGCGCATGACCCTCCGCCAGTTCGAGGATTACGCCCATGCCAGCCAGCGCGTGTCGCCCGAGGTGGTAGGCTCGCTTCAAGGCATTCCCGATCCGGCAACGCTGGCCGACCTGATCTGCGCCTATCTTCCCCTGAGCGCCGGCGAACGCCAGGAATTGCTCGAGGAGCTCGACCCTTCGTTGCGGCTGGAACACATCTCAAGCCTGTTGATGCGCGAGAATGACCTCATGGACATCGAGCGCCGGGTGCGTGACAGGGTCCGCGATCAGATGGAACGCAGCCAGCGGGAATACTATCTCCACGAACAGCTCAAGGCCATCCAGCAGGAACTGGGTGCGCGGGAAGAGGGGGCGGACGAGTTTGCCGATCTGCGAAAGCAAATCGACAAAGCGCGCATGCCCAAGGAAGTGCGCCAGAAGGCCCTTCGTGAGTATGCCCGTTTCGAGCGCATGCCCTCGATGAGTCCCGAAAGCGGGGTTATTCGCACCTATCTCGAGTGGCTGGTGGATGTGCCGTGGAGCAAACGCAGCCGCGACGTTATCGACCTGAAAGAGGCCCGAAAAGTGCTCGATGAGGACCATTACGGACTTACCAAGGTCAAGGAGCGCATCCTCGAGTTTCTTGCCGTTCGTAAACTCAATAAGAAGTCCAAAGGACCAATCCTGTGCCTGGTGGGGCCGCCGGGGGTGGGCAAGACGTCGCTGGGTAAATCGATCGCACGCGCCATGAACCGGAAGTTCGTACGCGTGTCTCTGGGCGGTATCCGCGATGAAGCCGAGATTCGCGGGCATCGCCGCACCTACGTGGGCGCTTTGCCGGGACGCATCATCCAGGGGATGGTCCGCGGCGGGGTCAGGAATCCGGTGTTCATGCTGGACGAGGTGGACAAAATGAGCATGGATTTCCGGGGCGACCCGTCTTCGGCCTTGCTGGAAGTTCTCGACCCCGAGCAGAATCACGCGTTCAGCGACCACTATCTCGAGGTGGACGTGGACCTGCAAGAGGTATTCTTCATCACCACCGCGAACGATGAATACGAGATTCCCGCGCCCCTGCACGACCGCATGGAAGTGGTGCGGCTCTCGGGCTACACGTCGTTCGAGAAGGAGCGCATCGCGCAGTATTTCCTGGTGCCCAAACAGATGCAGGAGTGCGGGCTGGACGCGGGGGCCATCACGTTTGTGCCGAAGGGCATCCAATCCATCATCCAGGGATACACGCGCGAGGCGGGTGTCCGCGAACTCGAGCGCCAGATCGCCAACATCTGCCGCAAGGTGGCGGTACGGGTTGTCGACAAGGGCCGCAACCGTAAGATGATCATCAACGAGAAGCGGGTGGGCGAGCTGCTTGGGCCGCCCGATTACTTCGAGAACCGCGCAGACACCAAACCCGGCGTGGGTGTGGCCGTGGGTGTCGCATGGACCTCCGTCGGCGGCGACATCCTGCACATCGAGACCAGCCTTACCCGCGGCAAGGGCGAGGTGGCCATGACGGGGCAGTTGGGCGAAGTGATGCGGGAATCCGCCCAGGCGGCCTACACGTACCTGCGTGCCCATGCCAGCGAATTGGGCATACCCGTCACATTCGCCAAAATATACGATGTTCATGTTCACGTGCCCGAGGGCGCCATACCGAAGGATGGCCCCTCGGCAGGTGTCCCCATCGCCGTTTCGCTGTTGTCGGCCTTGAAGAAGAAGGCGCCCAAACCGGCGCTGGCCATGACCGGTGAAATCACCTTGCGCGGCCGTGTGCTGCCCGTGGGCGGCGTGAAAGAGAAAGTCCTTGCGGCGCACCGGGCGGGTATCAAAACCGTCGTGCTGCCCCGGGAAAACGAAAAGGATCTGCGCGATATCCCCAACGAGGTGAAACGGGACCTCAGTTTTATCCTCATCGACCATGTCGACGAAGCCCTGGCGGTGGCGTTCGGGAAACAGCGGAAGAAGAAATGAAGGTTCGTCAGGCCGAATTCGTAACGAGTGCGGTGCGCCCCGAGCAGTATCCCGGCGACAAGCGGCCCGAGATCGCCTTCGTCGGACGCTCGAACGTGGGCAAATCGACCCTGCTCAACATCCTGCTGAACCGGCGCGGTCTGGCCAAAACCAGCAAGAAACCCGGCAAAACGCGTCTGATCAATTTCTTTGACGTCAACGGCGAAATATACTTCGTCGATTTGCCCGGCTACGGCTTCGCCAAGGTCTCAAAAAAGGAACGCATGTCCTGGGAACGCTCGATCACCGAATACATCACCGGCCGCGAGCAGTTGCGTCTGGTCATGCACCTCGTCGATGCCCGACACAAACCCAACGACGCCGACCGGGCTCTGCTCGACATGCTCGACGAAGCCGAGGTGCCTGCCCTCATCGTGGCCACCAAGGCCGACAAACTCCGTGCCCGCGATCGCGGTCCCGCCCTGAAACAAATCCGCGACGAACTCGAACTCGACGATGAAGCCCTCATCGTCTTCTACTCCGCCGAGACCAAAGAAGGCGTCCGCGATCTCTGGGACGTCATCGACGACTGCCTCGGCCAGGTGTAGCGGCAGTAGTCAATGTACGTCTCTCTAAAGGTCCTGGGCGTGTGGAGACTTCTCTCCAGCGTGTCGATCTTGCGCGCTGGGCTCATTCGCACATACCCATACACATTCGGCCCGTCGACCATCCCCAGCGGATCCCGCGTGAGCCAGTGTGCGGCGGAGGGGCTATACCAGCGGTAGGGGAAGTAGTACATTTGCGCGGCGGCGTCCCACGGTTTGCCGGTAAACGCGGCGGCAAGTCCGTCGAGGGAAACCGTCCCGCTGCTGGCATAGACTTCGCCGTAGGGCGTGTACTCGTAACTGCCAAGCGCCGACTTGCTCCCGTCATACAGCCCCCGCGTGCTGCCGAGATGGTCTGAACCGTAGTACCGGTACGCCCCCGTTGCCGGGCTCGTGCCCGCGACGTCACCCAGAATACCCGCCACCTCCGCCAACGGCGAATCCATCATGTCCGCCCCTACGGTCTCCTTCGTGCCTTGGTGCCTTCGTGGTTTAATCTCGAGCATGCTGTGGCGTGGTCTCCCGACCGCGCCACTCTTCCGACCGAACAGGTCTCCAACACACCACAGCAGAAGATGCTACACCCCAACCGCGAACTGTATTCGTGACGCCTCCAAAATCTGCGGCATCTGCGGATGTACTTCTTTCCAACCTCCCCGTTGCGCGCAATAGGAAGGTCGCCTTCCCTCCATTCTGCGGAAAACCCGTGGTCCGTCCCTGCGTTTCCACTGTGTTTCCCCCGTCACGGCATTGCATTTCCCTATCCCCTAATCGCCCACTATCTCGACGTCGCTAATCCCAAACTCCTGATCGCCGTCACCCGTCTTCTGAACAAAGATCCGTAACAGCCTTCCGTCGGTTAGCGTCACCCTATACCAGTAAACAAAGAACAGCGAATCCTCAAGCTGTATTTCTTCAATAGTCGCTGTGGTCCCGGACAAAATCTCCGACAGTTCTTCACTGGCTTGCGTGTCCCGGTTCCTATCGCCATCACTGATGACCAGTGCTTGCTCGACCTGGTCGCGAACGTATTGTTCCATACGCGCAAATCGTGCCCTGTTGATCTTTCCTACGCCGACTACCACTAGTCCCAAGGTCACACATAATGCTAGGGCGAAAAGAACTGTCACGCTCTTGGGCAGAGACGATTTCTGCTTGTTGTTTCCGGCCATCTGTCCCGATCCTAGATCATGCCTATAATTGGTTACTGTTAGCATTCATTTCCCATTTAGTTCCCCTTTTCTTGATTCGCTCCAGTTACTCAACCGTGTGACGCCCTTGGGTCGCTTTGTCAGCACCCTGATTTTGGCTGAAGGCCTGTCCACAGACGAATCCAGGGCGACGAAGTCAGAATCCTCGATCTCCAGCACCGGTAAGCCAGAGTCTCCCTCCCCTTCCGTTGTCTGATAGGACGCTTCATACCAGGAAAGCAAATAAACAGCCACGTCCTGCTTGGCCGACGCCAAACCGGCGGACTCGATCTCCGTTCGCGCGACCACGAATAAACATCCTACTCTAGGATACGCCTCAGATGGGAGTTCGACATATTGGCTGGTCCCAGGAGGCAAGCTGAAGTCCTTGAACCGAGCACGGCCGAGCTTCGTCTGACGGTAGACTTCCCGCGGTGCAGGAGTCTCGAATCTCAGGTCGTTGAGAAGTTGAACAGTAACAATGACATCCCTCTCGCTAACGTTGCTGACCCTGATAGCGTAGTACGCCGAAGCTGGGGGATAAGGAAGCAGCAAAGCCCTATAGACGATAGCGGGCAATAGCCATGCGCCATGATCGATCACGAAGCACATCGCCAGCACCACAACCAGAACGAGCGCCAGATTTCGAAACGCTGTTGGACTAATCAAGGTACGTCGGTAAGCATCTTTTTGCATAGCAAATCACCCAACAGGAAACCAGCGTGCTGTGGCGTGGTCTCCCGAATAAATAGGGAGAAGCGCCGGGATAAGCCGGCAGGATGGTGAGAGTGAAAGTCTCTTGCAGTGAAGGCGAATAAATAGGGACAGTCACCGTTTATTTGCTC
>CAZFOG010000188.1:6504-12039 GCA_964520685.1 uncultured Nitrospiraceae bacterium | reverse complement strand
GCCGGCCAGACCGCGCCCTCACCGGGCGTCACGATCATTGGCGGGGGCATTTCCGTCGGGACCCACGACATACTCATCCAGCATCTGCGCATCCGGCCCGGCGATCGCGGCCTGCCCAAGAAGAGCGGTTGGGAACCGGACGGACTCTCAACGTCGGGTGGCAACTCCTATAACATCGTCATCGACCATTGCTCGTTTACATGGGCCGTCGACGAAAACCTATCGGCATCCGGCCCCCGCCTCGAAGGCCCCGAAGCCACCAGCCACCGAATTACCTTCAGCAACAACATCATCGCCGAAGGCCTGCACAATTCCACCCACTCCAAGGGACCCCATTCCAAGGGCACCCTCATACACGATTTTTGCCAGGACATCACCATTATCGGCAATCTCTACGCCCACAACGTCCAGCGCAACCCCTATTTCAAGGCCTACACGACCGGCGTGATCGTCAACAACGTGATCTACAACCCGGGGGCGCAAGCGATCCAGCTCGGCTACCATCCCCCCGAGTGGCGCGATTCGGATTACGAACCCCAAAACTGCCGCGTGTGCATCGTCGGCAATCTACTCATTCACGGTCAGAACACCCCAAAACACCTTCCCCTGGCCGCCCGCCCGGGGGATGCCTACCTCGAAGACAACCAGGCCTTCAATATCGAGGGCCAGCCCGTCGACATTCACGACCGCAACATAAACGTCCTGAGCGAAAAGCCCCTATGGCCGGAAGGACTCACCCCCATCCCGGCCGACCGCGTCGCCGAACACATCGCCCAAAATGCCGGTGCCCGCCCCTGGGACCGCGATGCCATAGACCAGCGGATCATCCAGACCTTCGTCGACCGCACGGGACGCATCATCGACAGCCAGGAAGAGGTCGGCGGGTACCCCAAATACGAACCTGCGTCGCGCGCCCTCGACGTGCCGGAATCCAATCGCCGCGAGTGGCTCGCCTCCTTCGGCCCACAGAAGTAAAGGTTTCACGGCACGCGCAGCTTAAGCGCGCTGCCGCCGCGAGAAAAGCGCTTTCTACCGCGGCGCGGTCTCTGAATCGGCATGAGTGTCCGGCTCATGGTTCTTTTCGCCCCACCCTCAGCGCAGGCTCCGTTCCTTTCGCACCCTTCGCACGTTCACACCATTCAAAACCTCTTCTTCCCGTCACTCCTTCTTCTCGCCCAGGTGGGTATAGCGCAACGTATTCGCGGTAATCTCCAGCGCTTTGGCGGCGGCGCTGGTGTTGTGGTCGAAAAGGTCCCAGGTGCGTCGGGCGTACTGTCGCATGACCTCCTTCAGGGGCCGCACCTCGCGCTGGCTCCGGGGCAGCAGCGGGTCTTCCTGCGAAGGCGATGCGTCCTCCGGCGCGCGCAATTCGCCCAAGGCCCGTTCTTCTTCCAGGGCCTCGCGGATGGGCATTTCCAGGTAGAAAGCCCGCTCGATCAGCTTGATGAGCTGACGCACGTTTCCCGGCCAGTCGTAATCCTTCAGGAGCTCGTAGTCGCTGCGGCTGAGGGTGCGAGCGCAGCCCTCGGACCTCAGCAGTTCGAGGCGTTCCTCGAGAATCGTGCGGATATCCTCGAGCCGTTCCCGTAACGGCGGCACATGAAGCCGCAGAGTGGTCAGGCGGTGGTACAGGTCCGCCCGGAATTTCCCCGCCCGTACCATATCCGGCAGGTCGCGGTTGGTGGCGGCAATGATGCGCACATCCACCTTCGCGGTCGGCTGGTCGGCGCCTTCCGGGGTCACCCAGCCTTCCTCGAATACGCGCAAGAGTTTCGCCTGCACTTCGAGGGGCAATTCGCCCACCTCGTCGAGATACAGGATGCCCTTGTCGGCGGCCACAAACCGGCCCTGGCGGTCCTTGTCGGCCCCGGTAAACGCGCCCTTCACGTGGCCGAACAGGTCCGAGTTGGCCAGGCCGGCGCTGCCGGCGTATAGCGCGCAATTCACCACGATAAAGCGTTCTTCCCGCCGCCGGCTGGCCTCGCGCACCAACTGGGCCACGTGTTCCTTGCCCACGCCTGATTCGCCCATGATGATGAGGGGGCGGTCCACCTGACCGCACTTCTTTATCCGTTCACGCAGTTTGCGGATCTGGGGAGAACGGCCGTGCAGCACATACTTGAACCGCGTCTCGCGAAACACTGCGATCGCCCGCTCATCCTCCATGCGAAGGTCGAGCATCGAGAGCTTGCGAATGGTGTCCCGATAGGTATCTTCGTCCTGGTACTTGAAATACTGCGAGATGGCCGCCGCAATGAGATCAATCCACTTCTCCTGTTGCGCCGTGGGCTTCTTCGGGGCTCGCCCTGGCGGAATTCTGTGATCAAACACGGCCAGATCGGCCAGGAATCCCCCGATCACCTCGTCAGTCAACTGGAGATACTTTGCCAGCGCGCCCGTATTGCTTTCCGCATCGATGAACACAGGAGTGCAGAATTTCGTGAACCGCTCCCGGTCCTGCTCCAGATATCCCCGGCCGCAATGCCAGTAGACCTTGCCGCCGCGTTTCTTGATGCCGCGACACGCCTGCTCCACATCCTGCCAGTCGCAGTAGATGCCTACTCCGCAGACATGACATTCGCTCAAGGCAGTGCGCGAGAGCTCTTGAAGCGTTTCGCCCACCCGCCGCGCGCTCGTGGTCACGATCTCCGCCTTTGGATACCGGTTCAACGCCACCGCCGCCGCGCATGACCCGTCCAGACCGTAATACGTCACAATGACTTGTCTGCCCTTGGTCCCCATCTTCGCCCCCTTCCTCTTCCGTCTGCCTTGAAAACTCCAAAAACCGGGATTTCCCGCTCTGTTGTGGGACCGGTGCCCTCACCGGTCATTTTTATTCTCATCGTCTACGCGTGAGCCGTCGGCTCCTGGTTCCGATGGCCGGAACGGCTCTCGCCCGCACAAACCGCTCGTTTTCTGAGCATAGCACGCGAATATTGAGGAGTACAAGCGCCTCTCTATTGTGCCTATTCTCCCGCATTCCCACCACATGTTGCGCTTCTAGCCCTGATTCCCACTTGGCACGCTACCTGCATTGCATCCGTTGTCAGCATGGCGCGGACGCAAGTTGAGAGGGTCATCAACGCAAGGGGGTTCGAACAATGGCGATCACGGGCAGCAAGTTCATCGAAGTTTCGAAGGCGCACAGACTGGACATCTCGCGCCATGCCATGGATCGCATCGCGCAACACACGGGGCTGCCTCCGACCGAAGCGCTGGCGCGCACGCTCTTCCACCGGAGCCGCCAGGTCAAGACGGGCCAGATGTGGATGCTGGGCTACCGGCCGGCCTACGTGCGCCGGATGTCCCGCGGCCAGAAATCGTGGTATTTCCGGTTCGTGCTGTTCGGCGAGGAACTCGTGGCGGTGGTCCAGGAAGGGGCCCTGCCGGGCGAATACCTGTGGGTCACGACGTACGGTGCAACAGCCCAATCGGAACGCCTCCGTTGGGCCGATTTCGACCTCCTCGCGGAGGCCTGCTAGAAGCCCGGGGGACGGCGCCTTGGGACGGGGCGCCGTCCCGTCAGGGGCACAGAACGGTGCAAACGCTTGGGAAAGGAGTCTCGTATGAACAGATCGGAGCTTGTGTTCGTGTACGGGCGGCTGCGGACCGGCTTCTGGAACCAGTTCCTGCTGGGGCGCAGGAATCCCCTGGGCACGGCCCGAACGGTCCATAAGTATGCGCTCTACGCAAGCAGAATGCCCTACGTGCGCACGGACCGGCCTATCTGCCCCGTCTGGGGCGAGGTCTATGCCGTCAACGCGCGGACATTGCGCGATCTTGACAGCCTCATGTCCCATCCCTCGTGGTATCAGCGCCGCGAGGTGCCGGTCGAATTTGGGGACCGCCGCACGATGACCGCATGGATATATACGCGCCGCGGAGACGGCGGCGTTTTGGTAAAAACCGGGGACCTGTTGGACCGCACGGTTGCGGTCGCAGAACCCGATTAGGAGTAGGAGCCATGGGCAAAACACAGAATCAACACGACGTATTGCTGGGGAAACTGACGGTAGCACTGGCTGGCACACAGTATTGCCACGCCACGGCCGAGGCGGGCGAAGCGGTCCATTTCGAGCGCGAGCCCGACAATTCCCACGACCGCAAAGCCATCCGCGTCGAGAACGAGGACTTCGCGAAGGTGGGCTATCTGCCCCGCCAGACCGCTGCCTGGCTGACGCCGCTGATCGACCAGGGCGCGGTGTACGCCGACGGCAGGGTAGCGCCTGGGAATACCCTGACGCTCTCCCTGTATGTATCCCCGAAGAGCGCGACGTTCCTCGAGGGCCCGCGCGACCCGGCCACGACCGCCGACGCCCTGCACCGCGTCATTCTCGATGCCTACAACGGCATGCATGAATGGCGGCGGCCCGTAGTCATCCGCGAAACGGCGCAACGGCTCTTCGAGCTGTCGCGGCGCGACCTGCTGCCCGAAACGCGCATGCTCCTCGCCTTGATGCCGGAGTTTGCCGATTTCCTCGAGGCCCACGCCGATGTGGGCGCGTTGAACGCCGTGCAGGCCGCCCTGACCGCGCTCCGGATTGGAGAGGCTCTCCATTACCGCAACGCCACGGTCTTTCCTTTGCACATCGACAACGGCCACGACCGCCCCTACGTCCTCCTCGAGGAGGCCCTTGAAGCAGGCGTCGCCGAGGTCACGGAAACGTCTGACCACGGGAGCGTGCCCGAAGTGCTCGTCAAGAATCGCGGCGAACGGCCGATTCTGCTGCCCGAAGGCGAAATCCTGACCGGCGCCAAGCAGAACCGGGTCATCAACATCACCATCCTTGTGGCCGCCCACTCCGAGCTGGTCATCCCGGTGAGCTGCGTCGAGCAGGGCCGCTGGTCGACGGTAAGCGAGCGGTTCCGGGCCACCCACTACGCCACGCCCAAAGTCCGCGCGCGCAAATGCGAACGCGTCTGGGCCGGCGCGGCCGCGTCCGGCGATTTCGCCGGCGACCAGGGCGCCGTGTGGCAAGACGTCGCACACGAATTGCACTGTGCTGAGGTCGTTTCCCGCACCGCGTCCCTCACCGACGGCATCGAGGCCTTCCGCGACAGGCTCGAAGATTACCGCGAACATCTCGCCCTGCCCGAGGATGCCGCCGGCGTCGCCATTGCCCAGGGCAGCGGCGTGGTCCTCTTCGAACTGTTCGACTCACCGCGCACCATGCAGCGCGTCTGGCCGCGGCTCAGCGAAGCCTGCTTCTTCACCCTGACCCGCAACGGCAACACAGCACAGGCCGCACCCGAACAGGCCGTTCGGGATTTCTTAGGCCGCGTGCCCGGCAGTCTTGAGGTCCTCACCGAGACTCGCGGGCTTGGTGTGAGCATCGGATTGCACGGCGGTCAACTCTCCGGCACCGGACTCTGCCACGACGATCGCCTGCTCCACCTCGCCGCGTTCCCCGTGGAACCGTAGGTGGGCTCGAACCGCCAGGCGGGGTTTGGCATCATCTGCCGCTGCCTGTGACTGGCGCCGATGGGAATGGAGAATGGAACCCGTGCTCCCCGGGACCCTCCTCATCTCCATTC
>CAZFOG010000188.1:5240-6404 GCA_964520685.1 uncultured Nitrospiraceae bacterium | reverse complement strand
CGATGGGAATGGAGAATGGAACCCGTGCTCCCCGGGACCCTCCTCATCTCCATTCCCATCCCAGCCATTTTGTTCGCGGCGTCCCCGTGCTCTACATGGGGCGGGCACAACTTCGGTTGCGTCTGTGCGGCCTGGGGAACGGGTTGCGGGAAGCCCGGGGTGTGAATTCAAGATACAGCACGCGCGGCTCCGCGAAACGAGGCGGGGACCACGAGGCGGACTTCGCTCAGTCTTTCTTCTGGCCGAAACCGAGGATTTCGGGCAGATGCCAGAGGACGTTGAAGACGGAGTAGAGAACCAAAATGCCGAGGAATACCCCGAAGATGACAACGGCTACGGCCATGGATCGCACTCCTTGTTTCCCTTTGCGGACCGCCTAACCGGCGGTGAGCAGCCGGTCCACGAGTATCATAGCATCAACGGGCCAGAAACAGCGCGGCCGCGGGCGGTGCACACCGGGCAGACCGTCGATGGGACGGCAGGTGAGGACGGGGCCGGCCCATCGCGCGGGAATGGCGTCGCGTCCGTACACGGCGCCGAGGAGAGCGCCGCAAATGGCCGCGTTGGTGTCGGTGTCGCCGCCGCGCATGACCGTATCGACGAGAGCTTCCTCGAGACTGGGCGCGTGGAGAAGCTGCCAGAGGGCGTTCTGGAACGCGATAAGAACCCAGCCCTGTTGCGTGATGTAGTCTTGCGGCGGAGCGGACTCGGCAGCGGCGAGCGCGTCGCGAAGCATCTCATCACACGCCATGCCGCTGGCCCATGCCACAATTTGCCCATACAATTCCGCGGGCGTTGAACCGGTGCGGATCGCATGGGCAATGGCCATCACGTAAAGCGCGTTGGCTTCCTGGCACACCGGATTGGGATGAGTCAGCACCGCGTCTTCCCGCGCCCAATCCGCCACATCATCGAGAGAAAGGTGGACGCCGAAAATGCCGAGGGGGCTGATGCGCATCATGGCGCCGTTGGCCTGGCTTTCGTGGTTATAGGCACCACAAAGGGCATTGCCGATGGTGGTGCCGCAATCGAACGGAGCGGACTCAAACCAATGGACATAGGCATGGCGGGCCGCGTCGGGATTGTATTCGCCGCGGTCAACCAACGTGCGCGCGAGCAGCAGCGCCATCTCGGAGTCGTCGGTCGGTTGGCCCGCAATGGTGT
>CAZFOG010000188.1:0-5140 GCA_964520685.1 uncultured Nitrospiraceae bacterium | reverse complement strand
GGGAGCCGCCGAAGACGTTTTTCGTGGTGTGGCACGAGCCATCAGGTTTGTACTGCACGGGGCGCCCGTTCTGGCCGAACAAATCGCCGCCCGCGCCGAGCAACAAGGCGTGTCCGCCCGCAAAATCCCACGTACCAGGACCGTTGAGCGAAACGCCCGCGACACCCTCACCGGCGGCCACAAGCGCCAGCCGGTACGCGATGCCGGGCATGGCACGGAAACGCATCGGTGCGACACACGCCGCGTTGGCTTCGGAACACCTGTCCGCACCCTGTGATACGAAAACCACGCAATCGGGACCGGGCACGGAAGGCCAGCGTGGCGTGACGGCCATGCCGTTGCGGAGTATCGGACCGCCTTTCGCCCAGGCAATCAAGTCACCGTTGTCGTCGGGATAGTTGTAGGCGTAGACCACCCCGAGTACCGGTTCGCCCGCTATAAGCAGCGCGATGGACGTCGCCGCGCCGCGAAACCCTTTCATGTAGGCGCTGGTGCCGTCGTTCGGATCGACGGCCCAGAGGCGGTTTTCGGCGCCGGGGGCCCGGTGGCCTTCCGGGAACTCCTCGCCCAGATACCCATCGTCCGGAAACGCAGTATGCAGGCGCTCCCAGATCAGCTTCTCGGCGGCGCGGTCGGCATCGGCGTGGCCGGGTGCGCCGATGGGCCCGCCCGGCCGGTTGAACGCCTCGCGGAGAACCACACCGGCGGCCTGGGCGGCGGCGGTTGCGGTGTCGAGTTCATGTGGGTAGATACTGTTCAAAGTCATGGCGCTGTGCGTGACCGCCTGCTGTTTCTGAAGGGAATTCCCCAGATGAGTTGCATTCTAGCACGTGTCGTGCCCCGTCTGCGACGTGAGGACTTCAACCCTGGTAATGGTCATCCCGCGCCTGCCCCCCCACGGCCTTTTTCCAGAGTTGATGGAGTGATTCTCTCTCTCTAAAATGGAGTTCGCCCGGCGATGCGGCGCGATACGGCCGGGCGCGTACGTGAGACAACAAACCCGAACCAAGGACTGCCCCATGCGCAAATTCTCCTCCCTCCTCCTGTTGGTATCGTTCCTGGCCGCCATTTCGCCTGCCGCCCTCGCGGCCGCGCCACCGCCCGCGGAACCGGGGCCGTATCCCGTAGGCGTCACAACCTTCTTGCTCGTGGACCACTCCCGGACCTGTCCCGCAACCGGCGGACCACGGCCCTTGATGACCGAAATCTGGTATCCTGCGACCGACAACGCGGCGTCGCTGCCCGCGGGCAAATTGATGGACTACTTTCGCGGCGTGGACCCGCAGGTGATCGCGGGGCTGATGAAAATGGCCTTTGGCGCAGATATGCTCGAGGCGGCAAAGACTTTCCACACGGTGTCCGTTCGCGACGCCCGCATGCGCGACGGCAAGTTTCCGCTACTGCTGTTCTCCCACGGGAACGGCGGCATGCGCAGCCAGGGCGTATTCTGGTGTGAGCACATGGCCAGTCACGGCTACATCGTGGCGGCGCCGGATCATACCGGCAACAGCGGGGTGACGATTCTCGGCGGCGAACTCGTAGTCTTCAATCCCGAACTCCGCAAGCCCAGTGGCGAAGAGCGCCCCAAAGACATCCGGTTCCTTATCGATGCTTTCACCCGCATGAACAAAGGCGACGACAGCCGCTTCTACGAGCGCGTCGACCTCGAACACATCGGCGTGGCCGGGCATTCGTTCGGCGGGTACACCTCCACGCGTGTCGCCGACACCGAACCCCGCGTGGACGCCATCGCGCCCTGGGCGGCCGTCGCCTCCGAGCGGGAAAACTATGACGTTCCCGTGCTAGCCGTGGTCGCGACGGAAGACGACACCATCGGCGCCGAGGGAAACGACCGCATCCGCACATATTACCAAGACTCGAAAGGCCCCAAATACCTCGTGGAATTCGTCAACGCCGGCCACTACTCGTTCACCGAGATGTACCAGTGGAACCCCGCCTTCGGGGACGGCGTGGGCTCCGGAACCCGCATCACCAACGGCGAACCCATCACCTACATCGGCATGGATAAGGCCTTCTCGCTGCTCAACGGATACACCGCCGCCTTTTTCGGCAAGTACCTCAAAGGCCTCGACGAATACGACGGCTATCTCAAAACCAACCAGAACCCCGAAGAACTCATCCACACATGCAGTCAGCCGGAATAGACCGCGACAGACACCCCCCGGCATCACATAGCGGTGAATTTGTTGTTTGGGCGTCCGGGAGGACGATCTGGGGGAAGAAGCCGGCAGGGCTGCAATTAAGGAGACTGCGGTGCAGCAGGTACTCCCGCTCTCTCCATTGGCGTACAGCTCGCATCGGGGGTATAGTAGAAGTGATGCGACGGAAAGATGTCATAGGGTTGGCGGTGGCCACAGTGGCGGCGGGGACGGTGGTCGGGTTTCCGCTTCTGAACCGCTATACCTCGACCCGCCGCGAGACGGCCGTCCAAGCATTCAGGGAGAAGGCCGAGCGCGTACTGCCGAACCCGACATCACCTGTACAACCTTCTCCACAGCCCACTGTCGAGAGTGCTTCCCCTGATGCGATACCTAAATCCAGTCTCCGCGAGCAGTACGGCGCCTTCGGTTTGTTTATCCACGAACGCCTGGGGCCTGCGCCGCACGATCTCGAGGAATTGGGTGCAAGCACCTATCCCCGTGATCTTACCGAGGAGCAGTGGGAATTGCTGCGTGCGTTCCTGGCCGAGAACGAAGACCTCCTGGATGAACTGCGCAGGCTCGTGGCCCGAGGCGGGCCTGTCGGCTGGGCGGATATGCCGGACCCGGAGTTTACCCTCGCCGACCAGCGGCGCTGGGTGCGACTGCTGCTGCTGAATTCCCGGGTATGCGCACATTTCGATGACCCCGAGACCGCGGTGAATGATTGCCTGGCCGTGCTGCAGTTGGGGTCTGTCTTCGGGGCGGAACCGTCGGGCTTCGGACATGCTGTTCGAGTGGCCCTTCAAGGCATGGGAATTGCCGGACTGGCCGAGAACATCCCTCCCGACAAGCTTACGGGGGAACAGCGCCGGCTCATCATCGAGCGGGCGGCAGAATGCTACGAACGCGAGGCGTTTGTCGGTGGGATTACAGTAGAAGGCTTGAGCGTTTCTGGCCTGATCGACGGCTGGCGCGACGGAACGACTAAAGTCACTGCGGCCGACGGGACGTCGGATTTTCTTTTTAGCCGCGTTTGGGGTCCCCTCTGCCGCACGCCGATAGCCGGCCCGCTCCTCGACAGTGATCAGGAACGCGCTGCCCGACTGTCCTCCGTCGCTGTGGACATCGCGTCCCTGCCTTACTATGAAGCGATGCCGCTACTCGAAGAATTCGAGAGCAGACAAGGCCCCCCGCGCCCATGGCAGCCGTTCTCGCTATGGCACGCCGACAGTATGGCGGGCGCCCTGGAGCGGCAAGCCCTCATTGAGACCGAACTGGACCTTTTGCGCATCGGACTGGCCGTCGAGCAGTTCCACGCAGATAACGGCGCATATCCGGAAAGCCTTGACGAGGTCACGGCCATATTGGGCGAGAGCATCCCGGTCGATCCGTGCACGGGTGACCCGTACCGCTACATCAACCACGGCGATTCGTTCCAGTTGTACGGGCTGGGGTGGGATCGTGAGGACGACGGCGGCCGCCACGACCCCCGCCACTCGGGCGACATCGCCTGGCGCGCGCCCTACGAACCAATCCCGCTTTCCGAAGAGTAATCCGGGGTATAGTGCGGGGCTTCCAAGGGAAATAGAAACACCCTGGGACAGGGAACCATGAGCCAGTGGCTCACCTGCAGACGGCAAACATGAGGGAGCCCCCAAAGCCACCACGCTTCGTCGGCTGCGGTGACGTGCTCATCGTTCGCCGCGATGCGCCATAAGAGAGCATTCTGTGTGCACGTCTCCACCGAGAACTCGAAGGCAATCTGGTGAACGGCTCTCGCACTGCGCCCTTGCGCATCGGCTCGCAATCAACCGGTTAGCATCCTCAAGGACTAATAGCGCGTGAAGGTCACCTCGCAACCGATCTGCAACTGTGCGTTTACGATGCGTTTGTCGACCCGGAGACTCCACTCAGCCGGCTGGAGCTGCCCACTTGAGCCTGTCCATTCGAGAACGGAGCGGCTGATGGTGGACACGTACCAACCCCCGCCTTCGTACGTAAATTGAAACGGTATGTACTGGTCGGCATGACCGCCAAACGGGTCCGAAAGAATAACCCATGCCAGCATATCATCCTCGCTGGAAGGGGGCGTGCTGATAAATAGAGAATCACTTGCCCAGACACGCAGATCGAACGTCGTAGGCTTGTCAATAACGGTCTGGACGCCCAGCGGCCACGTCTGGCTTTGCGGCGCCGAGAAATTGTTGAGAAGACCGCTGATAAAAACGGTGGTAGTCTTGTTGTCTGGACATCCCACAACAAAGAAGACCATCAACAAGGCGACCGCCACCACACCACCAAACCGGCTTTTCCTGAACATGCCGAACCCCTCCCTCATTGCTGGGAAACAACACCAACAACACACTCAGACTTACTCAAGCCCGATAAGGACGACCCGGAGTGCCCTGGTCTCGCGGCACATGTTCAATTATCGCCTGCGGTCTTCTTGGGGCCTCTTGACACGCGGTTGACGCGCCCCATGCCTCAATTGCCCGAAAATCCCCCACCCCGCCATGTAAACAGTCCCATCCTGCTACGGCCTGAGTATAGGCTCACCAATGGATTTGGTCAACGGGGTTCTTCTCACACGGGCTGCCCATCCGGCCTAAGGTTGCCGCCGCAGGCGGTCTCATCCGCAGGCAGTCTCGTGTCAACCCCGCCGCCGGGCCTGCCCCTTCCCGTCTCCACCGCGAAGGCAGGGGTCCCGTCCCCGAGCGCCTGGGCAGCAACGCACGCCGCACATGCCGTTGGCCCTCTGAATGCCTGTCTGCGCAGGAATGACGGAAGGGCCGCGCATGCTGGTATGTTTCGCGCCGTTGGCGCGTCATGAGTGAACCCAACATAGACAAACCATCTTAGCTCCTGCCGGGCTTGTCAGTTATCCGGCCTTCTGGGTTTTCTTCCATGATTGCGTGAAGTCCCGGGTGCGGCTATCATTTTTCCCGAGGAGGAAACGCCGATGCGAGCGATATACTGTC
>CAZFOG010000187.1:0-12068 GCA_964520685.1 uncultured Nitrospiraceae bacterium | reverse complement strand
GACGGCGCCGGGGCGGAGTGGCTCGACAGGCGGTTGTGATTCGGGTACACCGGGATAATACGGCACGGCCTCCCACCCGTGGTCTTCGAGGAAGCAGGCGGTTTCATAGACGCCCTTGGGGATGAAGAAGCTGTTGAGGAGCCCGTGATAGCCGAAATAGGTGTAATTGGGCCAGTAGGTGCCTTCCTCGATGCCCCGCCAGTTGCCGCGGAGGATGCGCCGGGCGACCGCCACGACGGATTTCGCACCGGGCATGATGGCAGCGGGGTGCATGCGTTCGGGCGCGCCATCGAACCGCTCGATGTTCGCAATGCCGGCGAGGTCGAGGCCCTGTCTGAGTGCGAAGTCCTTGACCTGATGTGCCGTGAGCGCTGCCATGGGTCAGCCCTCCACGATGCCGGCCGCGCCGGTCTTGTCGACGCACCACGCGGGCCTCTGGCGGAAGGGATTCTCGAAGGCGTTGCTGGCGAGTCCGGCATCTTCAAGGTGATGTACGCAGGTGCGCATGCACAGCGCGGCCACACGGTCCGGATTGCCACTGGGATGAGCCCGGTTTTGAAGCGCCCCGTTCTTGCACGACCGGCATACGTTCCAGTCTATCCGCGCCGTCCTCATCTGCATCCCGCAAACAAAGCGTTCCTCGGGCTGCGAGACATCCATTGCATTTAGCGGGCAGGCGTCAATGCACTCGCCGCATTCGTCGCAAACCACGGTCGCGCACAGGGGATCGGCGTCGAGTACGGCGTCGGTGAGGATGAGCTGCAGCCGCTGGCGGGGACCGAATTGGGGCGTCATGAACTCGCCGCTCAGCCCGAAGCGGCCGAGTCCCGCACGCACGGCGGCCTCGTCGAAATCGAGCATGACATTGGGGGCCGGCGCGCCGGAACGCACTGGCACCCCCATGGGCGGCGTCTGAACCGGCAGATACGGAAGCGGAACGGCTTCCCACCGGTGATCCTCAAGATACTGGGCCACGCTGACGGTGGTTGACGCGAGAAAGCGATCGGGTACCCAGTTGTTGGCGTACTGGGCGTAGATTGCGAATTGCGTACCCTCTTCGACACCCCGCAGACACCCCCGGGCGATGCGTTTCCCGAGTACGATGACCGACCGCGTCTCGGGAAAGATCGAGCGGGGGTGGTGATGGGCTGGCACCCCGTCAAACCGGTCGATTGAGGCAATCCCGGCGAGGTCGGCCCCGGCGCTGTGTGCCGCTGACTTGAGTTCCTCTGTGAATGTCATTCTGCTTCTCCTTTACAGGGCTATACGGCTGGCAGCATGGCCGAGGGCAAACGAAAGACCCTGTGCGCCCGCTTTCACCGCTGCCCGGAATTCCCCCTGATTGCATTCCTGCCAAGCCGAAAGACCCAGCGATGCGCCCAGGGCCGCGACCACGCGCCCCTCGAACGTTCTCACCGGCGCGGCCACGCCCACAACACCTTCCGTCAAGTTGGCCCCTTTGATGATCACCGCGATGCCTTCGGCGCGGATCCGTCCCAGTTGCTCCTCAAGCTGTTTGCCGGTATCGCCCCGCTCCTCACAAGACATGTTCGCCAGAAGCACCCTGCCCATCGCCGAGTTGTCCAGGGCCATCACACTCCCAAACCCGGGCATATCGTCCCGGTACACACCCGCCGGATACACCGTGGCAAAGGTCAGAACCTGTCCAAGGTGCAACACGCCCAGATAGCTTGTCGCGTTGACTCCATCGGACAGGTTGCGCAGGTAGGCCATGCCCGTCCGGTGTAGCTCCATGCGCGAGAGTATCGAGGACGACAACTCCAGGGTGCGCAGTCCGATGCGGTACTTGCGTGTGCGGGAATCTTGAATGACATAGCCCATCGCGGCAAGGGTTTGAAGGAGACGGCAGGTCTGGCTCTTGTCGAGACCCACCATGGCGGCAACCTCGGCCAATGAGAAAGCGCGGGCCTCGGCGGCCAGCGCCTCGAGAATAACCAACCCTTTCTGGAGCGTTTTGTTTCGCATAATACAATCCGATCCAATTATATTGGCATATTGACAATAAATCAAGAAAGATCGGCCCTTGTTTTTGCTCAAGCGCCGAGCTGGTGCGCGGAAGCATTGCGGTCGCATGAGCATCTTGCTCATGATTGTGCGGACCGGGAGGGAATTCTTCGCGTGTTGGGGCTGGTTGCGGCTTCCTCACAGCAAAACCTCTTCCCGTTCGTATCCGTGGGGCCTGTCCACCGCGCCTGCTTGATGCGCGCGCGCGACCTGCTCGAAGCATCTGCATTACTCCACGAATGAGCGGGTATGCCGTATTTCTTCGCCAGGTATCCGAACTTGGCTCGGCCTTCGGGGCGGAATCCCTGAGCGGGGACTGGTAAAATGACCGAATCAGCAACAAGGGGTGCACATCGGATGACAGCCAGGCATGGATACGGACAAGGTGTTATGGCATGGTTCGGCGGGTGGGTTCTGCTTGCAGCGGTCAGCGTTGCGGCCCAGCCCGCGCCGCCCGTGGCGGTGGTGTGGGAAGACCGCCGCGTAGAGGCATTGGCGGGCAATCTACCCTCGGGAGTCAGCGAAGCATTGGCCGACACCGGTTACTCCGTGCAGACTGCCGATACAACCGCCTTTGAGGCGGGCATTCTGGCGGGGGCAAACGCTCTCCTGGTGGTTTTACCGTATGGCGGGCTGTATCCAGCGGCGGCGGCGAAGAGCCTTGACGCATTTCTGCGGCAAGGGGGTTCACTGATATGTGTGGGGGGCGCGCCGTTCTCCGAACCGGTGTTGGCAAAGGCGGGAACCGTGCACTACCTTACTGCCGGGACAGTCCGAGAGGCTGCCATCCCCCTGATGCCGCCCTGGACCAAGGGCCACGCTTCGACAGGGGTTGCGTTTCGGATGGAGCCCGCCGAAGATGGTATGTCCGCGCAGGTATCGGTCGACGGTTTCTCGGGATACGGGTACATCGGCACCACCCCGCCCGAGCTTGCGTTCGGCGACGCGATCCTGTGTTTTGAAACACGTGCCGGGGCCGCCACGCCCCGCCTTTGCGCCGAACTTGCCGCTCGGGACGGCTCCCGGTGGAAGTACATCGTGCCGTTGAGCCCTGCATGGACTGAACACCGCATTCATCTGGCGGATTTTGTCTCCTATAACAGTCCCGCCCGCAGCGGGGCTGAAGATTATTGCCGGCCCAATGAACTCCGTATTCTCACGTTCGGGTTCACGGCACCCATGGTAGGCCCGGGAGACCACCGCTTCGATGTGCGCAACGTACGATTTGAGGAAGCGGTCATCGACGGTGCTACAGTACGCGCGATTCCCCGCTTCGAGCGCCCCGGCTGTTCGGTCAAGCGATGGTTTGGAGACCCCGTGGCCGACGAGCATCTCCTGCCCCGGCTTTCCTTGGCTGAGGAAGACCGGCGCGTGGCGGGCTCACTTCTGGCCGCGGCGGATGCTTCGCTGCCTTTCGGAGAACGCACGCAGGAAGGCCGCTGGACAGGCACGGCGCTTCGTTCGATGGGGGTGAGCCCTTCGACCGGTAGCGCCCTGGCCGATGCCCTCGCCGAAACATCGCACGCGCCCTTCCTGCCGTTGCTGGCTCTGGAAGGGGATACCGTTGTGGCGGCGCTGGCGCCGCACGGCGATGGACCCTATGCCGGAAGCTCGTGGGCATTCTTCACGGTCGAATCGAGCGATGTGTCCGCCGAAACACTTCTGCGGGACGCCCTTGTCTATGCCGCGGAACGGATTCGCGAGGGAATGATCTTCGGCAGTCTGACGCCCGAGTTCGCGGCAGTGCAAGGGCGCCCCGTCATGACGCCCGTGCTCACGCTCCGCAACCTGTCGGCCCTGGCGCGGCAGGTGACCGTGCAGGCATCGCTCACCAGCAACGCCGGGAATCACATCCTCGGTATCCGTGAACCCACCTTGCAGTCAGGGCCGGAAAACGCAACCGTCGAGGTACGGTTCGATGCTCTTGAACTGGATGAATTCGATTGGCAGAACTTCAACCTGGAAGTCAAAGCAGACGGCGTGCCGCACCAGGCCTTGTTCGGCAATTTCCGGGTCTCGCTGGACACCTCCGCCGCGCTCAAAACAATCTGTGATTTCCTTGCGGCCCACGTTAACGAACACGGCCGCCTCCATGGCAACCGGTTCATCGAAAACCGGGGCATGCGCACGCTCCTGGCGGGCTATGCGCTCCTCGGCGAGCGCACCTATCGCGACGCCGCCATGCGCTGGGCACGGGAAGTCGTCATGGCCGAGCAGCGCAAGGACGGCGGCTACCGCATGGGGTACGGCATCACGAGCAAGGGCGAATCGTGTTACGTGGCGGATGGGGGCGAAATCGCGGTATGCATAGCGCGACTCGTCTCCTATGCCGAGGGTGAAGAACGCGACGCCCTGCTCGAAAGCCTGGACAACTACATCGCCTACCGCGAATCGTTCCGCGTGCCCGAAGGCGGCATCGGCGTAGGCTGGTGCCTCCACGATTACGGCCAGCGCCCCATCGTACCTCTCGATGAACCCACGCGCATTTATGCGCCCGAGCGCAACACCTACACCATCGGATGCTCCCTTGCCGCGGCATACGCCCACGCACGCTTGCGCAACGACCCCGCCCTCGAGGCGCGCGCGGAGAAGGACGCGGAATGGCTGATGCCCCGCACGGAAGTTCTTCACGGAGCCTTCGTCGAGAGCTATCTGTACGCGCACATGCTTACGACCAGGCCCGAACAGCGAAAACGCTACGAAACATACCTGCGCGAGGCCTTCCGCGACCGTATGCTGGCCCCAACCAACAAGACCTGGTGGCTCAGAGGCGGCGGGCGCAGTGCCCTGAACCTCGACGGCCTCGCCTATTGGCTGCACGCGATCGCGCCCGATGACGCGGAGATTCAGGCGCTGATGGCGACCGCCGTTTGCAGCATGTTTTCGCCCGAGGGCGAACATTCCATACTGCGCCTTATCGAAGAACCCGCGTTGACGCATGACGCCTGGATTTACATCTGCTACGGCAGCCTGGGCCTTACCGACACAGTCAGGCCCATGGTGAGCATGGAGAATCTCGTTCCAGCGCGCTGATCGCGGAAACGTCCTCCCCTCGAGCGCCGTTCCGGTCCCGGTTGTCCTGCGTCCTGCCTGCTACCGCAGTTTCGCGCCATCGGCACGCTGGACGCTGAAGGGCACCGGCTGAGTATTAGTGCGGTCGAGATCGATGAGCCGGATGTTGCGCCAACGGATCTCCATGGGCTCTTCGGCCTTCGAAGCATGCACCTGCAGGGCGATGAACCCGCGCTGGGTCATGAAGTCGTCGAGGTCTGCGACGGGGATGCCGTTGACCCACGTCTTGATGTTCTCACCCTTGGCCTCGATGCGGAAGTGGTTCCATTCGTTTTGTTTGAAGGCCTTTTGTGCTTCGGGCTTGTCCTCGAGGTTTATAAGCCATCCGCGGCGGGCCTCGTCGTAGATGCCGCCGGTCCACGCACGCTCGGACGGATCGATCTCGATCTGGTAGCCGTGCACGCGGCCGTTCTTGAACCAGTCAAAGCTGTTGCTGCGGATCTGCACACCGGAATTCATGCTCGGGTCGACTTTGAACTCGAGCTCGAGCACGAAATCGCCGTAATGCCGCTCGGTGCAAAGAAAGGTGTTGTCGGTGCCCGAGACGCGTTTGCCGTCGACATCTTTGCCAGTAACGGTGGTGCCGACGATGGCGCCGTCCTCGATACGGTAAGGCGCCGTGCCGCCGCGTTGTACCCAGCCCTCGAGCGTGTTGCCGTCAAAGAGGTCTATCCAGCCTTCGTCTTCCTGAGCCCCCGCAAAAGGAGTGGCGCAGAGCAAAGCGAGCATTGCGATTGTCATGTATCTCATCGTATCAGCCTTTCCATAATTCGTTTGGCTCCTTACACGGTCCAGGGTTCGCGCATCGAGGGCTTTACCATGGCGTTGGCCTCGGGGTCGCCGGGAAACTCCTCCTTCTTCGGGTCCCAGCGCAGCTTTTCGCCCCCGAGAATCATGGCGATATTGCCCAGGTTGCAGATGCTCGAGGAGCGATGGCCCACTTCGGCGTTGCAGATGGGCTGCTCGCGCGTCCGCATGCAGTCGATGAAATTGCCGACGTGATCGTCGCTCTTGTAGAGGCGCACGTCACCGTCCCCCAGCGGATTCTCGAGGATTTCCCCGGGGACCGACCGGATTTCTTTCCGATCGACGTAGATGGTGCCCTCGGAGCCTTCGAAGTAGATACCGAAGCGGCCGGTGCGACAGGTCAGGCGCACGCCGCTCTCGTACAGGCATTCGAAGTTAACCTTCGTGGCCGTCGTGAACAGGCCGGATTTCGGGAACTCGGCGTTGCCCGAGATTTCGATGGGGCCGGACTCGTCCATATCGAGGGCCCATTGCGCGATATCGAGGTTGTGGGCCCCGAAATTGGTGACCTGTCCGCCCGAATAATCGAGAATGAAGCGGAAGGTGTAGTGGCAGCGCTGTTCGTGGTACTCGGCCCACGGCGCGGGTCCGAGCCACATATTGTAGTCAAAACCTTCCGGCACGGGCTGGGGTTCCCAGGTGGGCTCACAGGTTTTGTTGTTGCCGGGAATACCCACGTTGATCGCGTGGAGCCGGCCAATGCGCCCGTTGCGCACCAGTTCGCAGGCCAGCCGGAACCGCGAGTCCGAACGCTGCTGGCTCCCCGTCTGGAGAACGCGTTTCTCCCGGGCCACCGTGTTGCTCAACACCCGGCCCTCGTGGATCGAGTAGGCCATGGGTTTCTCGACGTACACGTCCTGGCCGTTTCGCACCGCGTCGAGCGCCTGGATGACGTGCCAGTGATCGGGCGTCGCGATCAAGACGGCATCAATGTCATCCCGGCTCGTAACGTCGCGAAAATCGGTGTATGCCTTGCAGTCCGTGCTGTTCTGATTGCGGTTTACCGCAGATACCACCGGGTTCAGGTGCGCGTTGTCCACGTCGCAAACCGCCAGAACACGGACATCGCGGCGCGCCATGAAACTCTTCAGTACGCCCACCCCGCGCCCTCCCGCGCCAATCAGGCCCAGGGTGATCTGGTTACTCGGGGCACTGCCCCCGGCGGCGGCCAGGACGCTCGACGGCACCATGGCCGGTAACACAACTGCCGCGCCCGCTGCCGCGGCGCTTCTCAGAAAGGTTCGTCGGGTAATACGTGTTCGTGAGGTCATTCGACACACTCCTGAAGGGGTTGCTTCCGCTGGAAAGACCCCACTGTAACAGATTCACACCCGAGATCGAAATCGGGGGCCCGCACGGACCCCGCGGACCGGCGCGTCCACTGGGTCTACCCAGTCCACCCGGTTCACCCGGTCCACTGGGTCCACCCAATCTCCGTGCCTGCGCGAAAGCCGCATGGTTGCATCCGGGTGCAGCGAACGGGGATACTCGGGACATTCCCGGGAACGGCATGGAGGCGCTCGCGCCTGACGGCTCGACATACGAAAGAGGTGGCGTGATGATAGGGTTTCGCGTGGTCATTGGCGGTCTGGTTGTGGTGCTGGCGGTCGTTGGGATAACAGGCTCCACAGCGACTGCGCAAGGAGAAGAAGCCATGACGGCCAGCCGCTTACGGTGCGAATATCTCGAGAATCCCCTGGGCATTGACGCGAAATCGCCGCGATTGAGTTGGATTGTCGAGTCTGAGCAACGCGGCGCGAAGCAGACGGCGTACCGGATTCTGGTGGCGTCGACGCCGGAGAAACTGGCGGCCGAGGAAGGCGATCTGTGGGACAGCGGGAAGGTGGTGTCATCTGAGAGCGTGCTGATTCCCTGCGCGGGCCAGGCACTCATGTCACGGCAGCGGTGTCACTGGAAGGTGAAGGTTTGGAACGGCGAGGGAACCGAAGGCCCTTGGAGCGAGCCGGCGGAATGGAGCATGGGCCTGCTCGAGCCCGACGATTGGCAGGGCGTTTATATCGCCATGGACGCCGAGAAGGGAAATCCCGAGTTCCCCTGGTTGCGGAAGACCTTTGAACTGACCGAAGCGCCCATGGACGCCCGGGTGTACGTGAATCCGCTGGGGTATTACGAACTCTATGTCAACGGCGAGAAGGCCGGCGATGCAGCCCTGTCCCCCGCGGTCACGCAGTTCGACAAACGCTCGTTCTACCTAACCCATGACGTCACGGACCTTCTGCGAAAGGGCACGAACACCATTGCCCTCTGGTTGGGCCGGGGATGGTATGCGGAGGGTCTGCCGGGAGTAGCGTACAAGGGACCGCTGGTGCGGGCCCAACTCGAAGCGGACATGGCGGGCGGCGAGCGCGTCACCGTTGCGACGGATACCACGTGGAAAGCCCAACCCAGTGCGTTCACGCGCATCGACACGTGGCGGTCAGGCCATTACGGCGGCGAACGGTACGATGCGAGCCTCCACAATCCGGCGTGGGCGAGTCCGGAATTTGACGCCAGCGGCTGGTCCGATGCTGTTGCGGTCAAACCAGCAGGACACGCGGTTTCGGCGCAACCCGTCGAGACCAATGCCATACTCCGTCGCTATGAGCCCAAAAAGATCACGTTCATGGGCGAAAACGTCTGGGTCGTCGATTTCGGAATCAACCTGACCGGCCTGTTCGACATCACATTCGCCGGCTTGGCGCCTGGGCAATCGGTGAAGATGGAATTCGCGGACTATCTGGCCGACGAGGGATTTGACCCGTTCGGCCAGGTCGATGAATACATCGCGAAAGGCGGCAGCGCCGAAACCTTCCGCAACCGGTTTAACTACCACGCGTTTCGTTACGTGCGAATCACCGGCATTGACGTGCCCTCGCAAACGGAAGCCATTACGGCGTATCTGGTCCGGACTAACTTCCCCGTTTGCGGCAGCTTCGCGTGTTCCAATCCGGTGCTGACAAACGTTCACGATATGGTGCATTACACGTTCGAGTGCTTGAGCCTGGGGGGCTATCTTGTGGACTGCCCCCATATCGAGCGGCTGGGGTACGGCGGTGACGGCCAGGCAAGCACGCCCACGGCGATGACCCTGTTCGGCATGGGGCCCCTCTATACCGCATGGCTGATGCACTGGCGGGATTGCCAGCGGCCCGAAGGCAGTATGCCCCACACGGCCCCAAACCCGTGGCGCGCAGGGGGCGGACCTTACTGGTGCGGGTTCATCATCGCAGCCTCATGGGAGATGTACCAGGATTATGGCGACACGCGCATTCTCGAGGCGAACTATCCGGCCATGCAGCAGTGGCTCGGCTATGTCGAGGCACACACACAGGACGGCCTCCTGCGGCCGTGGCCGGAAACCGACTATCGCACCTGGTATCTGGGCGACTGGGCGCGGCCTGACCGTCGCGAAAAACAGGCCGGGAAATCCGTCGAACATGTCAACAACTGCTTCGTGGTCCAGTGTTACGACTGGATAGCCGGCATCGCCACGGTGCTGGAACATCCCGAGGATGCGAAACGGTACGCGCAGGAAGCCGAGGCCCGTCGGAAGCGGGTCCACGAGACGTTCTACGACCCCGCGCAAGGCACTTACGCCGACGACACACAACTGGATCTCGCGTATCCCCTCCTGGCCGGAGTAGTCCCCGAAGACCTGCGCGAGGCGGTGAAGAAACGTCTCGAAGAGAAGATTCTGGTCGAGCACAAGGGCCATCTGGACGTCGGTCTGGTCGGGGTACCGTTATTGACCGAAACACTGCTCAAACTGGACCGGAGCGACCTCGTGTTCGAATACACCAGCAAGGAAACCTATCCCGGCTGGGGATACATGCTGGCCAACGGCGCGACCACCACTTGGGAGCACTGGGACGGCCACCGCTCCCACATTCACAATTGCTACAACGGCATCGGCGCGTGGTTCTATCGCGGGCTGGCCGGTATCCGGCCCGATGCGGACGCGCCCGGCTATGCGCATTTCGTGTTAAACCCCGCCCTCGTCGGCGATGTAACGTGGGTCAGCGCACGGCAGGATACGGTGCGGGGTGTCATTGAAAGCGTGTGGCGTATCGAGGACGGCACGTTCGTCTGGGATGTCCGCATCCCTGCCAACACATCCGCGACCGTCATGGTGCCCGCAAGCACGCCCGAGGCCGTGACCGAGTCGGATAAACCTGTCCGGGAAGCCGGAAGCGTGACGTTCGTGCGCAGCGAGGATGGACGTGCCGTCTTAGAAGTCGAGGCGGGAAGGTATTGCTTTGCGGCGCCTGTGAGACAATGATGCGCAATCCGCTTCGGCCGCGGGCTTTGTAGCGCAGCCGTCTCGGCTGCATCTGGAATGCCGAACTGCCGCCCGCGCTCCCCAAAGCGCGTGTCGTAGTCTCCCGGTTTCGCCGGTCACCGCGCTATCGTGACGCTCTTTTCGGCGCGGGAGGCGCGGCCCTCGAGGTCCCAGACGACGAGGGTGACGCGGTAATCGCCTGGGGCATCGTATGGCGTGGTAACCGGGGGCGGCGACTCGGTTGCGCTCAGATCATGGAAAACGGGCAGACCCGCGCCGAGATCCCAGAGAGCGGCAGCCAGGGGTGGGCCTGAGTCCTTAGAGGTGTTTCTTAACGTGATTGTCTCGCCTACCTGAGCACGCCGGGGGGCCGTGAAGGACGCGACCGGGGGCTCTGTTTCAAAAGGCTTTTCTTCGGGCAGAGTATCGTTTCCGTTGCCGAAAACGGTGCAGCTCTCGAATTCCAACCTGGTGTATCCGGAAGGCCCTGCAACGGCGGCCCCTTTGTTGCCGGCGATGGCGCAACTCCGAAAGCAGAGAGCGTCCACATTGGGGCCGTTGAGTTGTAGACCGAGGCGGCCGTTGTTGCGGATCGCGCAGTCTTCGAACGTAATGTGACGCGTGTTGCCGAGGATGCGAAAACCATGACCTTCATCGCCCGGATACGGCACGGGTCCGACCCCGACAGACGTGTTCTCGAACGTGCAGTCGTAGAGGTAATGGTAGGCGAGGCCGCCCGAATCGCCCTGGAACTGCGCGCCCCACTGGTTACATTCCCGAACGGTGTTGCGCGCCCACAGGAAAAAACTCTTTTCGTGCGGGGACGACAGGGATAGGCCGATCTGTGCGCCGCCGTCCACGGTGTTGTCCGTCACGATGATGTAGGAGCCGATCGCTTCGATGCCACTGAACTTGTACGTGCCGGAACGGTCGCTGATGGTGTTGTGGCGCGCGGCGCAGTGGCTGCAGCCGCCGATGCTAAGCCAGTGGTCGATGGTGTTGTGTTCAATGACGGAGCGATCCGAGCCGCCCCAGACTTCGATGCCGAGCCCTTCCCCCCCAGAGCCTTTGACCGTGTTGAACCCAATGACGTTGTCCGTCGAACCATCGTCGGCGAAGATGCCGCCGCGGCCGGTGTTTTCGACGCTGTTGCGCAGGACTTTGTTGTTGGACGAGCCCCAGGCCAGGCGGATACCGCCCCCATACCGGGCCTCCAGGCCGATGTTCCGGATGCGGCAATCGGCGATGACGCTATCGGTGACGCCATGTTCACGGGTGGGATTGGTACCCAGGAAGAGAATCCCGTGGGGACCGAATTCCTGGCCTTTGACCAGGTTCCGGATCGTCATATGGTGGATATTGAGGTGTTTTGCGTTCTCGCCGCGGATGCCCTGTGTTGCGTTAGCGTTGTCCGCACCGTCAAGGGTCATGTGGGCCACTTCAACGTTCTCCACCCCGACAAGGGCGACGAACACAGCGGGGGTTGGGCCTGAGAAGCGAAGAATGGTCTTGTCCTGACCCGCACCGACGAGATGTGTACCGGACTTGGGCGCAAGGGCGGTATCGATGAGATAGGCGCCTTCAGGGATGGAGACTGTGTCACCGGGGGAGGTGGTTTCGATGGCCGTGGCGATGGCGGCGCCGTCTGTTCCCTCGACCTTGATAACGGCGGCAATAGCGCCGAGGCACGACAGGAGCCCCGCGAGAAAGAAGGCCGTCCGCATGGTTATGCTCCTCTTTGTTCGATGGATGCTCGGAGTGTTCGTAAGATTATCATACCTGCTTCGATCTCGTGTCGCGAAAAGCCGGAAAGGCTGGGTAATCGCACTGAAACCAGATGGAAACCGTCAGTTCGCGGGAAGAACAGGTGCTCTCTTCGTACCCC
>CAZFOG010000186.1:4680-12154 GCA_964520685.1 uncultured Nitrospiraceae bacterium | reverse complement strand
TGCCCGAGCGTTGGGGGGCGATGGTCCCGGCGAACGGCGTTCGGGCGCGCTCGACTCCGTTGACATAAACGCAAAGGTCCTGGCCGTCCCAGCCTGCCGCAATGTGGCTCCAGAACCCCGCGGGGACCGACCATTCGGGGCTGCTCACCTGGGGTTCCTCTCCGTCCGGTGTCCCGACCTGCAAAACGGCGCGTGTCCAGAACACCCGCAGCCGCCAGCCCGGCCATGGCGGCTCGCCGCTCTTGTCCCCTTTCAGACAGACCACCTCGAACGTGGCATTACGGCGGCCAGGTTTTACCCACGCCATCACGGTAAACGGTCCCTGGAAGTTGAACGCCTCCGCATTCGCCACGCTCAGGAATGCCTCTTTGTTCTCGGTAAGGCTGATAGCGCTATTGTGCATGCCAGGCACGAACACGGGTTCGGAACCGTCCACCGCGGCATATGCCCCATCGTGTCCATTGCCTGTCGCATCGCGCACCAGGCTTTCCACTGCGTGGTCCATCGGCCAGTGGGCAAGCGGGCCTTCCAGAGTCGACGCGGGCCACGCCCACAACGCGACCAGCAGGATAGCCATGCTATTCCGCATAGGCTTCCACCTCCCAAATCTCGGATTGAGTCGCGCCTGCGGTTAAGCCGGTGATATACACGCGCAGCGCATCGCTCTGGACGGCTGCGTCGAAAACCACCGCCGCGCGATGCCCGGTATTGCCTTGTACCTGCCCCACTGTGCGCCATCCGTCACCGTCCGGGACCTGTACCTCGAAATCCGCCAGAGTGGGGGAGAAGACCACTGCCCGTTTGAGGGTCACCGGCTCCGGCCAGCGCACCGTCAGCCAATCGGGCAACTCGCGGGGCGTGCCATCCTGCCATCGAATCCCGTTTTCGATACCGTCCACCACACGGTCGGCTGTAGAGCCATAGGTTGATTTGGAGGAGAATTCGACCCGTGTCCCGGAATCCTCAAAAGCCAGGTTACCGGGTTTTCTTCGCGCGGCCTCGGCCTGCGCGATCTGTTCCAATACCCGGGCCATGCCGGTCCGGCCGCCCGTGTGAGTGTCCGTGGTGTAGATGTGGGTTGCGTAAATATCGAACCGGTCCTCGATAGCCGCTCCGTCAACCAGTGATAAATTGCGTTCTTCCGAAACTACGTGCAGCGACCGCATTCCGGGTGCGGGGGCGATGGCAAAGCGCGCGTTCAGGGGTTCCGTGGCTGTACTCACGGCGAATACGAACAATTCGCCGTTTACCCGGCGCGCCGAGACATGCAGATGCTCGGGCACATCCGATTCGATGGTGATGGTGACGTCCTCCGCGGGCTCCGCGAGGATCGCCTCTTTCAGGTCGGCCACCTCAAACGACAGCCACGGCATCCCGAGACCGATGTCCGGATAGTTCTGCGTATGGGAATGCGTGTACCACAGGAAACCTTTCGCGCCGTAGATGACGGATTGATACAGCTGATTGCGCAGTTCGACAAAGTTGGGACCGCGCTGGTTTTGACGGCCGTAGTCCCCATAGTTGAAGGCCTGCGGCGTGGCCCAGACCGCTTTCCGGCCCTTGCCCGCATCCACCGCGGCACGGATGAACTGCCCCGTTTTCTCGATGGGTTGCGCGGCGAGCCCGCCCTTGATGAAACAGGGATACGGGTCCGGCATCAGGATGTCGCCCCCGTCCACATATTTGGAAATGCCCGCGATGGTGTCGTTGAGCATGATGCACGGGTGAAACGGGTCCTCTTCGGCGACAAGTTCGTAGATTGCGCGGCACCGCTCGGGGAGCGCTGGCCGCAGCTCGGGCTCGTCGGCCATATACCACGCAAGGATCCCGGGATGTTCTTTCATGACCCGCACGCGGGCTTGCAACGCCTCGGCCTCGTCATCGCCCAGGGGCTGTCCCCACGCGGCCGCTTCGAGCATGCGCGGGTTCGGATATGGATAGAGGACAACCGCTGTTTTCGCCGCGGCGACCTTGTCCAGCTCCTCCTTCAATCGTTCATCGGACAGCCAGTGACTCCCGTACGACTGCATGCCGACGTAGGCGTGACCCGGCTCGGCCATTTCTTCCGCCGGCATGCTGAACCATCCGAACGGCAGCACCGGCTCACCGTTGTGCAGCAGCACGTTGTGCTCATCGATGCGCCACTCGTGCTCGACACGGGGCAGCTTTCGGATCCGCTTGTCCGCACGGTACCGTTCGGTTCCGCTTGTGTCGACAAGCCTGACCTCCAGACGATAATCCCCGTCCGGTAGTGGAGGAATGGCGAGCCGCATCGTAACCTCCGCGGCAGCGGGCTGGTCGAGGCGCGCCAGGGGCGCGTCCCGCGCGCCGGTATCGGGAACGAAATTGGCGAGCAGCCGCAAAGTCTCGAGTTCATTCCCGGGAACGGCCGCCCGCACGTCAAACACAAGCTCGTTCACGGTTTCGGTAGCATAGATCGCGTCACGGTACCCGGGCTTGACCAGCGTCAGGGTGAGCGGGTTGTATGCGACATCGAGCGGCACCGTCTTGATAGCAAGCACGGCGTCCGGCGTGTCCCGGTCCACCAGTTCCATCACGAGGTTCTGCCTGCCCTCACGCGCCACCGGCACGCTGAATTCGTACTCGCGGCCCTGGCCGGCGTCCAACCCATCACGCACCCAATCGCCCTGGGTGCCTTCGAGGCTGCCCCGCAGCATAATGAACTGGAACGACGTGCCGGCATTGCGCACGTGCGTCTTAACCCGGTAGCGCAACGTCCCGTCCGAATCGGGGCGCACCTGTTCGTCGTAGGGCGGCTTGATCTCCCAGAGGAAACGGCCGAAATCGGCCTCCGGCAGACGCAGCACCGCGTAGAGCGAAGGCTGGTGGAACCCGCCTGTTACGGGTATAAACGACGACAATTCCCGCCCGCCGGTCTGCCGTTCGCGCGTGACGTTCAGCGCCCAGTCGCCTCGCGATGCCGCCGTCAGCCCCAATTCGATTACGGGGATACGCAGTTCGACCGTCCAGGTCTGCTCGTGCACGCGGGCGGCCGCCTCGATATTGGCGTCCCACTCGACGCTGCTGACCTGCCCGCCCTGACGGAACTCGGTATCGAGCACAACTCCTTTCGAATTGACGACGAAGTGGTAATACACGATGCGCTCGCCGGTTGCATCCACCATGACCTCGACGCAATCGTCCAGGTAGACCCTCCCGTCGCGCTCGGCGATGTTGGCTACCATGTCCCCGGGATGTGGCTCGTCCATCTCGACGCCGATGTACAGGTTCGCGTCATCATGAAGCACCTTGAACCGTGATTGCGCCTCCGCCTGTTTCCCTGGCATGTCGAGCACGCTGAACCCTTGGTTCCATGACCCTTGCTGCCAACACGCCTCGGAAAGCTCCCCGTCGACCAGGATTTCCGTCTCGGCACGAACCGCTTCAACACTGCGCAGTTCGGCCCCATGGCACGCCCACGCAACCCCTGCGAGGACAATGACACCGATTCCAGCACGCATGGCTTCACCCCGTTTTGAGAGCATTGACTGCCCTGACGATTCCCGCGGCAGGCCGAGTATTCAACCGGACCACCTCTCGAATATAGCAGGGGCTGTGACCGCAGACAACGCGGGCCCCGGCGGGAATTGAGGTGGCATGAGCATCTTGCTCATGACTTCTTTCGGTAACAGAGGGCGGGGCTGCTGACTCGCCAGTCGAGTACCGGCGGGCAGACCGCGCGGGCAAAACGGGCCTCTACCGTGGACGTAGCGGGGGTTGCCGCGTCAGTTGCCGTGTTTCGGGAAACCATTTGCCCCGGAATACCACATGCAGCCTTCCCCCAGAATTGCCTCGACCTCCCGGCGGAGGGTTTCGGAGGGGAGTACCATGCACGACGGGGTGGCGTGAACCGTGACTTCGTCATGGCTGGGGGTGACGCAGTGGAGGTATACGTCGCAATTGCCCGGTTGTGCGTCGAGGACTTCGGCGAGGCGGGTGAGGAGGGCCTCATCGAGCCCGACAGTATTCAGGCGGATGTGAACCGCTTCGGTGAACCGCTGTTCCGTTTCGTCAATGGGAACGATGTCCTCGGCGAGGAGGCTTGGCTCGTCGTTTCTGTAGCTGACCTTGGCCCGGAGCATAATGATTATGTCAGGCACGAGCAGTTCGGCCTTTTGCTCGAACAAATCGGGGAAGACCACCATTTCACAGGGGCTCTCGAGAGTTTCGAGGGTCACAAAGGCCATTTTGCGGTTGCGTTGGGTCAGGTGGAGCTTGACGTTCGCCACGAGGCCGCCGACACGCACCTCGTGCCCTTCGGGAAGGGAGGCCAGGTCGGCAATGCTGACGGTTGAATACCGCTCGAGGAGAACGGCATGCCGGGCGAGGGGATGGCTACTGACGTAGAGGCCCAGGATCTCCTTTTCCTGGGCAAGCAGGTGGTTTTCGGGCCATTCCGCAATATCGGGTTTCTGGTGTGTGATGGAGGCCTCGTTCTCGCCGGCCATCAATTCGAGGAGAGAAGTCTGCCCCGCGGCGCGCTCACGCTGGCTGATCTGGCCTTCGCTCATGGCGGCTTCGAGGGTTTCCTCGACTTGCCTGCGGTTCCATCCGGTGCTTTCGAAGGCGCCGGCGCGGTTCAGGCTTTCGATTACCCGGCGATTGAGCACGCGCGAATCGAGGCGGCCGCAGAAGTCGAAAATGTCATTGTAGGGGCCGTTTTGTTCGCGTTCGGCCTGGATGGCCTCGACCGGGTCACGGCCCACGTTCTTCACAGCTCCCATGCCGAACCGGATTGCGCTTCCTTCGACATTGAAGCCATAGCTGCTGTGATTGACGTCTGGCGGGAGTATTTCGATGCCCATTCGGCGGCATTCCTCGACGTATTGCGCGACTTTGTCAAGGTTGCCGGATTCACTGGAGAGCAATGCCGCCATGAACTCGACGGGGTAATTGGCTTTCAGGAAGGCAGTCTGATAGGCGACAAAGGCATACGCCATACTGTGGGACTTGTTGAAACCGTATCCCGCGAATTGCTCGATCTTCTGGAAGAGGGTAGCGGCGGTTTCCGCGTCGATGCCGTTCTTCGTTGCGCCCTCGAGGAAGCGTTCCCGCTGCTGTTCCATGAGGTCGGCTTTTTTCTTTCCCATGGCGCGCCGGAGGATGTCGGCCCGGCCGAGGGAGAAGCCCGCGACGGCCTGCACGATCTGCATGACCTGTTCCTGGTACAGGGCCACCCCGTAGGTTTCCTTGAGAATGGGCTCGAGGAGGGGGTGGTCGTAGGTCAGCTTCTCGGGATGGTGTTTGCACTCGATGTATTGATCTTTGAGCTGCATGGGGCCGGGCCGGTACAGGGCGACGAGGGCGCAAATCTCCTCGAGACTTTCCAGGCCGATGCGCTTCGAAAGGTCCCGCATACCCGAGCTTTCGAGTTGAAATACGCCTGTGGTGCGCCCCGAGCGCAGCAGCTCATACGTCTGGGGGTCGTCCGGCTCAAGGGCGTCGATGTCGATGTGGATGCCGCGGTTTTCCTTGATAAAGCGCACCGCGTCATGCACGACAGTCAGTGTGCGGAGCCCCAGGAAGTCCATTTTCAACAGGCCGACTTCTTCGGCGGTCTTCATCTCGAACTGAGTTGCTACGACATCGCTTCCAGAGGCCTGAAAGAGCGGGACGTGATCGGTCAAGGGTTCGTCGCAGATGATGACGCCCGCGGCATGGGTGCTGAGCGTGCCGATGGTGCCCTCGAGACGGCATGCCAGGTTCCAGAGTTTCCGGACCCGCGGGTCCGTCTGGACACGATTCTTGAGTTCGGGCTCCTTTGCGATGGCGTCCTCGAGGGTGATTTTCAGTTCATCCGGGACGAGCTTGGCGATGGGGTCCACATCACCGTAGGACATGCCCATGACGCGGCCCACGTTTCGGATGGCCTGTTTGGCCAGCATGCGGCCGAAGGTGATGATCTGGCTGACGTTTTCATGGCCGTATTTGTTCCGCACGTATTCAATCAGCTCGGGACGGCGCGTGTAGCAGAAGTCGAGATCAAAGTCGGGCATGGAGATGCGGTCCGGATTCAGAAAGCGCTCGAAGAGCAGGTTGAACCGTATGGGGTCGATATTGGTAATGGTAAGCGCATAGGCGACCAGGCTGCCCGCACCGGAACCGCGGCCCGGCCCGACCGGAATGCCTTTGTTGCGAGCTTCCTTGATGAGATCCCAGACCACCAGGAAATAGTCCACGAACCCCATTTGCTCGATGATGCCCAATTCGTATTCGACGCGGTCGAGGTGTTCCTTGTCGGGGTGGCCGTCATAACGTTCGTGCAGGCCCCGCAGTACCAGTTCGCGGAGGAATTGCGCTTTCGTTTTGCCTTCCGGCGGGGCGAACTTGGGGATGAGGTGCTTGTGGAGGGGGATCTCGAGATTGCACAGGCCGGCGATCTTTTCGGTGTTCGCGATGGCCTCGGGCCAGGCCGAAAAGACCTCGCGCATCTCTTCCGGACTGCGGAAATGAAATTCCTTTGACTGAAATCGAAACCGGTTTTCTTCATCCAGCGTCTTGTTGGTCTGGATGCACAACAACGCGTCGTGAGCTTCTGCATCGTCCTTGTTGAGATAGTGACAATCGTTCGTGGCGACGAGCAGAAGGTTGTGTTTCCGGGCCATCTCGACAAGATGGGGATTGACGCGTTTCTCCTCGGGAAGGCCCTGGTCCTGAAGTTCCACGAAGAAATTTTCCGCGCCAAACAACTCGAGGTAGCGGCACAGGGCTTTGTCGGCTTTGTCGAATTCCTCGCGCAGAAGCAGCTGGGGAATCTCGCCGCCCAGGCACCCCGTCGAGGAAACCAGGCCGTCGGCATGTTGGGCCAGGGTTTCGAAGTCGATCCGCGGTTTGTAGTGAAAACCCTCCAGGTACCCCACCGAGCTGAGCTTGCACAGGTTGCGGTATCCAGTCTCATCCTTGCAGAGGAGAAGGAGATGGCTGTAGGCGGCGGATTGTGTCTTGGCGGAGCGATCGGTGCGGTGGCCGGGCGCAATGTACAATTCGGCGCCAATGATTGGTTTAATGCCGGCATCCTTGGCCGCGAGATAGAAGTCCACCACGCCAAACATGGCGCCATGATCGGTAATGGCGCAAGCTCGCATGCCATAGTCCTTGCAGCGGCTCAATAACTCGGGAATCTTGATGGCGCCGTCAAGGACGCTGTATTCGGTGTGGACGTGGAGGTGGCAGAAACCCGAACTCACTGAATATGCTCCCATACTAAGGTCAGGGCCGCGGCGGCCGTCTGTTCTTTCACCTCTTCGCGGGACCCGGAAAACTCATGGCGTGTGACATTGCACCCGCCGTTCCAGGCGACGGCAATGAACACGAGCCCGACGGGTTTTTCGGGGGAACCACCGCCCGGGCCCGCAATACCGGTTACCGCCACGGCGATGTCGGCGCGATAGCGGTCGCGCGCCCCTTCCGCCATTTCTCGCGCCACGGGCTCGCTGACTGCTCCGGCTTTGAC
>CAZFOG010000186.1:1860-4670 GCA_964520685.1 uncultured Nitrospiraceae bacterium | reverse complement strand
GGCGACACCCCGAGAAGGGCGGTTTTCAGCGCATTCGAGTAGGCTACCACACCGCCGGTGAAGCACTCTGAAGCTCCCGGGACGTTTGTGATGCGGTGGGCAATAAGGCCGCCTGTACACGACTCCGCGGTCGTGAGCCAGAGCGCTTCACGGGTAAGCACGTTTACAAGCAAGGCCTCTATAGGAGTTTGGTTCGTAACCATGTCGAGTTCCAAGCATTGGAGGTGGATGCAGCAGAAATGCGCCGGGAAAAACACGCAGCAATCTCCCTCTGGCATTCCGTTCGGCAGCAACCGTAGCATGTACGCGAGGGTGCTGGCAAGCCCTTCCCTGAGGGTAGCCGGATGGTGCGGCCCGTACCGTAGTTCTTGCCAGATTGCGGGGGAGTCCAGTATACTTTTGACAGTGATAGTGGAAGGGATTACGGGGCAATAGGATGCATCACTTTCGCGGGTCAACAGCGCTTCTGTGGGCGGGGATTGCCGCGCTTCTGGTGGTGATCGAATCCGCTCGTGCGGAGACACCGGTTATCGGCAATGTTGACCAGACCACGCGCGAGGAACTTATTCGCGAGATGAAATCGCGGCGCGAGGCGATTCAACGGCGCCGTGCCGGTGAAAAGCTGCGGGCCTTCGTGAATCAGGACGGCGTGTTGACGCTGACCAACAAGCTGGGGAAGTACCGGGACGATCCCAGCTACACCGAGATCGAAATCGACTACGAGCCGATCGTTGTCGCGAAGAAATACAAACGCTACACCTCGCCCACCGAATACAATCAGTCCGCTATCGAGAGTCTTGTGAGCGAATACGCGCGGCAGTACGGGCTACAGGAAAGTCTTGTTTACGCGGTGATCCGGGTCGAGAGCAATGGCGACCCCAACGCGGTATCACGCGCGGGCGCGTGCGGGCTTATGCAACTCATGCCGGGCACGGCGAAGGAGATGGGCGTCACAAACATTATCGACCCGGCTCAGAACATCGCGGGCGGGACGCAGTACCTCTCGAAACTGGTCAAGCTGTTCGGGGGCGATGTGCGATTGGCCCTGGCGGGATACAATGCAGGTCCCGAGAACGTGAAGAAGCACGGTGGCATCCCTCCGTTCCGGGAGACCCAGAATTACGTTCGCGACGTGCTTCACTGGTGGCGGGTCTACAACAGCACCACGGCGCGGCCCGAATACCTGTACGGCGCGCCGAAGTCCCTGGATGCCTACCGGGTGGCGCAGAAGACGGCGCCGCCCGCCGATGCGCCGCCGGCTTCCCAGATGGTCAGCCACAAGGCCGATACCGCTGACGGGCAGCAAATGGCCCGGGCGGACATCGAGGGAGTGGGGGCGCATACCGTTCATTTCACCAACGGCACCAGCCAGCCCGCCGATAAGATCATCCCCGGTGATGACCACTATTACATTCAGTACCAAGGGGTTACGAAGCGCGTGCGCAAAGAGCACGTGAAGGAAATCAGCTGATTTCGCTGTGCTCCCGCCGGTCGGTTTACTTCACCCTGGAAGCCTAATGAGGTTCATTTCCTCCAGCCATTCCGCAGGAGATCTTTGCACGGATTAACCTTTAAGGGGGCTATTGCCAGAATCCCGCATTGGGTATATTATCGCTATGGCAATCGGTTTCCCTGTGTGAGAAGAGGCTTAAAGTGTGTTCCAGAAAGGAGCGGAAATGAAGAAAAGTGGATTTACGTTGATTGAACTCCTTGTCGTGATCGCGATTATTGGTATTCTCGCCGCGATTCTGCTACCGGCTTTGGCTCGCGCGCGCGAGGCGGCACGCCGCGCTAGTTGCGCCAATAATCTCAAGCAGATGGGTCTTGTGCTCAAGATGTACGCAAACGAATCGAAGGGTGAGCTGTTTCCTTCGGCGGGAATCATCTACGACCCGGACCCGGCCGAGTACACCTTTGGCCCTTGCTATCCAGAGCCAGCCGACCTCTATCTGATGGTCGACGCACCGAGCGTCTATCCCGAGTATATGACGGACATCGGGATAATCATCTGTCCGTCGGACGATGATGGCGTCGTTGCTACGGGCAGTAGCTTGAGCTTGGGCGATGCGGATCCCTACGGCAGTTTCTTCCGGGACTGCCCGCAAGGCCGCATTCCACGGTTTCCGGGCATCAGTTACGCCTATCTTGGCTGGGCCATGGATGATAAGAACTTCACGCTGGCCACGGCGATGGCCCTGATTGAGTCATTGGATGCGGACACGCCAGAAGGTGTAGTCAGCGCGTTCAACTCCGATTTTGAGGGCACGGATGTCGATGGGAATCCGGTGACTATCTTGCGTTTGCGGGAAGGAATCGAACGCTTTTTCATCACCGACATCAACAATCCGGCGGCTTCGAGTCGGGCGCAATCCGAAATTACGGTGATGTATGACCGTGTTGCATCCGATCCGGAAGCATTCAACCATATTCCGGGCGGAGGGAACATTCTGTACATGGATGGGCATGTGCTTTTCGAGCGCTACCCAGGCGAAAACTGGCCTGTTACCAAAGCCGCTGTCGAGGTGTGGGACATCATTTATGCGGCGGTAGCCACGACTCCGTAAGGGCATCCCGCAGGTTTGACCAGGGTGCTCGAAGCGTAGGCTTCGGGCACCCTTTTTGCTTTTATCCCTTCTCTGCCCTCTCTTGACGCACCCACGTGGATAGACGCGGTCCTCATTTTCATGCCCCCGGTCCCCCGGTACCGGAGAGGGGCGGGCTGAGGCCCAATTGTGCACACCGGAGGAGGAGGCTATGATCCCCCCCGCGCACCCAAACGGCCCGCATAGTAATCAATAACCTGTTTGGGG
>CAZFOG010000186.1:0-1760 GCA_964520685.1 uncultured Nitrospiraceae bacterium | reverse complement strand
TGATCCCCCCCGCGCACCCAAACGGCCCGCATAGTAATCAATAACCTGTTTGGGGCACAGTAGCAGCACGGATGTTAAGGTAGGACTCGCACACAATAGTTTTTCATAACATAATGGAAAATAGTGATTTACAGCGAAAGCGCAGTAATTTAGTGTTGCATGTCTGTGGCGGCTCGTCTATACTTCAATCAGGGAAAGCGAGCAATGAGAGTAACCGATTTCCCGGTGAATATGTTGGAGTCAAAAAGTAGACTTGAAAAGGAGCGTGCTATGAAGAGAGGATTCACCCTGATCGAACTCCTGGTCGTAATCGCCATCATTGGAATCCTGGCAGCGATATTGTTGCCAGCACTCGCCCGCGCACGCGAAGCGGCCCGCCGCGCCAGTTGCGCCAATAACCTGAAACAGATGGGTATTGTCTTGAAGATGTATGCGAACGAAAGCAAAGGCGAAAAATACCCCACACTTGCGCAGTTCAACTTTCCTCCCGGAGGGGGAACAGTGGATTGTGAAGCTGGCATTGATGCCGGGCTGCCCCACACACAGTGGGCCGTGAACCCGGCTGACGACTCTGCCTGGAGCTATTTCTTCGCTTACATTCCGCAGATCTATCCGGAGTATTTGACAGACCACAATATCCTTATCTGCCCCTCCGAGGCGGATCCTGCAATCCTTGAGGATCCATTGACGGGCGACTCGATTATAGCCGTACCGTGCGACGACGATGGCGCTATGGGCCAAGCCGGCGCGGACGAAAGCTACCTGTATCTGGGCTTTGCAATTGACCGCGGCGATACTCCTGACCTCGACGGTCCGATGGTGGCCGGTCTGTTTGGCGGAAGCGCTCCCGCGGGTTCGACGGTAGCGGGCCAGGTGGCCGGGTTGTTGGGTGTGCTGTTAACTGGCGACGAGAGTTTTGCTGCAGTTGACGGGGATATCGACTTGGGCGGTTTTGCCCTCATGGACCTGAGCGCTTACGGCAACGGCGGCGGCAGCACGGTCTATCGTTTGCGGGAAGGCATCGAGCGCTTCCTGATTACGGATATCAATAATCCGGCAGCGGGCGCCATGGCGCAGAGTGAATTGCCGGTTGCGAGCGACTTGGTTTCGACCACTACCGCCCAGTTCAATCACATTCCGGGCGGCATTAACACCCTCTTCATGGACGGCCATGTTGAATTCCAGCGCTATCCTGGCGAAGGTTTTGCTTCCGAGCAATTCGCCGTCACGGTTGGCATTGCCGGTTAGTTTACGGTAGTTCGCACGTTTACTCTCCGAAGCCCCGGGGGCTGTAGCTCCCGGGGCTTTTGTTTGAGTCCTTCCGAAAGGGTTGCCTGGGGCAGCGGGATGCGGTGTGGTACCGAGTGCAGGGCACCAGGTAAGCCATTTACTGAAGACATCTTATGACTGTCACACGTAATGTGGGTTCGAAGGGGTTTAACGGGGCAGGGGCTTGTGCAAGGCGGAATTCTGTGGTAAGCTGGATGCAGAAGGAGACTGTTTAGGAAACCGGTTTCCTTAAAACGAGTTAATCCGTAACGTATTAAGGAGGACGAAGGCAATGAGAAGAAGAGGATTTACGCTGATTGAACTGCTGGTAGTGATTGCCATCATCGGTATCCTGGCCGCTATCTTGCTACCAGCACTCGCCCGCGCACGCGAAGCGGCCCGCCGCGCCAGTTGCGCCAACAACCTGAAGCAGATGGGTCTGGTTTTCAAGATGTACGCCAACGAATCAAAGGGGGAGAAATTCCCGCCGA
>CAZFOG010000185.1:0-12213 GCA_964520685.1 uncultured Nitrospiraceae bacterium | reverse complement strand
AGACGTACGGACGCCACCATGTAAACGCGGGCGACGAGATCCTCATCACCCACATGGAACACCACTCGAACATCGTGCCCTGGCAGATGTTGTGCGAGGAAACGGGGGCGCATCTGCGTGTCGCGCCCGTAACCGATGAAGGGGAGCTGGATATCGATGCTTTCCGGAACCTGTTGACGGACAGGACCCGGCTTGCGGCGGTGACGTACGTGTCGAACGCCCTCGGAACGGTGAATCCGGTCAGGGAATTGGTCCGCATCGCTCACGAGCAGGGAGTGCCGGTATTGGTAGACGGGGCGCAGGCCGTCCCCCACCTCCCCCTCGACGTGTTGGATCTGGGATGCGATTTCTTCGCGTGCTCCGGGCACAAGATGTTTGGCCCGACGGGGATTGGCGTGTTGTACGGCCGGGCGGAACTTCTCGAGGAGATGCCGCCGTATCAGTCAGGCGGCGACATGATCCTGTCGGTGCGTTTCGACAAGACTGTTTTTAATTCGCTGCCGCACAAGTTCGAGGCGGGCACTCCCAATATTGCGGGGGCGATTGGCCTGGGCGCGGCGATCGACTACGTGAGCGGCGTAGGGATGGACCGTATCGCGGCGTATGAGTCCGAACTGGTGGAACACGGCACCCAGGTGCTGCGGTCGATTGGCGGAGTCCGCATCATAGGGAATGCGAAGCATAAGGCGTCGGTGCTTTCGTTCGTCATGGATGCGGCGCACCCGCACGACATTGGGCAGATACTGGACTCCGACGGGGTGGCGATCCGGGCAGGGCACCACTGCACCCAGCCGCTGATGGAACGGTTCGACGTACCGGCCACGGCGCGCGCTTCCCTGGCCTTTTACAATACGAAAGAAGAGTTGGACGAGCTGGGCAGGGGGCTGGAACGCGTGAAAAGGATATTCGGGTAATGGCACAGAGCAACCGGGCCCTCTACGAGCAAGTGATCCTGGAGCACAATAAGAAGCCGCGCAACTTTCACGTGATGGACGACGCGGACCGCACAGTCGAAGGGCACAATCCGTTGTGCGGCGATCATTTTACGGTGTATCTGAAACTCGATGGCGATGTTATCACGGATATCAGTTTCGCGGGACGCGGCTGCGCCATATCAAAATCGTCGGCTTCGTTGATGACGACGCTGTTGAAGGGTAAGACGACGCAGGAGGCGGAGGCGCTCTTTGTGAAGTTTCACCGCATGGTGACGGCGGAACCGGGATCGCTGGTGGATGAACAGGCCGTGGGCAAACTTGCGGTGTTCTCGGGTGTCCGTGAGTTTCCGATCCGCATCAAGTGCGCGACCCTTTCGTGGCACGCGCTGCTGAGCGCGTTGCGCGGCAAGGCCGAAGCGATTACAACGGAATAGCGGCGACAACCGGTGGGAGAGGAGGCAGCAAACCATGAGCCGTTCGGCTCACCCATCGACCATGAAAACCAGAGTAAACGGGAACATGCTCAAAGCGCCATCCCCGGCACGGCTACGTGTCCCCGTTTGGAAACCGAGTTTTCGAGGCAGGATTTTGACCGCGGGCGGCGCGCGGTGTTAGCATATGGCATTGGGGCTTACCACCGATAAGCACCCGAACGGGTCACGATTCCAACGCCGACGGTCATCGGCAGGTCACCACCCTCAAGGGCGTTTTCGGAGCTGACGCCCAACGTGTAACTATTGAGGAACATCGGCGATGACGAACACCTACGCAACCCAGGAGGCGCAGACCTTCGAGAGCCTTCTCGAGGCCATGCGCGGCAAGCTGTGCCGGATTCTCCCGGATGTGGAGATCCAGGCCAAAGCACAACTGGCGTTTGAGATTAACAGACTTAAACGGCAGTTGAACGCGGTCATCCTGGGGCACAATTACATGGAACCGGCCTTGTATTGTTCGGTTCCGGACTACGTAGGCGATTCGCTGCAGTTATCGCGCGCCTCGGCCGGGTCGGATGCGGACATCATTTTGTTCTGCGGTGTGAGGTTCATGGCGGAGACGGCCAAGATCCTCAATCCGGATCGTATTGTGCTGATTCCGAACCTGGAAGCGGGCTGCTCCCTTGCGGAGGGGATTAGCGCGGCGGATGTACGGACCCTGAAAGAACGGTTCCCGGGGGCGCCGGTGGTGAGCTACGTGAACACCCACGCCGAGACCAAGGCGGTCTCGGACTACTGCTGCACGTCGGGGAATTCCGAAGCGGTGATGCAGTACCTGCTGGACAAGGGCCACCCGCACATCATTTTCGTGCCTGACGAGTTTTTGGCGCACAACACGGCGCGCGAGCTGGGCATTGCGTTTGTGAAGGGGTGGATTCCGGGAAGCGAGAAGGGATTGAGCCCGGACACGCTGGCCATTATCGGCTGGGGCGCCCACTGCGAGGTGCACGAGCTATTCGAGGCCGAGCACGTGGATGAAGTGAAACGGCAGTTTCCGGAAGCGGTTACAATCGCCCATCCGGAATGCAAACCGGAAGTCATCGAGAAAGTGGATGTAACGGGGAGCACGAAGAAGATGGTGGACTTCGTGCAGGCGTCCGATGCCAAGCAGTTCATGCTGTTTACGGAGTGCAGCATGGGCGACAATTTGGCCGCGGAGAATCCGGACAAGGAGATGATCCGACTGTGCAGCCATCAATGCCCGCACATGGCGCTAATCACGCTCGAGGACACGCTGGCGGCGCTGCAGAACCTGCAATACCGGATCGAGCTGCCTCCGGAGGTCATCCGGAACGCGAGGGCTCCGATAGACAACATGCTGGCGATTTCGTGATTGGGCGGAATGAGCGGGCTGCCGCTTTTGTTAATCGGGAAGGAAGTACAGCGGTAACACAGGGGGAAACGATGCTCTATTACAAGGCTTCGCAACCCGTCCCGGGCAAAGGTGACGCGACAGTCTATTATGAGTGTGACGATAATCAGACGGTGCTTAGGTATGTGACCCATATCGACGGGACGGGTGAGATCGAGCGCGTACCGGACCCCATTGTGAAAAAGCTTTACCGGCCTGAGGTGCTTCGCGAATCTTCGCAAGCGGAGTTCGAGCAGTACTGGAATCAGGACGGCTGAGTCGTAACGAAAAGGAGACGAATCATGGCCGATACGGACAAGAGCCAGCCCGCGGCAGCCGAGCAAGCGAACACCACCCGGGCCTTTCATCTGGACATGCCCATCCACGAGGCGATGCAGGTGCATCCGCGGGTGCGGGAAGTATTCGCGGCATTTCACTTGGGCGGATGCTCTCATTGCGCCTTGGGGCAGTTCGAGACCATCGGGCAGGTGTGCGCGGGCTACGGCGTGGATCCCGATGCATTGCTCGAGGTGCTGGAAAGCCTTCTCGAAGAGTAGAGCAAGGCAGGCGAATAGCCAGACCAGACAACGGGATAGAACAGCAGATATGAACACCGGGAAGGACAGCCCCGAGGGGCGTATTCCCGGTGTTGTTGCGAGCGCGGAAGGGGGAATCCGGTGCGTATCACGATACGCCATCCGTACATCGGCGGGGCTTTTGAATGGCTCAGGGGGAACCTGCACACCCACACCACAAACAGCGACGGGGCGCGAAGTCCCGAGGCGTGTGTGAAGGCGTATTCGGAGATGGGTTACGACTTCCTCATGATCAGCGACCATGACTGCCTGACCGACCCTTCGGGGCTGGATAGGAACGGGATGGTTTTGGTTCCGGGATACGAGATCACGGCGAACGGTCCGCATATCCTGCACGTGAATGCGCCGGGCCGCGTGCAGCCGGTGGAGAACCGGCAGGAGGTCCTGGACGGGGTGGGCCGCGCGGGCGGTTTTGCGATCATGTGCCATCCGAACTGGGAGGCACACTTCAACCATTGCCCGCAAGAGAAGCTGGCGGAATGGACAGGCTATGCGGGGATCGAGATCTGCAATGGCGTGTGTCTTCTGGGCGAGGGCAACGGCCTGGCCCTGGACCGGTGGGATATGCTGCTGTCGGCCGGACGGGAGGTGTGGGGATACGGGACGGACGACACGCACGGGACCCACACGGAAGGGGCGGTTTGGACGGTTGTACAGGCGCGGAAGCGGTCCGTTGAGGCGATTGTGGAGGCTCTCGAGGGGGGCCGCTGTTACGCGAGCACGGGGGTGGTCATTGACCGCGTCGAGGTGCAGGATGACGCGGTTCGGGTCGTGGCCCCGAATGCGGACCGCATCGACGTTATAGGCGATTTTCAGCGGCGCGCCGGGCGGTATCGGGGCCCGGAAGCGCTTTACAGGCTTTCGGACGAGGATGTATATTCCTATATCAGGTTCGAGTGTCATGGCGCGGAAGGGTCGATGGCGTGGACGCAGCCTTTTTTTGTAGAGTATGAATGACGGCGCAGGGCCGTTGCGTCTACTCCGCGTGGTTTTGGTGCGAAAACGGCACTTAATGGGGATACAGGGCCATGGAACTTGATGTCTACATGCTGTCCCGTCTTCAGTTCGCTCTCACGATTATGTTCCACTATATTTTCCCGCCGCTTTCAATCGGGCTGGGGTGGCTCATGGTCATCATGGAGGGCATGTACCTGAAGACGGGCAACCGGGAATATGAGGCTATCGCCCGGTTCTGGACGGGGATCTTCGCGCTGGTGTTCGCCATGGGTGTGTCGACGGGCATTGTGATGGAGTTTCAGTTTGGGACCAACTGGTCGACTTACTCGCGGTTCGTAGGGGACGTGTTCGGGTCTGCGCTTGCTGCCGAGGGAATCTTCGCGTTCTTCCTGGAATCGGGATTTCTGGCGGTGCTGGTGTTTGGCTGGGACCGGGTATCGCCGAAGATGCACTTTTTCTCGACATGCATGGTATCGCTGGGCGCGGTGTTTTCGTCGATCTGGATCGTGGTGGCGAATTCGTGGCAGCAGACACCGACGGGATTCGTAGTCAATGAGGAGCTGAACCGGGCGGAGATCACGGATTTCTGGGAGATGGTGTTCAATCCATCGACGGTGCACCGGCTGGTGCATGTGTGGATCGGGGCCGGGATCCTGGGGGCGTTTTTCGTGCTGAGCATCTCGTCGTACTACATCCTCAAGGGCCGTCACAACGGGATGGCGAAGAAGATGTTCAAGGTGGCTTTGGCGATGGGCACCTTCATGTCGCTGGCGGCGCTGGGCTCGGGGCATTTGCAGGCCAAGAACGTTGGCGCGATGCAGCCGACGAAACTGGCGGCGTTTGAAGGGTTATACAAGACGCCAGCGGAAGGCGAGGGCGCGGGGCTTTACCTGTTCGGCATCCCGAACGACGAAACGGAGACGGTGGATTTTGGCCTTGCCATCCCGGGTGGCTTGAGTTTTCTGATGTACGAGAGTTTTACGGCGCCGGTGACAGGGCTGGACCAGTTTCCGCGGGAGGAGTGGCCGCCGGTCAACCTGAGTTTTCAGACGTACCACATCATGCTGTCGCTGGGCATGTTTTTCATTGCGATCACCCTTCTGGCGAGTTTCTATTGGTGGCGTGGGACGATTTTCGAGAAACGGTGGCTGTTGTGGACGTTTGTGTTCGCGGTGGTGGGCCCCTTTATTGCGAACGAAGGCGGGTGGTGTGCGGCGGAGATTGGCCGGCAACCGTGGATCGTGTGGGGGCTTTTGCGGACCGAAGACGCGTTTTCGCCAGCCATCAGCGGCGGGCAGGTGCTGTTTTCGATTGTCATGTTCATGGTCCTGTACTTCGTTCTGTTTCTGGTATGGCTGTTCATCATGGACAAGAAGATACGTAAAGGCCCCGAGCTTCATGCGGAAACGGCAGGCCGCAAAGCGAAAGTGCTGGAGGTCGCGGCGGAACTGACGGGGCACGAGGGGATCACGCTCATGGATGCCGGGGCAAAAGAAGGGAACGCGGACGAATCGGAGGAAGGGTAAGGGTTATGGACCTCAACACGATTTGGTTTTTCCTGCTGGGCGTTCTGCTTACGGGATACGCGATCCTGGACGGGTTCGATCTGGGGGTTGGAATACTGCATCCGTTTGTGCGCAAGGACCGGGACCGGCGGGTGCTGTTGAACTCGATCGGGCCGTTTTGGGACGGGAACGAGGTCTGGCTGGTGACGTTCGGGGGGGCGATGTTCGCGGCGTTCCCGGAAGTGTACGCGACGGTGTTCTCCGGGTTCTATACGGCGTTCATGCTGTTGCTGTACGCGCTGATTTTCCGGGCCATCTCGCTCGAGCTGCGCAGCAAGCTCGATAATCCGGCGTGGCGCAGTTTCTGGGATTATGCCTTTGCGGCCGGCAGTACGGTGGCGACGCTGCTGTTCGGGGTCGCGGTGGGTAACGCGATGGTGGGCATTCCCATCAGGGAGATGGACGGACATATCGAGTATGCGGGCACCTTTTTCGATTTGATCGGGCCTTATCAGATATTGGTTGGCATATTCGTGGTGGCGATGTTCTCGATGCACGGCAATCTGTACCTGTGCCTGAAGACGGAAGGCGAGCTGCAGCAACGGATACGGGGCTGGGCGTCGAATACGTTTACGTTTTTCCTGGTGATGTACGTGGTGGTGACGTTGTACACGCTTTCGAGCATCGGTCATGCGCTGGACAATTTCAAAGCGCATCCGGCGGCGTGGGCGGTAGTAGTGGTGAACGTACTGGCAATTGCGAACATCCCGCGCTCGCTGTCCAAGAACAAACTGCTGGAGGCGTTTGTATCGTCCGCGGCGGCCATCGCGGCCTTTAACCTGCTCCTGGGGATTACCTTGTGGCCGCACCTGGTGATTTCAAGCATCGACCCGTCGTTCAACCTGGACATCTACAACGCGGCCTCGTCGGCCAAGACGCTGAAGATCATGCTGATCATCGCGATCCTGGGGATGCCGTTCGTGCTGGCGTACACCAGCGTCATTTACTGGGTATTCCGGGGCAAAGTCGAGATGGGCAAGCTGACGTACTGATCGCGAGGGATGCACCGGGCGTGCCTTTGGGGCTCCAGCCGTGTTTCGCTCAATCGTTTTTCAGGCGGAAAATGGCGACTTCATTCTTCATGAAGAGCGGAACGTATAACAGCATACGCTTGCGATCGATGCCGATGTCGGCCGGGGTTTCGACCTCGGCGAGGGGAGCAATGGCTTTGCGGTCGGGGCCGATAGCCCAAATCTTGTTCCCGTTGAAATCGGAGACGATGAAGGTGCCGTCGACGAGGATTTCGATGCCGTCGAGTGCGGTGAAGTGGGCTTCGAGGCCGAACGGGACGGGCTCGGCCTCGCCTTTGGGGTCGAGTTCGAAGATATCGTGCCGGTCCCAACTGACGGCAAAGAAGGCGCCATTGTGGAAAGCGATGCCGTTGACGCTCGGGGGTGATTTGAGAATGGTGACCTCTTTGGAGTCGGGGTCCACTCTGTAAATGACGCCACGGGTAGTATCGCTGGCGTAGATGTGCGTTCCATCGGTGGCGAGATCGTTGATGCGTTCCGCATCGGGAACGGGGAGCTGGGCTACTTGGCCGCCGGGTTGAAGCGAACGGCACAGCAAACGGCTGTTGTCTCCGAAATAGAGGGTGTCGTTGAGGATGCACATTCCCTTGGGGCCGTTTATGACGGCATCGGGGGTGCTGTTAAGCCAGCGTTTCTTGAGCATTTTGCCATCGGCTGTCATGAGAGAGATAAACCCGAGACCGTCGTCGGACCAGTATTCGTCGGGTTCCGACTCGATATTCGAGACGTAGGCCAATGCGTTTTCAGCGTCGGCAACAACGCACTCGGGGACTTTGAAGTTTTTGAGGGTCTTGACGGGCTCGAGGCGCCAGGCAATTGGCCGGGCGTCTTGGGCCGCGGCGGTAAAAACAGCAACCGAGACCGCAGCACCCAGGTATAGCGCAGCTCTTGTCAGCATGGTCTTCACCCCTCGCACACCCGGCGGTGGATTGCCCGCCCGGTTCTCAGCGCACGTGAGCTATTTTGCCACAATTGCATCGAGTTCCACCTCAAACAGGAGGTCATCGCGGCAGATGTCGTCTTTCACATAAGCCACGGGCAGTTCGGAGATGCCTTGTGCCTCGCAGTACTGCGGGAAAAGCCCGAGATTCGCGGCGTCTTTGAAGTAGGCGATAAGGCGGCAAACGTCCTTCCAATCCATGCCTCGTGACTCGAGGATGGCGTAGATGACTTCCATGGTCTTGGCGATCTGGCCCTCGATATCGCCGATAAAAACGGTATGGCCCTCGGGTGCGATGCTGGCAGTACCGGAGACGTAGACGCGCCGATGGTCGTCGGTCTCTAACTCGACCGCGCGGCTAAACGAGCTGCCGTAGTCGAGAGCGGGGCACTGGAGCGGCGAGGGGAGCGGTAGGCGCAGAACAGAGTCCGTTTTTGCCTTGACCGCAATGAGTCCGCCGGTGAGTGCGGCATTAAAGGCGTTGGCGCCGCCAACAGCCGTACTGGCGGGAACAAGCCCGTCAAAGACATGCCACCGGCTGAACATGGTGTCGCGGACCTCGTTAAAGGCAGCGTACCAGGAAGTGATCTTGTCGTTGTAGAACCACGTGCGGAGAACATCGTGGAAATTCATGCCCGCGTTTTCGAGGCCGGCCTCCATCTGATCGAAAACGGAGCGGGCCTGTTCGCCGTGCTTTCGGGAGGTATCCGCGGGCAGGATGCCGCCGAGCCGGCAATACTCGGCGGATTCGTCTTCGTACCGGACGCCGATGAGGCGATCGCCACAGTGAACGGGGCTGACCTCGAGATCGGTGACGGCCCAGATCTGCACGGCGACGGCAGGGGGAGTGGCGTCGGCACCTTCCGAAATCCAGAGGATGGGCCAAGTGATGTCCCCCCGTTCAGCGGCCAGACGCTTGAACGCGGCCTCGCCGGTCTGACGGTCGACCCCGAAGATCTCATGGGACACCACGGAAGCCCGCCGTGCGTCGATTTCCTGCAACATCTCGAGCAGGAGATCGGCGAGGTCCTGTCCGGGCATGGGGGCGGCGGTGAGGAACAATTCCTGGTAGCCGGTTCGCTGCGTGATTCTGATTTGTGTGCTGTTCTGTTGTCTCAAACTCACGTTCCGTCCTTTTTGACAGTCTCCCATCGTTGGCTCGAGGCCCGCCTGGTAAGACCCGGTTATTTTCCAGAGCGCCAGGCGGTGCCGGACGCCATGATTGACCTATACAAAGCGGCGTCAGAGCGACAGGACATATTCGGCGAGATCGGCGAGTTGCTCGTCCGTCAAACCGGCGGGATGATGCTGCGGTCCTGAATCCTCACGCTTTAACATATCGAGCATGGTCGCGGCCCTTCCGTCATGCAGATAAGGCGCGGTCCGCCACACCTCGACGAGGGTTGGGGTGTCGAATTTCATATCGACTTCGCGGTCCTTTCCGGTACCGACATTATAGGGCTGCAGGTCGGTAAACAGGGGCCCGGGATGGCAGGCAGCGCACCCGGCCTGCTGGAACAGGGCTTCGCCGCGTTTGGCGGCTTCGCCGAGGGCGCCCTCCTGGAGATAGGGACTGGGCACGGCCTCAACTCCTCTCAGGAAGGCATCGATGGCCTGGGCATCCTCGTCGGGGCGCACGGCAAACTGGATGAATCGAATACCGGTTCGGACGGCGGTTTCGGCTTTGTCCCGGACGCCCGAGATCATGACCGGGGGCGTTTGGTGCGACAGAAAGAGGCTTTTGGTGTTCTTGGGATTGCCCATGCCGTCATTGAGCAGGTCCCAATTCAGCCCATCGACACGAACATCGGGATGACAGCTGACGCAGCTTTGCCAATTTTGAAAGCACAGTGCGGCATCGTGGAAGTGCATTTCGCCGATGCGAACCTGTGACATCTCCTGGCTGGGTCCGAGAGCGATAGATACGGCGCCGGGCCGCGCGTCGGGGTTGATGTCGACCACGCCAATGGTATCGGTGAAATACTCCGCGGCGTAGACTTTGGTCCCGGCGATGGCGATACCGCGGGGGCCGTTTCCTTTTAGTTTGAGACGGCGGCGCATACCGACGAGGAAGGCCAGGTCATTGGGAACGTCTTCGGGAGCGCGAGAGACTTCGGATACCTGTTCTCCGGCGGCAACTTTGGCGAGCTTGTCGTGCATGGCGGCGCGGTCGATGACGCTGATTTCGTGGGTTCCGGCATGGGAAACGCAGATATAGGCGCCGTCGGGACTGCAAAGGACACCCCAGGGATTGGCGGCGCCGAGGTCGACGTCATCGAGCAGTACGGTGTTGAGGAGTTTCTGATTGGGGACGTCGACAATGGTCAACGCGTTGGTGTTCATCCACCCGCGCTCGAGCTGAGTGGTGGGAAGCTGGTAACGACCGAGAATATGGGTGACGTAGGCATAGGCGCCATCGGGCGAAATGGCGATTCCGCGCAGGCCGGTGCAACCGTTGGGAAGCACGATATTGCTGACGACGGTACGAGAGGCGGTGTCGATGATTGAGACATTGGCCGACACGTAATCGCCGTCGGCCGAGCCTGCGGGCAAATGATTGGCCACACAGAGCCATTTCCCGTCGGGGGTAACGGCGGCGGCGATGGGTTCGCGCGGTACGGGGACCTTCGCAGCGACCGCATTGCCCGCGATATCGAGCACGGCAACATTGTTGTCAAAACGATTGCACACATATATGAATTTGCCGTCGGGGCTTGCGACGGGGGAAAACGGCGAATGTCCCACAGGGATAGTTGCCGAAACGGAACCATCGGCGCGGTTCATGATGAGCAGGGACCCTTTGGGTGCTCCGAGTGTGATATAGAGCGCGTTTCCGTCGGCGGAAAGGCACAAGCCCGTTGGCGGCTCGGGCAGGGTGAATGTGGCTACGACGGTATTGTTTTCCAGTCCGAACGCGGTGATCTGTTTGCCTGTATGTGCCGCGACATAGAGGGTGGCCAGGTCGGGACTCATAACCAGGGACACCGGGGACAGGTACTCCTGGGCCGAGGCGTTTCCGGCCATCATTCCCACGAGCAGCAGTACGACCGCAAACCTGCGGCGTGAGCTTGCCGCATTCATCATAATCCGATCCCCCTTTTCGGCGCGTGAACTCGCCGCGCGCCCTGACTTCCACTTGAGAGCGAAGCCGGGTTGACAGACTGGCAGCAGACCGGTCTCACACCGATTACGGCGTCGCTCGAACCTCGATTGTACCGGTTTTGGTTGCAAGAATCTAACTGTTTCCCCTTAGCGCGGCATAGCCGCAACCAAACTTCCAGATCCGGAATCCTCCCCCCGAACGCCGATAGGCGTTCCACCCTATCCAAAGGGAGAGAGCAGACCAAAGAAGTAGCGCGTTTGAGCGCCTCCGCAGCGAAGAATCTCTGCTGCTTGCAGGAATTTCAGACGATAGTAATGCAGGCATCGGGTGATTTCCATAGGGTTTAGGTTTATCCCTGAAAGGCGTACTTTCGTTCCCGTTATTCACGACTGGGGCCTCCACCACAAGGACTCCCAGTAGGCGAGGTCCGTGGCGTGTACATCGATGACATCGCCGGGCTGGACGCTGTCGTCGAGAATTCCAAATCGTTTCATTTCACGCACATAGGAAGGCAACGGGCGAAACTCCTGCATGTCAAAACGGGTGATTCTTTCGATGTAATCCTTCCCTTCCAGGAGCATGGCCAGGATAGCTTGGTATTCGGGATCCCGGGTACTTGCAAACACCCCGGCAGGTTCTGCGGGCTTCCCGTTCTCATCGAGCATTCGGCATGTCCCCCATCCCCCGGCCTCGGAGGCGAGCGGAGCAAGAAGCAAGACGGATTTCTCAGGACGCGAGAGGTTAAACACCAAATGGCGGGAAAATTTCCCTGGCCCGCGATTGTCAGAGAGGAACCGTGGCACGGAGCGCCCCTCGTCATTGTGACAGGGAGAACACCGCTGGGCTATGGCAGCCGCCGCGGCCTTCGAACTGGGCCATTCCTGGTCGATGGTGACCTGCTGCTCCTCGAGTCCTCCGGTTTCGTTCATATTATGACCGAGCATGCCGCTTCCGAGAGCGGCGTAGGTGCCAGGATAGGTTGCCGCGGCCTCGATCCAGTAGCGGATAAGTTTGACTTCGTGTTTGGAAAGCCGCACTTCGTGGTGGCTTCCGTCAATTTTGCTCATGAGTTTGCTTGCGCTGGTTCCGATCGCGCGCGGGGGAAGGTTGCTTACGGCGCGGTTTTGTCCGTCAGCGATCTGGCCCCGTGCGGTGAGGGTGAAGTAACTGTGGGTGTACACGGGCCCGCGCACGCCGCCTTCCGGATCGTCAAGCAGCACGGTGACCTTGCCGGTACGGAG
>CAZFOG010000184.1:11988-12216 GCA_964520685.1 uncultured Nitrospiraceae bacterium | reverse complement strand
GGGTGTGACGGGCGATACCCTCGCACATGGACCCACACGGACAAACACGGACCTACACGGACGCGGATACACGGGGCTTTGGGGATTCTCGAGGCAGCGGACCATGGGTCGAGGTGCTCATCCGTGGACGATGAAAACGAGCTGGAGCAAAAACGTTCGAGGTGAAGATGAGAAATGCGCCTTCGTACTCAGCCGAGGCGGCTCGGGCTGAGGATTGCTCGAGATTTT
>CAZFOG010000184.1:4674-11978 GCA_964520685.1 uncultured Nitrospiraceae bacterium | reverse complement strand
GCCGGCGAAGGATGCCATGCACTCGGAGCGCCCCGTGTCAGGTACGGTGGAAGACGGGATGTGGCAAACAACGGTGTCAACCGAGCCACTGGGATATCGAGTAATCCAACTCAAGCGGACGCGTTCTCCGTAGGAGCCTCTCAGCCGACGGGCAAGATAGTGAATAGCGGCCTGTGTCTCGAGCGAGTGCGTCATTCCCCCTCAGTCTCTTCTTACTTTGGCGCAAGCACGGCCGACTTGAACGGCTCGATGCAACCCTGCTGGACGATATCCGCGTCGTATTTGCTGGACAACGATTCGGCGACTTGGGCGAAGAAGCTGTCCACCTCGGAGTCGGTACGGAGGTTCTTGCGCAGTTCGCCGGCAATTGCGCCATAAGGGAAAGCGGCCAGCTGCCATGCTTGCCAGCCGAAGATATTGTGCCAGCCATGGGTCGTGTCCCAAGCAAGATAGGCCTCGAGGTAGTCGCACAACAGCTTCTCGCATTCCGCCTTCGGTGTGGCCGGCGTCACACCTGCCAGAAGCCTCCTGTACGCCGCACGCATTCGCAGTTGCAGGAGCAGACTTTTGGCCACGATGCGGTGATCGGGAAAGAGCTTGCGGCCGAACACGCCCGGCCGGCCGAGTGTATCGTTCCGCACGATCTTGTCAAGTTGGGCGACAAGTGCTTCAATCTTGGCCGGCTCGTCTTCTTTCAAGGCCAGATAGCAATCGGCCAGGAGTTGTCGATGGTCGGGAAACAGATACCCCGACACTTCCAACAGAACATCCCTTTCGGAAACGTTGGCGTAATTCGAATCACACATTGATGATGTGAAGTAGAACAGGTTTGGAAACTGGAGCAGGGGTGTCTGCACGTTGCCCATGATACCGGCCAGGCCGGGAAACTTCGCATCCGGACCATTGAACATTCCACGGACCGCGTCGATCTCCACATTGGTAACCGGATAGCCGGGCTCGCGTTCGATGATGCCGTAGGGGAGATACACGGTTCTGGATATCAGCCCTTCGTCGCGAACCATGGGCAGATACTCGGGAAACTGCCCGGAGATCAGCCACAACGGTAGTGGGCCTCCCTCGATTAAGGCCCGCAGGGCGAGCCGTTGATGGTCCATCAGGCCTTCGAGCTGGATTTTCTCCTTGCGTCCCCAACCCCAGAGCATCCAGTTGATGAGCTTGGTCTGTTTGCCGTTGAGATTGTGGCGATCAAGCAATGCCCGGCACCCAAGCAGCACCTTGTTGTAGTCGTCGAACGTGCCTTCGGCGAGGAAACCGGGATCGGAGTCGATGTTGCACACTCCGTCGGCGTTGTTGATGATGCGATACATAGCCTCGCGCGACGCCATGATGGCCTTGAAGTGTTCGGGATTGCCGGGGTTGAGATCCTCCTGCGAAGGTCTCCAGTAGGGGCGCTGTCTGGGGTCGGCCACACCGCAACGGTCTTTGGCTACGCGGTTGGTGCACTGCATGAGCCATACTTCCATCCCGTGCTTCTTCTGCGCGTAGTCGACGACCCGCCGGCACTCCTCCAAGTAGGCCTCGTCTTCGGGGGAAAGCGGAACGGGCATAATCTCGATGAATGGCCAGAGATAGAACAGATTCACGCCCTGATAGGACAGCATGTCCAGGTACTTCTGCCAATCCTCTTCGGTCCAGGTCCGAAACGTGTACGGGTAATTGATGGCCCAACCGTTGAAGTGCATGCCCCGTTTGGCAAAAGCGGGCTTGCCCGACACGTCAAGCGTAACCGGCACAAATGCCGACATTCCGTCGGACTGAATCTTCTTCATGAGCAGCCCCAAGGCGATCTTCGTCCCCCGTGGGGTGGACCCAGTGGCAAGGACACACTGCGCGCCGTCTTGAGATACCGTGCGGAGCACGTATCCCTCATCGCCGAGGTCTTCGCCGGGGATACTCTGGGGAAAGAGCTTCTTGACCGAATCCGTTCCCACCACGATCCGCACGCCCGTAGTGTTGTCGGCCGAGGCAACCACGGGGACCTCGTCTCCTGTCAACTCCTTCAGATATCCGGCCAGCTCCTGTATGCCATACTGGATGAAAGATGGCTCGTCCGGACTGGTTACGATCGTTGCATGTTCGAGGCGAACTCCTTCGCCGGCTTGCTGTCCGTATGCCGTACTTGCCGAGAGGATGACGACGGCGAGCGACAATGCTAGTGCAATGAAATCCATCATTGGTGTATCCCTCTGTGTGTTGCCTCGACGCCAGTCGCAAGGGGCATCACCCCAGTCTCTTCGTGAGTGCGGCCGGTTTCATCCGCTGGCGTGTCCCGCCCTTCGGCTGCTCTCTCGCAGGCATTATAGGCGTTTCGCCCGGCCACCGTCATGCTGCGCGACGGCTGTCTCCATGCCCGGCTGCCTTCGCGACTGCCGTTCCTCAGAGCGTTCGGCCGGAAGCCAGGGCGTCAGGAGATCACGGCAGCAGAGCCCCTTCCCGGCATCATGCTCCGCTTCGAGTGACTGCCTCAACACGACGAAGCGGGCCTGATTGGCCAGGCTGCGATAGTGGATGGCGCACATCTCACAGACGGCATACCTATACTGAGGCTCACTTGGCCTCGTAACCGCTTGGGTCAGTCCCAATTCTTGATTCTTAGGAGGTGTGCTTTACGCGTGACACGCGTTGTACGCGCGAATAACAGTATGGACGTCAAAAGTTACCTACGCACCCGAAAAGAAGCCCAACGCACAAACCACCAACTCAACAATCTATACATCAAAAGTCTTCTGACCAACCGCAGCGGCCGAACCCGTTGATGAACAAACCAGGCTGCTGCAATCGGCTGAACGCGGGGATGCCAACGCTTTATGCGGCCTGCACGACTGGGGCGCTATGCACGACAGACGTCAGGGCGCGCCTCAAGATTACATGGGAGCTATTAAGGACGAAACTCCGAAAGGTCAGGAACGAAGAAAAGCGGCGGGACCCGATCAATCGTCATTCTGGCCTTGACCGCGCCCGTCTTCTGCTCTTTAACACGCTCAAGAGAAGAACCAATAAGCAGACTGCAAGAGGAATTCCCACGAGAACCGCACTTACTGCCGGTGTGCGCTGGGTTCCCCCTTGCTGCTCACCGGTGAACAGCTCTGCAACGTACGAGACCGTATCTTTGGACAGACCATTAAACGTGAAAATGAGACTCTTGAGACTCACGTATCGGCCCTGCGTATAGCGCAAACCAAGCGCCCGATTGTCGACTCGTATCCCTTGAGGGAACGCGACGCGATAATCATGCGGACTTGTCACGACTTCGAACGCATACGAAACGGTTTCGACGGTCATCACCAGCCCCGGCAATCCACGCATTTCCCGTCGGCGAAACTCCGATTTGCGGAGGAGAAAAAGGCCGGGAGCAACTTCCTCGAAATCCGTGTTTCGTGTCTCAATCCACGGCAGGAACTCCCCCTGCTCCTCGGAAAAGTAAGCGTATTTGAGAAGCGCAAGATTCATGGTTTTTGACAGCCAGAACCGGAATTGGGGATGCAGCTCGCCGGCGGGCCACTCGAGAAGATACGCCTCTTCGCCGTCCAGGACCACAGGGTCTTTGATGAGCACGGTCTTCGAATCGTGCGAAAGCGCCCGGACGTCGCTCATAAAGGGCCTGAGGCCTTCCAGGTTTACACACTGGGCACTGTCATGAAGGCCGGCAAGGCCAAGAGGCGTACATACAAGGGCGTTATAGAATGCCGGGGGCTCATCTGCAGGCCTTATTGTCGCCATGTCCGGAGTTCCGGCATTTGTGAATTGCAGAACGCGGAATTGTCGGCGGTCGTCCGTTTGAACCCTCAAGAAAACCGGTGACGTCTGCGGATTGCTTGCAGCGAGTTGTTCAATCCTGTATCCCTCCCCACTCGAAAGCACCCGCTCAATATGTGTATGACTCGAAGTGACGGCGCCGGACTCCTTGAACTCGATGAATAGCGAGTACTCCACTTGATACGCACCCAACGTCTCCATTTTGTCGTCGTATGCCCTCTCGATCTCCTGAAGAGTGAGGGCATTCGCCCGCGAACAAACTAACAAGAAAACAAAAGCAGCAATCCATGAGATCTTAGCGAAATGCCGCAAAGAAAGGTCATCAAGACGCTTCGGTTCTTTAGAATCGGGCCGCATCATTGTCCGCTCTCTCAGAAATGGAACCCCGTCTTTCAGGTGCTGCCGCATTACCTGCAGGTCATACTATCGCAAGCGTCAGGTGAAGTACAGGGAGGCTCGTTAACCTTGGCCATCGGTAACCACGTCCTGCATTCCTGGATAGAGAAGGAGCATCGATTCCGTTCCGCCCGGTAACGGCTACCGGAGGCGAGAATCGAGTGCGAGCGCCCTCGCGGATTGACCCAGGTCAGTGGGTATCCACAGGCTTCCATAAGGCACTCCTGAACGATCCGCTCATGTTCGATGGGGTAGGGACTCTCGATTTCGCCGCGGATGATCTGAGCCAGTTCAATCCGTTGATCGTCGTATCGTGCGGGAACTTCCGGGTAGGTGACTTCCTGATACCCCTCTTTGTAGGAATCACGGGCCTTGGACAGAGCGAGCTGGAGCGTAGTCGGCTGAGGCGGCTGGCTGTCGTAAGTCTCGAGCGGGCAAATGTCGAGCGTCCCTTCGTCGCCGCACACCACGAACTGGCGCGGCTTGAACCCTTCCACTTACCGGGGACATACTGTCCCGCAGGCTCAAAAGCACTACAGAACCACGACCCTGCAACCTCGGGCTGCCAGCACGCAGAATGGCAGTCTCAATACAATTTGCATCACCTGCGTGGAAGGCGAATAGCCTCATGAGCAGCTGGTCGCTAAAACTCCCCGAGATTGAAAACCTCGGCGGGGGTCTCTACGATGCTCAACGAACTGCCCATGGCCGTCGTGGGCACACTCCTATAGGAAATGCCGAATTATGTCCTGTTTTGGATTGCTTGGTATGAGTATCCTGTCGCTGGCAGTGTCCGCCTGCCCGCTGACGGCGGCGGAGTTCCGGCCGGTTGCCGTGTGGACCGACGCGAAGTGTTTTGCATGGCCGCAAGAAGAGTATGCGGCTGAAAGGATGATCGACGGCGACCTGGGCACCTACGTTTGTCTGCTGGACGATACCTGTACGGGCGACGACGTGAGCGTCTGTCCGCCCAAAGCGGCGCCGCCGGTAACAGCCGCTTTTGTGCTGGATTTGGGGACGGAAAGAACGGTCTCAGGGATGCGTTTCGTGGCACGCAACGCCTGGGTCTATGTGATGGCGAAGAATGTGAGTGTTTCCGCCTGTACCGACGCGCAGGGCCGGGAGCAAATCCAGCCGCTCGCAGAAAATTGGGAGTTGCCCGCAACGTCCAACTCCAATTCCGCCTTCGTGGAATGGTCCCCGATCACAACGCGCTACCTGAAGGTGTATGTCAATGATTCGTATCAGAAACGTTACCCCGGACCTTGGATGACGGAGTCGCAGCTCCCCTGGTGTCGCAAGTTGGGACTCCCGACGGCAGGCGACGGGAAGAACCTGAACATCCAGATCGCTGAAATTACCTGCTATGACACCCGCCCTGACGATTACCACGTCAAGAATCCGCCGGATGTCGCATTTCCGCGTTACCGCCTCGAACGCGATTGGCTCTATCAGGATTTTGGGCTCGACATTGCCCGCGTCTTCACGTCGTCTGGCGGCCATGAAAAAGAGCGTTCCGCGGTGCATGGCGTGTTAGGGGCGGTTCCCGACTACGAGCCCGGGCTGAACACGCTGCGCGGGCGGCTGGATCGGCTTGTCGATGGAAAGGTTCCCGCTTGCGATCCATGCTGGCGCTCGCTCTATTTCGACGCCTGCGCCGCACGGCGCAAAGCGCGCCTTCAGGCTCTCCACAAGAAGGCCACCCGGTTTATCTATGCCAAGCATTACATATTCGGCTGTATGCAGGGACTCGTCGGGAAATACGATCTGCCGGACGAGCAAATCCGCGATTACACCTTCGGATTCAAACGGGGCGGGCAGCTCTGCATGGCGACCATTCTCGAGAACGGCTCGGTCGAGAATGAGGTGCTGCTTGAAAAGCCCGAAGGCGCGATCTGCTACCCAAATCTCTCCTGGGACGCTCGCACGCTGGTGTTTTCCATGCGAGACACCTTCGATACCGGCTCCTATTACCTCTATACGATGGATATGGCGACGCGCCGAGTGACCCAAATCACATTCCCCCTCTGGAAAGACGACAAACCCCTGCCCGTCGCGGATTGCGAGCCGGCATTCCTGCCGGATGGCCGTGTCGTCTTCACGTCGACGCGCGACGTGCATATTAGCGATTGCTGGCACCGCGCCGGCGGGAACATTTATACCTGCGATGCCGACGGCGGCAATATCCGCCGCCTGACGGCCGACCAACTCATGACCAGCAATCCCCAGGTTCTGGAGGACGGCCGAATCATTTTCACCCGCTGGGAGTACAATGACCGCACCGCACTTTTCCTTCATCCTCTGTTTACGATGAATCCAGACGGCACGGCCCAGACGGAATACTACGGGAACAACAGCATGTTCCCGGCGTCGATCATCCACGCGCACGGCATCCCTGGTTCTAGGAAAACGATTGCCCTGATCGCCGGGCATCACTCCATCTATAAGGGGAAGCTTGGCTTGATTGACCTCTCCAGAGGCATCCAGGCGGGTAAGGGCATTGAGTTTGTCAACACCAAACTCGACGGCACCCCGGGGCGCAAGTCCGCCGACTTCATCCGTCCCGAGCCGCCCGATCCGTCCAAGCCCCACCTCGACTTCAAGATCGACGTTTTCGGACAGTTTGGCCCACAGTACTCACATCCCTTTGCGTTCGACGAGGAAAACTATCTCTGTTCTTTTTGTCCAGAGGGGTACCTGCCGCCTTTCGGCCCGTTCAATCCTCCCCTGGGCGTCTATTACATGAAGCCCGATGGAGTCCGTGAACTGCTGGCGTTTGATGACTGGCAATCGACCGGACAGGCAATTCCTGTTATGACCCGTACGCCGCCCCCGGTGCGCGCGTCGAACGTCCGGCCGCGGGATAACTGCGGGGTATTCACGTTGCAGGACGTATATCATGGGCCGGGGCTTGCCGGCATCCCGCGAGGCACGGCCAAGAAGCTCCGCGTCGTCGCGCTCGAGTACCGCGTCGCCCGCATGGGCCAGGGGGGGAACGGAGGCGAGTGCGAAACGGGTCTCTGTCAGACGCCCATCTCGCTCAATAGCGGCAGTTGGGACGTCAAGCATGTTCTAGGTGAGGTCGACATCGAGGCGGACGGCAGTTGCAGCTTCGAGGTGCCCGCTCGCGC
>CAZFOG010000184.1:0-4574 GCA_964520685.1 uncultured Nitrospiraceae bacterium | reverse complement strand
AAGCCCCGCAGCCGCGCCGTGATGCTTCCGCCGTACCACACGGGGGCGTGCAAGAGCAGAATAATGGATTATTTCGAACCCGGCCACTACAACGTTAAGGCCAGTGAAGACGAAAAACGCACTTTCGCCTGTTGGCTGGATTTGCTCGTCCCCTTCTGCGGCTCCTACACGCAACACAACACGTGGACTGACGCGGAAAAGGCCGAGTACAACTACTTTCAGGAAAAGCGGCGCGCCTATGCCACAGCCGAACTGGAATCGCTGCGCCAATGCCTGCACCAATATCAGGCGTCTGCAGCTACGGGAAAAGACATCAAACAATGAACGCAATGTGCCACCGTGGATTCGGATTGATAACAAACGGGCACAGCGAACCATGTTTGGTATCCCCACCCCGCCCCTCGGCCAATTGACTCAGTCCAGCGGATATCCACAGGCTTCCAGAAGGCACTCCTGAACGATCAACTCATGTTCGATGGGGTAGGGGTTCTCGACTTCGCCGCGGATGATCTGAGCCAGTTCAATCAGTTGATCGTCGTATCGTGCGGGAACTTGCGGGAAGGTGACTTCCTGATACCCCTCTTTGTAGGAATCGTGCGCCTTGGACAGGGCGAGCTGGAGTCTGAGGGGCGGAGTCGGCTGGATGTCGTACGTCTCGAGTGGCCGAATGTCGATCGTCCCCTCGTCGCCGCAAACGACGAGTTGCCGCCGCTTGAACCCTTCGACTTCGAGCGACGCGGTGCGGATGGTGGCCGTCGTCTTGGGGTATTCCAGCACAACCAATCCGTTATCGCACATCTCGCCTGCGTCCGACCGCGTTTGGCGCATAAAAGGGACAACCCGGTCCGGCTTACCCAACAAACCAACCACAAGATCAATCATGTGGCAGGCATAGATGAACATCGTTCCCCCGCGAAACTGGGAGAGGTATTTCCGGTAGTCGACGCCGGAGAACTTGCTCATGACACAGTGGACCTCGAAAATCTGGCCCAGCCAGCCCTGCTGAACCGCCTTACGACAGAATTGCACCGCCAGATTGTTCCGGTACATGTAGCCCAATTGAACCGTCAGTTCGCGTCTCTTCGCCTCGTCCAGCACCGTCTTGAACTTGCTGAAGGACTCTCCGCCCGGCTTGTCCAGGTGGATATGCAGGCCTGCGTCGATGCAACGCCCGGCAATGTCCATGATGCGTTTGTCGTCGGAATCGACCTCGACGGCCACGGCCTGCAGCCCTTCGATATCGAGCAGTTGCTCCTCAGTCATCCACGTCAGGTCGCGGTACGCCCCGTGATTGGCCCGGCTCTTGCGCAACTCGGGATCAGGCTCAACAATCCCGACCACTTCATAGTGGTCGCTCAGTTTCCGAAATGTGTCCATCTTCGCCGAAGCATGTTCATGCCCGGTGCCGATTTGGCCAATCTTGATCCGCTGCGCGTGAGGCTCGGCGGCGAGTGCGGCCGATCCGAACCAGTGGCCCGCTGCGACGGCCGCACCGGAACGTCCGGCGGTTGCCAGAAACTGACGGCGATCGATGTGATTCATGGATGTACTCCTTGTGGCATTGATCTCTCAAGAAGATGCCGCCGTATCACCGCGAACAAAGCAGATGGAAGCCGCCTCCACATTAGGGCCGTTTTCTTAAGTCCACCTCCCCCGAAGAGGGGAGCGGGGCTGCCAAAAGAGCCGTCGGTTTTCACGGCTGGTGAATGTCGTTCCTCTCCACACTGACGTCTGTGCGAACTGAAGTTCGTAAGCCCAGCGAGCGAGAGATCCATCTTGGAAGCGCCAGGGCCGCTGCCTAATACGTAGTCTGTTCCCAGGTCCCTCCCCTATCTACCTCCGTGTTCCGAATCCACTTCCATCGGTGTCAGCTCCTGGTTGGCAAAGACTTGCCATTTCTGGTCGAGTTGCGGGGCATCCGGAACGCCGGGGTGAACCCATAGGCCAAAGCGCAGTCGAACGGGCGCGTCCGGAGTGATGGTGACCGGACCATCAAGCGTGAGGCATGCGCCCATCCAACCATTGTCACGCACGTGAAACGGTGCGGGATAGCCGGGGTTCTCCGGATGGGCCATCAGTGTGATACCGGCAGTCTGCTCGTCAGTGCTCGGACCACTGTAATCGACCCAGCGGGCCGGCTTGTGAAAGACGCCGGCTTCATCGCGTTGATTATTGCTGTTGAGAATCCGACCGCCTCCGTCGCTTACGCTGATCGTTTTGGCTACGCGGATGCCGATCGGTCCGAAAGGGGTCTTCCCCAGGATCACCCGGCCGCCGGGCGGGGCTTCGAATTTCAGATCAATAATCATCCACCACGAGCCATCCTCCTCCGAGGAGACGGTTGCGCGGCGACGTTCGATCATCAAGGTCTTGCCATCGGGACCGTTCCAGTGGTTCAGCGAGAGCAGCGAGGCTGCCGGCGGACCGTCCTGGTATTGAAGCCCCTCACGACGTGTTTGATGGACAATCTGACCGGCAATCGGTCCGCCGTCGCGCCAGAAGTCGATGCCGTTGACATCCTTGTGCGAGATCCATACGGAGGTCTGATGGCTGTGTCCGCAGGGGTCTTCCGGTTTGTTGGGGTCGGTTGGTTGAACGGCCTGAGTCTCCGACCGCCCCGGATCGCCAGGCATGTTCATGCGCGTAAGTGAACGGCCAGCCGGGCCCACGATGGGATACCAGAACGGGCGGCGAAGTTGCGGACCAAAATGATATTGGGTCAGTTCGCGCCCCCGGTGTTCGAACGATGCCTGGTCGTAGGGCTGGGGCAGCACCTGCATGTCGGGGACGGACCTGGCGTTGGGCAGCGATGTCTCCGCAGCGCGAACGGCCACGGAGACAGCCACGGTTGCTAGAACCATCCCGAACAGGGCAATGGTCTTTCTGTGTCGCATGTTGTTCTCCCGTTGCGGTGCCGGCTGCTCTCGATGTCCGGCTCTTCACACTTGTTCCGGCATGACGAATGGGACGCGATACGCCCGAGTGAGCATTTCGTCGGCCTCAGCATCTCCGATGAATCTTTCCCTCTCGGCGTCGAATCGCAGCTTTCGGCCAAATCGACAGACGGTGTCGGCCAATTCGACGCCCGCGGCGTCTTCCAGGTGCCGCTTCATGTCCTCGAGTGCATCGCCAGCCAGCTTGTCGCCACGGAAGGCCTCGGGTTGGTTGCTGAAGGTCGTCTCTTCACCGAGGCGGTAGGAGATGTTGCCCAAGTGGGCCAGCAGCGCGGACCGATGCCCCTCGATGATCTCGCCATTGAGCTGGTCCCGGTTTCGACTGCGAACGCAGTCGATAAAATTACGGAAATGGCGTTGTCCCGGGTCGGCGAACCCACCGACTGGAGCGTCTTGGATCGGTTCGCCGGCGTTGGCGCCCTCGGGGAAGAATTTTCCCTCCCTGACCACGCCTTGGTCAGTGTGGAAGTCGACGGTCACCTTAACAGCCTTCTGATCGACCAGACCGCGTTGCTCGCACAATAACTTGATGTCGCCGAAGTCGTAGGCGGTCAACTGGGTGTTGGGCGTCTGGCCCTGGTCTTGGTAGCCAAATCGGCCGCCCAGACTGACAACCCTCTGCGGCGCGGCGCCGGTGGGCATGGCCCACCGTGCCACGTCCATCTGGTGTGTGCCGAGATTTCCGATTTCGCCGGTTCCGAAATCCCAGATCCAATGCCATTCGTAGTGTAAGAGGTTCGTGCGGTAGGGATGCGAGGGCGCGGGGCCCGTCCACAGGTTGTAGTCCAACTCCGCAGGCGGTTGCTGCGGATTGCGGACACCAATGCTCGTGCGCGGCCGGTAGGTACGCACATATGCGCAAAGCAGTTTGCCGAATCTCCCTTCTCGGATGTCGGCCGTCAGCTTGATCCACTTCGGATCAGAGCGCCGTTGCGTGCCGTGCTGCACGATGCGATCGTATTTGCGAGCCGCTTCGACGATTCTGCGGCCCTCGAGGATAGTGCGACTGCACGGCTTCTCCACATGCACGTCCTTACCTGCCTGGCAAGCCCAGATGGCCTGGAGTGCGTGCCAATGGTCGGGTGTCACAATGGAGACGGCATCGAGCGTCTTATCGTCGAGCACGTGGCGGAAGTCCTGGACGCATTGGGGCGTGTTACCCGCCATCTTCTGGACGGCCGCACTGCGAGAAGCGAACAGCCGGCTGTCGGGGTCGATGAGGTAGGCGACTTCGACATCGTCCATTTCCGCATAAGCCCGTATGTGCGCCTGGCCTCGGCCGTTGATACCGGCCACGGCCACACGCACGCGATTGTTCGCCCCCAGCACTCGCCCCGAGGCCTTCGTGCCCGAAATGGCAAATCCGGCAGCAACGCCGCTCGAAGCGGCACGTTTCAGGAAAGCACGACGATTGTGGCGATGCATGAACTGTCCCTCCAGGCGGTGGCCTACCTCCAATCTTCAACCACGGACAGCAGATTTAAGGTGGAACCTGCGGTCCCCCGTTCGGTGTCTTAGTGGCCCGCGAACCGCCTGTTCGTGATGCCGTCACGTAATGGAGCCCATCCCCGCAGGGGCGGCCCGGAGGGCCGAGGGCGGAGCGGAGCGACGGCATCAATG
>CAZFOG010000183.1:0-12250 GCA_964520685.1 uncultured Nitrospiraceae bacterium | reverse complement strand
CGTTTGGGGAGTTGCAGGAAAAGAAACGTTTCTCTGTTCGCGACAGGCCCCTCGCTTTTCACAACCGGAAGCCATAGACAATGCCATCGAGCCCCTTCACGTATTCTCAGACTCCGGCGGTGGTGTGTCGGTCGTACTGAAAGAACGCGACCGGATTTCGATTGTCCGGCGATACGATTCCAACCCCATTGAGAAGCACGCACTATTGACTGTCCCTTCTAGCACGCGTGTCAGGCGCACCGATGCTAGTACCGATCACGAGGGTAACATCCATATTGTTTACTTCGCCATGTCCGCAGAGAACAGCGGCTACTACCAATACAAGTGCTTTGCCAAACGGGCAGAGCGTTGAAGTGAACACAGCCCCACAACTGGGGATGTGCTGCTGTCCGCAATCAAGGGCCTGGTACCCAAAAGCAGAAACCCAAACTGGCCCAAGGTGCCGCGGTTCGGCTATCATGCTTCTTTCGGACCATAACCCGATTGCTCCCATAGGCATAAGGAAATGAGGCGAGGCATGAGCGTAGTGGAAGCAGCGCCCGAGACCATGGAGTCGAAACAGGGACTCCGGCTCCTGATCGTGCTGCCCGCCTTGCTGGTATTTCTGTTTCTGACGTTTCCGGCGGGATACCTGCCGTTGCGATCCGGGCTCGATCCCTCGTGGCACTACGCCCTGAACTTTCTTCCCAACAGCGGACTCCAGTACGGCACGGATGTGACATTCACCTACGGGCCGCTCGGTTTTCTGCTTTATCCGATGGATATCGGGGCGAATCTTGTGACAGCCGCGGGATTCCGCCTGCTCGTCCATCTCCTGTTCGGCCTGGCCATCGCATACGCTGCGCTGAGAATCTCAGGAATACTGCCCGTGCTGCTTTTCATGGGAGCGTATCTGTATTCCGTGCTGTTGGGACTGCACTACGAGTCGCATCTGGTGATCGTGGGCGCAGTATGGGCGGCGACGGCTGTGTGCCATGGCCGCGCGGGGCTCCTGACCCTTCCGTGTCTGAGTGTTTTGGCGGGCATCTGCCTGTTTATCAAGCCCACCCTGGCGGTGTGTCTCATTTCGATGCTTGGCCTGGCTGAGCTGGCACGATTGATGAGCGGGCATACCCGTTTTTATACCATCTTTCCGCGCTCTCTCTTGCCCCTCATGCTGGTGAGTGCCGTGCTGTGGCTGTATTTTTTCGGCGCGTGGACCCCGTTCCAGGCATGGCTGCTCATGACGCTTGAGTACATGCGCTACAACGCGGTTGCAATGGCCCTCGAGGGCCCTCGCAGCGAGTTGATTGCGGGGGCCGTCTGCGTCCTCGCGTTCATTTGTGCAGGCGTTGTCCTGATGGGAATGCGCTCCGACGTATCGGTGGCGGCCATCATTCTCTTCCCCACCCTGTTTGCCCTGTTCAAACACGGGTTTGAACGCCAGGACGGCCACGTCCTCTTCTTTTTCGCACCCTATATCGGGCTTGTTGGCGCTCTCATTCTCGTCAGCCGCCGATTCAATGACCTGGCATTCTCGTGTCTCCTGTTTTTCGGCGCGGTGCTCCTTGCGACTCCGGTCGTCTCGGCACGCAACGCGCTGTACTACGCAGGCGCCATCGACCTGCTCTCAGGAAAACAGGGTTTTGCCAATGTCAAAGCCATGGCGAACCTCACGGAAACGCGGCGCATTCTTGCCGGGAAATCGGCGGAGAACGCCTCCGGCCTGCGCCTGCCCGGCCCCTGGCTCGAACTCGTTGAGGAAAACAGCGGGACGATGGATGTGCTGCCCTGGGAAATTGCGTACTGCCCCGCGAACGCAATTCCCTGGCGCCCCAACCCGAGCGTGCAAACGTATGCGGCCTATACGGCCTACCTGGACAAGCGTCTGGCTCAGCATTTCGGGGGAGAAACTGCGCCCCTGTTTCTGCTCCTGAAGTGGGAAGGCTTTGACGAACGATGCCTGCCGTTCGATGTGCCCAGAACGTGGCATGGATTGCTCAAAAACTACCGGCTCGTGGATGTGGAAACCGATACCAAGCTGCTGTTACTCGTTCGCCGCGCAATTCCCTTGAGTATGAAACCCCTTCCATCCAGCGAACAAACTATCCGGTTCGACCAGTGGATTGACTTGTCCGCCCACGAGGATATGCTACTCGCCGCTTTCCAGTTCAAACTCACCCCGGATGGCCAGGCCATGAAGACCTTGCTCCGCATCCCCCCTCTGTTCATCGAGTTCGAGCTTGCGGGCGGGGCGACGGAGCGCAGACGGATTGTCCCCGAGAACGCCGCCAACGGGCTCGTCGTGAACTACCCGCCCCTCGAGCTGTTTGACGCGGTTCGGGCATTCTCCGAGCTTCCCCCGCGTTCCGCGGCGCGCTTTCGCATTACCGGACCGGGCGCGCGCTATTACGACCAGGAGATTCCCATGACGCTGACGCGCGTGCAGACAGTGGCCCGCTCACGCAGCCAGCTGGCACGCGCACAGGACATGTCCTCGCACAGGTGGTAACATGCGCAAATGGTTTCGTCCGCATGCACCCGGCCCGGAACGCGTGTTCCGATAGAGAGAGTCACGACGTGGCATTCCAGCGGGAGGACATCCCATGCCCTACGATGAGAAATTTCTCGCCATCACGGAACTGAAGGGCTCGAAATGCGTGCTGCGTCCCGTCGTCGAAGGCATGGCGCCTCTTCTCCTCGAAGCCATCGATGAATCCCGTGATGCGCTCTACACGTTCATGCCCTGGAGTAGTGAAAACCTCGAGGACGTGGTGTCCTTCGTGCGAAGTGCCCGGCATCAGCATGAGTCGGGCAACGGCCTGCACTTGGCGGTATTCGACGGTGCATCCGGGCGCTTCGTGGGCATGATTGGCCTTCATCACGTCAGCGCGTATTCACCCAAAGGCGAGGTGGGCTACTGGATCCGCGTGTCGGAAATGGGCAAGGGCTTCGCAACGGACGCCCTCCGCGCCCTCGAGCGGTACTGCCGCGACGAGTTGGGATTCGTGCGGCTGGATGCCTGCGTCGCCACCGACAACTTCGCCAGCCAGGCCGTGCTCCGCAAATGCGGCTTCGAACAGGAGGGCCTCAAACACAAGGCCATGTTGTGCCACGGCCACTGGCTCGATCTCATCCTGGCCGGAAAACTCCTGGATTAGGCGACATGCCGCCTCATCAAACTTGATCCCGAGCGTCGGTGCGATTACGCTTACCCCGGAAAATGTCAGCTTCGCAAAGCATGCAAAAGGAGTTCTTGTCTGATGCGCAATAAAACGGTCTCACGGCGGGAATTTGTGAAACACACGGCCCTGGCGGCGGGCGCGGCCGGCATACTGACGGCAGCGGGGTCGAGAACCGCCGCAGCCCAAGAGTATCCGAAACTTCCGATCGCGGTTATCATCAATATGCTGCCAAAAGAGCTGCCGGACAAGGAAAAGTTCGAGATGGCAAAACGTTGCGGGCTGGACGGCATCGAGGGATTTCCAATGGAAGACTTCGACGCCGCCCGGAAGCAGGCAGACGAAGCGCGCGAAGCGGGGATCGTGATCCACAGTCTCACATACGGCGGATGGTCGGCCCTGTTCTCAGATCCGGACGAGGCCGTGGTCGCAAAAGGACTGACTGCATTCGAAAACGCGTTGCGGTGCGCCAAGGCCATGGACATCGACAACGTGCTGCTTGTGCCGGCCAAGGTGACCGCTCAAGTGCGCTATGGCGAAGCCTACGAACGCTCCCAGATGAATATCCGCAAAGTGTTGCCCCTGGCGGAAGAACTGGGCGTGGTGATTGCCGTCGAAAACGTCTGGAACGATTTTCTGCTGAGCCCTCTCGAGTTTGCCCGCTACGTCGACGACTTCGAGAGCCCCTTCCTCAAGGCGTACTTCGACGTCGGCAACATCGTCAAGTACGGCTATCCCCAGGACTGGATCCGCACTCTTGGTCCGCGCATCAACCGGATTCACCTCAAGGACTACTCGCGCGCGGACAAGGATTGGAAACCTTTGCGCGAGGGTGAAATTGACTGGCCCGAGGTGCGCAAGGCCCTTGCCGAAATTGGATATGCCGGGTTCTGCACGTCGGAAGTCGCAGGAGGCGACGAAGCCTACCTGACCGACCTTGCCCAGCGCATGACGCTCATCGCCACCGGGCAATAGAAAACAGACTGCCGAACAATCGGGCCCTCGCATACAACGAGGGCTCCGTCCTTACTGCTTGAAGGATCAAGACACGCGTACCGGCTCTGGCCGCTCCGCGACTTGACCGGCCCGCTTTGGGAAGGGTACCCTGCTTTCGCCGTGGTTTGAGACTGTTGGAAAGGAACTATGGAGCGCCAGATCGAGATCATCGCAGACGGGGACGTGCGCCCGGAAGACCGCGAAACCCTGGAGCAATGGACTCGCGAACTCTTCGGTGACGCGGAAGAAAAATACGACTGGGCGCGGCCGGATTGGCGAATTCTGGTGCGTGTGGACGGTGTCCTCGCGGCCCATGCGGCGATCACCCAACGCACCATCAGCGCCAATGAGGAACCCGCCCGCGTCGGGGGAATTGGCTCAGTGATGTCGCCCCCGGAGTTCCAGGGTAAGGGGCACGCCAAGGCGGCCATGCTGCGCGCACACGAGTTCATGCGGGAGACCCTGGGCCTCGAGTTCGGGTTCCTCTTCTGCTCGGCCCACCTTCTCCGCTACTACCAGCGATTGGGATGGGAACGCATCGATGGTCCCGTAAGCTTCGCGCAAGACGACGGCGACGCCACTTGGCAGGAAGAGACGATGGTGCTTCCCCTTACCGGCCGTTCGTGGCCTGGACCGCCTGTAGACATTAACGGAAGACCTTGGTAACGCTGCCGCGGGGCGGCCCTGCGAAGCTCAAAGCCCGGCGAAAACAACTCCTCATGCAGTCCCTTCCGTGACGCCCACAGAGCACTGAGCTCCCCACTGCACGTCGATGTCGCCCCGGCGCGGATTCATGGGCAACGAGGCCGGCCGTTCGCAGGTGCTCTCGAGAGTCACGTGAGCCCCCTTGTCGCTCGAATCCTGAAACGCGTGCATCACGTCGAGCACATGATAGGCCAGCGCCTCGTTTGCACGGTGCCTGCGGCCGGTTCGCAACGCGCACGCCATGTCCGCCGGCCCGATTCCGCGCGCATTCTCGGCATACTGATGCGTCAGCGGCACGGTCTCCCATTCGCGGGTGCGCGGGCGGCACACTTGGACGACACCCCCAAATCCGTTGGGATCGGGGACGCTCAAGGAGCCTTCCGTGCCGTGGATTTCGATGCAGGGCAGATGATGCCCCCAGACATCGAAGCTCATTACCATCGTAGCCACCGCTCCGTTGGCAAATTCCATGGCGCCCGCGACGTGGGTCGCCGTGTTCACCCTGATAACCTCGCCGTAACGGGGCTCGCTCGTGATCAGGCGCTCGGAGAACGCTGTCCGCGTCACGCCGCTTACCTGCTTGATGGGCCCCATGAGCGACACAAGCGCGGTGATGTAATAGGGCCCCATGTCGAACATCGGACCGCCCCCCGGCTGGTAGAAGAAACCGGGGTCCGGGTGCCAGTGTTCGTTCCCATGGCATTGCATGAAGGCCGTGGCGGCAACCGGCTCGCCGATCCATCCGTCATCAATAAGCTTCCGGCACGTCTGCAGCCCCGCCCCCATGAACGTATCGGGGGCTGCTCCCAGAAGCACGCCCTTTTCCTTCGCCAGGGCAACCATGCGCCGGCCATCCTCACGCGTCACCGCGAGCGGTTTCTCCGTGTGGACGCACTTGCCCGCTTCGAGCGCGTCGAGCCCCAGGGGACCATGCGCCTTGGGGATGGTCAAATTGAGCACGAGCTCGATTTCAGAGTCCGCGAGCAGTTCGGCTACCGAGCAGGCTTTCGGGATCGAGAATTCTTCCGCGCTGGCCTTTGCGCGCTCCGGCACGAGATCCGCACAAGCCACAATCTCGGTGCTGTTGAACAAGGCCCCATTCCTGAAATAGATGCCCGAGATGTTTCCGCACCCGATCACCCCCACCTTAACCGGCTCCATGCCTCGCTCCCTTATCGCGCCGCCCACAGGCATCCGCGCTTCATAATCTCCATCACTTCCGGCACATCAAAATCCGCCGCCACATGACCCAGCGAACTATAGAATACCCGCCCTGCTCCGTATGTGCGTTTCCACACGACCGGCATCACGCACCCGGCAAGCCACGGATACACCTCGCCCGTAAATGTGGTCGTTGCGAGCACCTCGTTCGAGTAGCAAGTGATTGCGTGTAATTCCGCCGAGTTCATCCCAAAATCGCTCAGTCCTGCAACAATCGGATCCGCCAGTTTAATGAGGTGAACGGCGTAGTCGACGATGCCCCCGGGATGCTCGACCCACTGCCCCCCGGTCATGAACTGGTATGCCGTATTGTTGCGGAATGAGTCGCACATGCCGCCATGCCATCCGGCAATACCGACACCGCTCTTGACAGCTTCGAGCAGACCTTTTTCCTGTTCCGGAGAGATTTCGCCCATCGTCCAGCAGGGCACAATCAGGCTGAGCGCGCGCATCGTCCTGGCATCGGCATACACGTCCAGGGATTCGGAAATGCGGACGTCAAAGCCTTCCGCCTGCAGAACGGGCGCAACCTTTTCGACACATTGGCACGGCTCGTGACCGTCCCACCCGCCCCATACCATCAAGGCTGATTTGCTCATGGTCTGCTCCTTACACTAAGCGTGCAACACGGCGACTCACACGGGATGCGTGACGAGAAAAAACCGGCCCCCGTCCGGAGATCGCGACGAGTGCGCTCTTCGCCCTATTTCTCGCCCCAGTACACGATTGCCGGCGGAAGATTCTTCCAGCACACACGGGATTTCCCGACCTTTGAGAACCGGGTATCCAGCTTCCTTTTGAATCGGCGGCCCGAAGGCAACAGTACGCTGCTCAAATACATATACGTCGCGAACCGCCCCCCGGGCCGAAGCGCGTCCAGCGTCGCGTCGAGCAACCGATCCTGCAGCTCTTCTTCAAACGCAGCCCACGGCAAACCCGACACGATGCTGTCGCATTCGGTCTTGCCGTGCTCCCGCAAGTACTTCACGGTATTCTCCGCCGAGCCTTCGATGATCTCGACCTCGGGCAGGCTCCTGCGGCACAATTCGACGAAATCCGGGTTGATCTCAAGGGCAAAAAAGGTAGCCCCTTCGCGCAACTTTCCGCACAGCACCTGCGTGATCGTGCCGGTTCCCGCGCCGAACTCAACCACTACGTTGGCATTCGATACACCTGCTGCATCGGTCACCGCGCTGGCCAGGTGTTTTGAACTTGCTGCAAACGCGCCCACTTCCTTCGGGTGAGTAACAAACTGTTCAAAAAACCGCCACGCGTTGCGTCTGGTTTTACCATTGTACGAGGAACCCATGCCACCTCTACTTCCTTCCCCCAAGGACCGATATCCTGATTAGGGCATCTATCATAGCGCAGCAATTCAACCGCATCAAGAGGGGAGCCCGGCCCAAATCGCCGGATAACGCGAAGAACCTCCGCACAGACCGGGGGATGTATACGAACGCATATATCTCGCCCTACAGGCTGGGCTGGGCCCGCTTCATTGAGACCCATTTCGTGATGCGATACAATATGCGAATGCAACGCCGTCCGGAGGAGACGTGACCTATCACCCGCCCCATCTCCCACGGCTACGAAGGAGGAACCATGAGTTTTCTTGCCGAGCGCACCAGCCGCATTGACGCCAGCGGAATCCGAAAAGTTTTCGCCCTGGCGGCCAATCTCGAGAATCCTATCAATTTGAGCATTGGCCAGCCCGACTTTGACGTCGACGACGCCATCAAAGCAGATGCCATCGCCGCCATTCGGGCCGGTTTGAATAAGTACACCCAGACGTGGGGGCTCGATGAACTCCGCGAGGAAGCTTCCGTGTATTATCAGCGCCGCTTCGGGACACCGCTGGAGAACGTCATGATCACATCGGGCGTCTCGGGCGGCCTGTTCCTGGCGCTCCTCGCCACGATCAATCCCGGTGACGAAGTCATTTTTGCCGACCCCTATTTCGTCATGTACAAACATCTGGTAAACCTGCTGGGAGGCGTCTGCAGACCTGTCAGTACCTATCCCGATTTCAAGCTCAAGCCCGAAGACGTCGAGGCCGCCATCACGGACAAAACCAAGCTGCTCATCGTCAATTCGCCCTGCAACCCTACCGGTGTCACCCTCAACGAAGCAGAACTGAAGGCACTTGCCGGCGTTGCCGCGAAACACGGCATCCTCGCGATTTCCGACGAAATTTACGAGCAGTTCTTTTACGACGATCCCCCCGCTTCGATGGCGGGCATGTACGAGAATCTGCTTGTCCTCAACGGATTCTCGAAGATGGCCGCAATGACCGGGTGGCGTGTGGGATTTGCCGCCGGCCCGGCCGACATCATTCAGCAGATGAACACCCTCCAGCAATACACCTTCGTGTGTGCGCCGTCTTTCGCCCAGAAGGCCGCCGTGACCGCGCTGCGCACCGATCCTGTTGAAAAAATCGCGGCGTACAAACACAAGCGCGACCTCATCTACGGGGGGCTTTCGCAAGCATTCAATGTCGTGAAGCCGGGCGGCGCGTTTTACATCTTCCCCGAGGCCCCCGGCGGCGACGGCGATGCCTTCGTGGCCAAAGCCATCGAGAACAATATCCTCGTCATCCCCGGAAGCGTGTTCAGCGAACGGAAGACCCATTTCCGCCTGAGCTTTGCCGCCGACGATGCCACCATCGAACGCGGAGTCGAAGCGCTGAATAATCTGGCCGGGAAGTTGTGTTAGGGAAGGTGGGGTAGAGTGCAGAGCGATGCATCAGGTACGCGGCCCCCGGCAGGCATGCCGCCGCGGCTCCGGTTGCTGACGGGTCCTTCCTGAAGGATGACTCTTCTAGTGCGCAGGTCCGCAGGCAATGTGGCCCGGCTCTGCGCGCTGTGGTGTTGTGCGGAAAGTCCAAGTTGAGAAGGAGAATCTGGCGTGCAAAACAAAGCGTATTCCGGCATTGGCATTTTTCTGGTGATGGGCATTCTGCTGGGAGGCGGCATGCAGGCCGCCGGACTGGACCTGCTCGTAAAGCCCTATCTCAACTATCCCACGACGGACAGCATCGTGGTGCGGTGGGAAACCGACGTTCCGGCCACGTCACAGGTGCGGTGGGGAGTCGATGTGCCCCTCGAAAAGACCGCCGGCTCTGAAGGCATGCATACGCTTCACCATGTAACGCTGAGCGGCCTGGATGCCGGCATGCCGTACTTCTATCAGGTGGTATCGCGCGACGCGTCAGGAAACGAGGTCCAAAGCGATGTCTATACCTTCGGCACGGCCGTCGAGCGGCACGCAGCCTTCGGTTTCGTCGTGTTCTGCGACACCCAGTCCAATCCGGACGTGGTGCGGCGCCTGGCGGAGTTCGCCTATGCGCAGCGGCCCGCCTTCACGTTGCTGGGAGGCGACCTCGTGAGCGACGGGAGGGAAAAGGGTCACTGGACCGGCCACTTCTTCCCGAACATGGAACCCCTGAACACGCGGGTGCCCCTGGTGCCCATTCTGGGCAACCATGAAAACAACGCCCAGCATTTCTACGACTACTTCACCTTGCCGGACCCCGAATACCGCTATCAATTCGACTACGGCAACCTGTCCGTCTTCCTGCTTGATTCCCAGAAGTCGTTCAAGGAATCGTGGGAAGATTACCGTTGGCTCGAAACACAGCTCCGCCGGAGTAAGGCAGCCTGGAAGATCGTGATGATGCACAAACCGCCCTATTCGTCGGACGAGAACGACTATGGCGATACCTACAAGACCCGCTCCGTCATGGGCGACCTGAATGCCCGCAGGCTCGTGCCGCTCTATGAGAAATATGGTGTGGATATCGTCTGGTCCGGGCACATCCATACGTACGAACGCACCTGGCCGCTCAAGAACGGGAAGGCCGTACCGGCAGGGAAAGGCGTCGTCTACATGATCACCGGCGGTGGTGGTGGCGGCCTCGAGAACGCCGCGCCCGTGCGCACCCCCCTTTCGGCGAAGGTCTACCGTGGTCACCACTACTGCTATGTCCTGATTAACGGCAAGTCCTTGCGTATGGAAGCCTATGACCTCGATAACCGCCTGTTTGACTGGGTAGAACTCGAGAAATAGGGGGCTTCGAAGAGGGCACTATTACATCACTGCTGGCGATCCGCTTATTCAGGCTCGTCGATGCGGACACCGTGCTTCAGGATGTGCTCAGCAAAGCTGCCACTTTGGGGATGGCGACGGGCGGTGTCAGGGAAAATATGTGCCTCGATTTCCAGGCCCGCCTCCCGCTGGACTTCGGTCATCGCGCGGGCACGACGTTGAACATCCCAGTCATCGATCCCATCCATGAAAGCCGCCACATCGATGTCGCTCCATTCATTCGCCGAGCCATCCACATGCGACCCAAACACATAAACAGCACGAACCGTTCCCAAGCGTGCCCGTGTTTTTTGCGCCGCCAGCGCGCGCCGTTTCACGTCAGCATCGAGAACAGCCATTGCGCCACCTCCTCCGTTCTGCGGAAAACACCTTAGGCCGTCTCTTTCGTAAGCTCTGCGCCAGACAACTCAAGTTCCCCTGGATACCGCGTCTGAATATAGTAATTCGACAGATCGCCCAGGAATTCTTCGAGATTGGAATCTAACTAAATGCCCGCGTGCTCAGCAAGCCGCAAAAGACTGTGCACTCGCGGCGGGAAATTGCCGGTGCGATGCACTATGACCGCTTTAAGTGCCTTTTCAATGCCCTGCTGAGAACAGAAGAACACGTAAAGGTAACGCCCGGACACCAACATTGCATGTGCCGTATCGAGATCATAGCGCGCCTGGCTTTCCTAGCTCTCTTCCGGTTTTCCCAAAGCGACCCGCTCCGCGTTGTTTTGACCGGCTGAACAAGTGCCTGATCATCCGACCAATTCCCGCAATCACTGCTGACTATGGGTCTGGCATTCGAGGATTGTCAGTCGCCCAAACGCCCATTCTCGAACCCACGCGAGCACTCAGGAATCCCGAACAAATGCATGCCCTTCGTCAGAAATGCCATTCGCCACGGTCTGAATCCGGACCCACAAACGCGCCTGCATTCTGCTCCATTGAATGCTACAATGCGGAACTTACCCCACCCTGACCACCGTCCCCTGCTCGACGGACTCGATAGCCGCCGCGAGCACTTTCTGCGCGGCGAGACCTTCGGCGCCCGAGCCTTCGATCTCGTCCGGCGCCGCGCCCGCCTCCACCTGTTCGACAAAGCGGCGGATGCGGTTCATGAAGGTGTCCTCGAAGCGCTTTTCGGGCACTGCGCCGAATGCGGTATTTGTGATGACGGTCTTCTCCATGCTACCCGCAGGGTAGAAGGTCAATTCGGAGAACATGTCCTCGAGCACGAAACGTCCTCCCGTGCCCGCAACTTCGCATCGTTCCATAGGATGACCACGCTCGATGTCGTAGCTTCCCGTAAGCCCGCCAACAGCGCCATTGACGAATTTCATATTGAAGTGGGCAGTGGTCCAGATGCTGCGGCCGGGCGCCTTTGTGACAAAACACTGCACCGCCTCGATATCGCCGCAAAAATGCCGCATCACGTCCACCGTGTGGGGATGCAAGGCCTTGATCTGAAACCACGGCGAACTCTCCGCCGGATTCTTGATCCACATGGCCATGTTGACGAATAGCAGGTGTCCCAGTCTTCCGCTGTCCACCCACTCCTTCGCGACGCGCGTCAGCATGGTAAAGCGGTGGTTCAGATTGATGCCATAGCACACACCCTTTTTGCGCGCGGCCGCCACCATCTCTTCGGCATGGGCGATATCGTTCGAGATGGGCTTCTCGCCGAGCACGTGACACCCGGCCTCGATGGCCTGCATCGTGGGCTCGTAGTGATCGCTCGCATACTCGTACCCGCCCGTTGTCACGGCACAGATGTCGGGCCTGGCCTTCTGCAGCATCTCCCGGGCATCGTAATAAGCGGGCGCGCCCGTCCTGGCGGAAGCGCCATCCGCCCGCTCCGCGATTCGATCGCAGACGCCCACGAGTTCACAACCGGGAATTGCGCGGTAGCAGTCAGCATGACGGTTTCCGATGGGGCCCAATCCGATAATGGCGACGCGTTGCACGGATTCTTTCCTTCCATATTCCGGGGAGTCTGATGACACCGGTTTCCCCCCGCAAGACAATTTGGGCGCTATTCTATCCCCCCGTCCGACTCGAATCCACCCAGAACCGCGC
>CAZFOG010000182.1:4078-12261 GCA_964520685.1 uncultured Nitrospiraceae bacterium | reverse complement strand
ACGGCCGTGTCATTCAAGAGCTCGGGCCGTTCGCCGCCGGGCTTGTTGTTTCCGCCATCGTCATCCTCGGCCTCCGCGCCTTCACCAAATCCCGCCAACTGTAGACCTTGCTCGAGCTGGAGTTTCTACGCGGGCGTAGTGACACACACGGAAGGTTTATAAACATGGCGCCACTTCCGAACAGCATGACACAACCCCTTACCGCCCGCCGGATACGCGCACTCACCCGCAGAAAACACCAACTACAACTACAACTCCGCGACATCCAACGCACACTCCACCGCAAAAAAACACCCCGACGCAACCTGTCGCCATGCCTGTTGGCGAGGGAAGGCGATGGGCGGGTAGCATCAGATGCGTTCTTGTGGCAACTATGACTACTTGTCACCTGTCGCGAGAGCTTGCCCAACTGGAGTAGTATTTGATAGATAGTGCGTCAGCGCTTGTGCTCGATGCCCGGCGTACGCGGATGAATTTTCATGAGTTTGTCTTTCCCGCAAATGCTTTTGTTGGTTTCCTCAGCGTTCGCGGCCTCTACCATGGCGGCGGTCACGGGCACCGGGGGCGGCATCCTCTTTCTGCCGGTGCTAATCGCATTGATCGGTGTGCGGGATGCGGTTCCCGCGTATACCCTCGCCCAGTTTGTTGGAAACCTGAGCCGTGTTGTGCTGAACCGCAAAGAGCTGCGCCTTGACGTTGTCGCCTGGTTTGCTGCCGGGGCCGTACCTGCCGCTGTGTTGGGTTCGATGCTGTTCTCGCGAAGCCAGGAAACGTTCTTGGTTCGCGCACTGGGATTGTTCCTTCTTGCATCCGTCGTGTGGCGCCGTCTCAGTCCGCAGTCCAAAGTGAGTTTTCCCGTCCATCGGTTCGCGGGAATTGGTGGTGTTTTCGGTGTCGTATCCGCCTATTTCGGCAGCGCAGGCCCGTTTCTCGCCCCGTTCTTCCTTGCCTTTGGCTTAACGCGTGGCGCCTATATCGGCACCGAAGCCCTCGGAACGGCCATAATGCACGTGACGAAAATGGCGACCTATGGCGTGTCGGGCGTCTTCTCCCAGCAAGCCGTAGTGGTAGGACTGATCGTCTGCCCCGTTATGGTCGCCGGGTCGTATATTGGAAAGCGTATCGTTGACCGCATTTCCCGGCGGTTCTTTGTGATGATGATAGAAACCGTACTCGTTGTGTTTGGTGTGCTGTTCCTGGTTCGCGGCTGAACGGATGCTTCCTGGCCGATCCGTATGAGTAAAGACCTCGATCGGAGATTAGGATAAGCAGCGAAGTGCTCAATGAAACTCCCCATCCTCATCCCCCAGGCACAGTTCGTTTAAAACGACAACGCGGCGGCGCCATCAGGAGTCGCGACAGTAAACGGATGTGACTGATTGTGCACAGCAGCCCATGAATCCATACCACGGCCTGATGGTGCTCCCACCTATCAGGCCGCCTGAGCCGCGTGCCTGAACCGGTTCTTGGTCTTGAGGCAGATGCGCACGAGCATCAGCATGACCGGCACCTCAATCAGCACACCGACCACTGTGGCCAAGGCTGCGCCGCTGGAAAGCCCGAAGAGCATTGTGGCCGTGGCAATGGCAACCTCGAAATGGTTGGAGGCGCCGATCATGGCTGCGGGAGCGGCGTCTTCGTAGGTCAGTTTCAGGGCATGCGCAAACCAATATCCGATGCCAAAGATCAGCATCGTCTGGATGAACAGTGGGATGGCTATCCAGACAATGGTCAAGGGATTGGACAGAATCGTGTCTCCCTTGAAGGAGAAGAGAAGCACGAGCGTCGTCAGCAAAGCGATAATCGTGACGGGCGTCAGCACATGTAAGAATCTCTCATTGAACCATTTCTCCCCCTTTGCCGCGATGATCCACTTGCGCGAGAGGTAACCAGCAACCAGCGGCAGGGCGACATAGATTGCGATAGACAACAGAAGCGCCTGCCACGGCACGGGCAGTTTGCCGACGCCCAGCAGGAAACCGCCCAGCACACCATAGAGCACGAGCATGGTCAGAGAGTTAATGGCGACCATGACGAGCGTCAAACCGTCGTTACCACGTGCAAGAAACCCCCAGACCAGCACCATGGCCGTGCAGGGCGCGATACCCAGCAGGATGCAGCCGGCGAAATAACTCCGCCAGAGCGGAACTTCCAGCATCTTAACGCCTTCGTGCATGACGACTGTGCCCGCTCCGTGGCTCGCGCCAAGAGCTAGATCGAGGCCGAAAGGCATCTTCACAAGGTCGGTCGCTTCGGCGCCGATCAAGCCTCTGAACAATACGCCAAGGAAAAGGAGGCCAAGGCCGTACATCGTGAACGGCTTGATGCACCAATTGACAAAGAGCGTCAACAACACGGGCTTTCCGCTCTTGCCGGCCTTAACGACGCTAGCGAAATCGATCTTTACCATGATGGGATACATCATGAAGAACAGGCAGACCGCGATGGGGATGGAAACGACGGGAGCGCCTTTCACATAGATCGCCATGCCGTCAAGAGTTCGCGCGAGACCCGGCGCAATCTTGCCGAGAATGATGCCGCTTACAATACAGAGCCCTACCCATAGCGTTAGATAGCGCTCAAAGGGGCTAGACATCTTTCGGTCCGCCATGCTTTCACAACCTGTTTCCTTCATGACGTTTTCCCTTCCTTCCGTTATCGCGATGTCTGCGGTTGCCCTCACACATTTGGGCACACAGACCTTCACCAAGTCATGTGGTATAATCCCTGGCGAGAAGCGCCCCACAACCTCTTGAAAACCTGGGCTCGACCAACGGCCATGTTGCCTAGGTCGCGGGAGTCATTTCTCGTTGCGATCATCATCTGGTAGCGTAGGGGAAGAACCGCCACAGCAAGGCATTTTGCCTTGCTCAACTTTCTTTTGCACCTCTTCTTCGGGTACTTCCTCAATGCGTATGTTGCAACAGCACGATTTGCCTCCGCCAAAGATCTTCGAGAACAGTCCCTTTTTTTCTGAGTCACTCATCGTTCAGTCTCCTTTCCTCACATTGCGTTGAAAACGAATCCGGCTATGACCGCCGTTGCGAACACCACCCCCACAAACACGCCGACCAGACGAACCTTGAAGATGCTCGCCAACATGCTCATTTCGGGAATGCTCATGCCCGCGCCGCCGACCACCAAGGCGATAACCGCGCCCAGGCTCATCCCTTTCTGTGTGAGCGCCACGCCGATCGGAATGACTGTCTCGGCCCGCACATAGAGGGGAACCCCGATCAGTGCCGCCACGGGGATCGCGATGGGATTGCCCGGTCCCGCAACACGCACGACAAAATCGCTGGGGACATACCCATAGACTGCCGCCCCGATAGCCACACCTATAATCAGGAACAGCAACACACCGCGAAAATCGCCCCAGGCGCCGGCAAAGGCGCGGCGCAGCTTGCCTCTGAATGTGGGCAGTTTCTCCTTTTCGTGCGCGCCACCGCTGACCCGGACATTTCGGACTTCCTTCGCGAAGCCGGTCGCTTCGAGCACGATTCCCGCCAGGACGGATGCGACGAATGTCACGACTCCATAAGCCAGACAGGCTTTCCAGCCCAACAAGGCAAGAAACATCGTCAGAATGATCGGATTCAGAAGCGGCGAGGCCAGCACGAACGACATGGTGGCGCCAAAGGGCACGCCAGCCCGCAGAAAGCCGACGGTCATGGGAATCGTCGAACACGAACAGAATGGGGTGACGGCTCCGATAACCGCTCCCATGACATTCCCAAGCCAGCCCTTGCGGGCCAACCAGCGCCGGACTGTTTCGTCCGAGACATACTCAAAAACCAAGCCAACCAAGGTGCTGATCGCCAGAAACAGCACGGTCAACTCGGCCAGGATCAGCAAGAAAAACTGGAGCGATATCCACAGGGAGTTCATCAATCCACCTCCTGAACCAGCGCGGCACAATCTGCCATAAGGCGTCGCAATCCCGTCGCCCCGGTCGGCTCGTCAATCAGCCAAGGCGCAAGGGCGACGCGGCGGGACAACTCGGATTGCACTTTGCGGATCTGAGCGATCTCGAAGCTGGCGCGGGCAACCAGCAACGGTTCACGCGGTCCGTCGACCGCCAGAGAAGCGTTGATGACCCAAGCCCAGGGTTCGATGCCGGCCCGGCGCAGGTCGTTCTGCAACGCGGCGGCCTCCAGGACCGGCGTGGTTTCGGGTAACGTCACGATCAGCATCTTCGTCTGTTTCGGGTCCTGCAGACGCATCATCGGTGTGACTACGTTGTTCCCGTCTTTCGCGTGGCGCATGATGTCGCGATGGTACGACCCTGTTGCGTCGAGCAGCAGCAGCGTGTGGCCAGTTGGCGCGGTGTCGACCACGACGAACTTCCGCTGCGCCTCGCGGATGACCTTCGAAAACGCCTGAAAAACGGCGATTTCCTCCGTGCAGGGCGAGCGCAAATCCTCTTCCAGCAAGGCGATGCCGCTTGCGTCCAGGCCCTTGCCCTTCGTCTCGAGCAGGTGTTGGCGATAACGTTCCGTCTCGACCTTGGGGTCGATTCGGCTGACCTGAAGACGCTCGATATCGGCCACGACCGTGTCCGCCAGGTGCGCGGCAGGATCGGTGGTGGTCAAATGGACCGCGTGTCCGCGCGCCGCCAGTTCGACGGCAACAGCCGCGGCGACCGTCGTCTTTCCGACGCCGCCCTTGCCCATGACCATCACCAACCCGTGGCCGTCGGCCTCGATCTCGTCGACCAATTTGACCAGGGAGGGGGCCGAAAGGGAGGGCGGGGTTGACTCCGATGCGGCGTCTGGGCGTGCCCCATCGTCACCGTCAAGCAAAGCCCGCAGCGAAGCGACGCCGGTCAGGCTGATCGGCTGGAGTTCGATTTCATCGCGCGGCAGGTCCCGCAATGCCGCTGGAATGCGTTCCAAGGCGCGCCGATCGCGTTCGCGCATGGCGTGGGCGAGCGGGTCGTCGCTCACTGATACAGGCATCAGACCGTTCAGGGCCAGGCGCTGGTTGGCGATCCCGAGCGCACCCAATTCGCCGCTGGTGCGCTCGGCTTCCTTCAGCGCCGCCGTCTGCGGCCGGCTGACCAGAACGATAGTCGTGCGCGAAGCGTCAGCCAAAGTTTCGACCGCAGCCTGGTACTGCCGGCGCTGCTTTTCCAGTCCAGCCAGCGGGCCCAGGCAAGACGCGCCGCTCTGATTGGAGTCGAGGAAGTCTGTCCAAGCGCTGGGAAGCGAAAGGAGGCGCAACGTGTGGCCCGTGGGGGCGGTGTCGAAGACGATGTGGTCGGAGCCAGCGGTCGCATCGCCGTCCGTAAGCAAAGCCGTGAACTCGTCGAACGCGGCGATCTCCGTCGTGCAGGCCCCCGAGAGTTCCTCTTCCATGCGGCGCACGACATCGGCGGGCATTACGCCACGCGCCGGTTCGACGATTCGATCCCGATAAGACTGCGCGGCGGCTTCCGGATCGATATTCAACGCGGCCAGATTGGGAACGCCCTCGATCGGCGTGGGCGTCCGCTCGCCGATTTCGGTCTCGAAGACGTGCGCGAGATTGGACGCTGGATCCGTGCTGACCAGCAGCACGCGCTTGCCCTGGTCGGCCAGCGCTACCGCAGTGGCGCAGGATAGCGTAGTCTTGCCGACACCGCCCTTGCCGGTGAAAAACAGAAAACGCGGAGCCTTCTGAATTAGTTCGTGGATGGAGTCGAATTGGGTATTCATACAAGGCCCTCTCTTTCGACGCTGGCCATGGCCGCCAATTCCACTCGTTCCGGATAGCCGCCCATGCTGACCACCTCACCGTTCACCAGAATCAGCGGCAAACAGTCCGAGCCGAGCTCATTGACGGTTTCTACAACGATGAGGTTGCTTACAAAGGCGTCGTACTGTTGTGTCGGGCTATAACGCGCAACCTCGACGCCCTGGGATTTCAACCAGTCCAGCGCCGCGCTGAATCTCACCAGCCTCTTGTCCACACTGGGACCGCACACACCCGATGAACAGCACATCGGTGGGTCGAATACCTCAAGTCTCTGCATGTCCTTTACTTTCCTTCATGTTGTTTAGAATGTCCCCAGCAGATACAGCCCCGCCACGCAAAGCGCGGCCCCCGCCAGCGTTCGAATCGCCGTATCGGCTTTGCCTGCCTTGATGGAGGCCTTGCCAAATGAAATCCCAAAGAGTATTGCTGCCAGTGGGACGCTGAAGCCGATTGCGAATGCCGCCATGAGAATCATGCTCCACACGACCTGGCCCATAAGCACACTGGCTCCCAGCACGATGAAAATCCCAGGGTTGCACGGAAGGGAACAGGCTGCCACGCCGCCTCCGAGGAACAAACCGCCCAATGCCGCATGGACTCCGCCCCGGTCCGCCAAACCCCTATCCTTGCCTGTGCCTTTAGCGAACGTTGGCATCGGAAACAGTTTAAGCGTTCCGACACCCACGAGCACCGCCACGACACCGGCGAACAGTTTCCAATACCTGCCGAGAAACGCTTGCGCCGCCTGGCCCACCAAACCGGCGACAAGGCCCATGATGACCAGAGCCAACGTTGCGCCCAGCAGAAACCAGAGTGCCGACAGGACTGTTGAACGTCGATCTTTGGCTTGCCGGGTTCCGGAATAGGCAACCAGCATGCCCATGGCGGGCAGGGTGCAGCATGCGCTGGCCAGCGCGCTGACCAGACCCAGCGCAAACGCAAGAGGGAGCGCCAAAACGCTGGAACTGCCGTTCTGCAAGGCTTGTGTGATCGTTTCCAGCATGCTTGTCTCCTCAGCCGCAACCTACTGGACCGCATCCTGAAGGGCCACACCCGCCGCCGGCATTGGCCGCCGCGACGAACGCCTGCATTAGTTTGGCTTCGGTGATGTCATCGCTGACGGCAGAGGCTCCACGCCCCTTGGCTATGGCGAGGACACAAGGAGGAGACACTTGTTGTGACAAGTTCGTGAATTCGCTGGAGCCAGATTCGAGAGTGAAGGTTCCCATTTTGATGTTGCGCCCCCGCAAAGTAGCGGCGCCCTTCTTGACAACGGCAGCAATCTCGCGGTTCTTGGAGGCGTCCTGCCCCGCGAGGAAAACGAAAACCCCATCCTTGTCCAGCGCCTTCTGGTTCAGATCGCCCAGCGACTGGATCAACTCGCCGCAAACAACCGGTCCATTCGTTTTGGGGGCTTCAACGTCCTGCAGCGGTGCGGACACGGCGGTCTCCTCCAAATCATCCGTTCCATTGGTTTCTACCGCCCCCTTCGATTCTGGTCCTGGGGCGTTCACATCCGCGCCTGCGGCCCCGGCGCTTTGCGTCAGGGCAAATTCCGAGCTGGCGCTTTGAGCCTGAACCCCGCTGTCTTTCATTACTGCCCGCGCGACAAGAATGCCGGCAACCACGATGACAATGGCGCCAAGAACCCAGCGTCCCCGGCCGGATGCGCCCGCGCTGCAGTTACATCCCGGCCCGCACGCCGCGGCATCCTTTTTCAATTGCTCCATGTTTGTCCTCGGTTCACCCGTCTCGCTTGTCTGGCTCATTGTCCGATTCTCCTTTTGGTGGTGTTGCTATGGCTTGCTCCATAAAACCCCAACTTTGTCGTAGGTCTCAGGAAGTCCCGTTCCTATTCAGTCCACCAGGCAAGGTCTCAATGAACGCCCGGATTTTGTCGCGCACGCGCCGGTAGTGCTCGAGCGCCTCTTCCTCGGTCTTGGCGGTTGCGGCCAGCTTGGGCGGGTCGTCGAAGCCCACGTGAACAACCATGGCTCTGCCGGGAAAGAATGGGCAGTTCTCGTTGGCATGACCGCACACGGTCACCACGTAGTCAAAATCTTGAGAGGAAAGCTCCTCGACAAGCTTGGAACGCTGGCTGCTGATATCGACGCCCACTTCTGCCATGACTTGCACAGCGTTAGGATTGAGCCCGTGTTTTTCGATACCCGCCGAATACGGCTCGATTTCATCGCTCTTAAGGTGGCGTGCCCAGCCCTCCGCCATCTGGCTGCGACAGGAATTGCCGGTACACAGGAAGAGAACCTTCACTTTTTCGACCATACCCAATTACTCCTTGGTCAAGGTAATGTGAATGTTTTTCGGCAACGCTAGACCCGCGGCAATCTGCATGGCCTTGAAGAGACCGACCGGCACCGCACACCCGGCACAACAGCCGGGAAGCACTTCTCGAGTCAATGACAGAAGGATGCTCTCGGTGGTTGCCG
>CAZFOG010000182.1:0-4068 GCA_964520685.1 uncultured Nitrospiraceae bacterium | reverse complement strand
GAGCTCTTGGAGTCGGCTACCCAGTGCTTCTATCTTTCCGCAGTCAGTTTCGATGTTGAAGCACACATGTTGGCTGTCATCACTCTGGGCGCGGGCCAATGTGTGAAAGCCGCATACTCCCGCATTGACCTGAACAGTTGCTCTCATCGGATTCCTCGCTCCTGCGCGCATACCGCTTTGTCCATTCGCATGGCGGTCCGGATCATTTCCGCGGGAGGTGCACCACCTGGGGCCACTTCCCCTTGTTAGACTCGTCACGCAAATGACGGCCTGTCATTCCTGCGTAATACTAAGATATCGAGAACATCTATCTGAATACTTGGCGGATCCGGAAAACGCTCTTGGGACGCTCGTTCAGCGTTCGTGATTTCCAGGTTCCGTGATGCCTTCTTCACTCAGCACGGTCCTGAGAACGTCAAATGCCGACTGGCTATGAGGGCACCCTTCGAAATGGAGAAATCGGATTTGCACATCGAAATTCTCGTTTCCTAAGCACAATTGGTCTGACGCTTACAGATTTCCTCTGGGGCGACTTGCAGGATAGCCTTCAGCTTCTTGCGATCCGCACAGACGGCTGGGTTGTTCTCAAGGCACTGATCGATCCAAGCCAGTGTGTCCACAAGATAGGGATTCCCAGCCGAGTCGGCGCGCCGGTAATAGATCCAGCGTCCTTCTTTTCGGGTTTCGACAAGCCGTGCCTGGCGCAAGATGGCCATGTGCTTGGACACCGTCGACGGTGCTAGTTCGAGCAACTCGATGATTTGGCAGACACAAAGCTCGCCGTCCTTCAGGGCCATTAGCGCACGCACGCGGCTTTCGTCGGCCAGGGCCTTGGTGATGTCCATAAACTCGCGCATCGCACTGTTCCTTAATTCGCCAGATAACGAATTATAGCGGCAAAAGAATGTTCTGTCAAGCGCCGGAAAACAGCGCCGTCAATTGTCCGAGTCTTACCAGTCGGCCAGGATCGCGCCTAGTTCAGCCCGCACGTAGTCCCTCAAGGCCGCGGAATCACTGACCAATTCCCAAGTCTTGCCCAGAAGCTTCCAATCCGCGGCGTAGCCAGCTTGTTCGCGGACGACGACCAGTGAAGGATAGGGCAGGGTAAAATTGTTCGAGTAATGCCGATTCTCGGGCACTTCATAGTTGACCGACCGCCATTCCATGGAACCTTCCATCAAATCGACGAAATAAGTCTCGAAGACGGTCTCGCGCGCGTGCTGCTCAATATCCAGACAGGTCTGACACCTAACCGTCCCGTGGAAATAATAGACGATGACCTTTGCGGGGCCGTCAGGCAGCGATGCGGGGGCCTGCGCGGTTTCCGATACCGACGCCGGGCCGTCCCGCGCTCCGGCTTCCACGGGAGCCGGTTGCACAGCCAGCACGGTCTCGCGAACGTTGCACGATGCCAGCGTCGTGAGCGACAGAACCACGACCCCAACCAAATATGCAAATGGTGACCACCGGGGTTTCACATAGATTGCGCGTAACGTTGCTCTTAACATCATGGGGCCGTGTAGACCATCCATAGCCCGCCGAGGATCACGAGGACTCCGCATATCTTCTTCAGGAGAACGGACCCCTTGCTGCGTTCGTTCCAGTTCAGGTATCTCTGGATAACCTCGGTGAACGTACCCGCGAAGACGATCACCGAGCAGTGACCCACGCCGTACATCAACAGCAAAAACACGCCATAGGCGAGATTCGTGGAAGCCAGTTTGAACGTAACGCCCAGCATCGGCGCCATGTAGGCAAAGGTGCAGGGGCCCAGTGCGACCCCGAAAACCAATCCGAGAACAAAGGCGGCTAGCGCACCCTTGCGCTTCATGCCGACTTGACCGGGCCCCGACCATGGCATGGGAATCACGTCGAGCAAGTGCAGACCGACCAGGAAGAAGATGAAGGCGACGAAGTAGTTTCCGTAGCGCCCGACATCGCCCATCATACGGCCCGCGGCAGCCGTGATTGCTCCAATAAGGCCGATGGTGATCAGGATACCGAGCGCAAACAGCGTGGATATCCAGAAAGCGCGCCGCGTGCTGATGCGGCCTTGTTCGTCGATAAAGCCGATGATGAGCGGGATGCTGGCCAGGTGGCAGGGACTCAGGACAATGCTGAGGACACCCCAAACAAAGGATGCCGCAATGGCCACGGCTGCGCTGCCTTCGACCGCTTGAGTCAGTGTGGTAAACAATTCCTGCATGCTTATTCGACTCCCATTTCCTTGAGTTGCTTTTCGATCTCTACCTGTGGATAGAAGCCCGTGTGCCGGAAGACTTCTTTGCCGTTCTTGTCAAAGAAGATCTGCACGGGAATCGACTGGATTCCATAACGTGACGCCAGTATCTGTTCCTCTTGGACGTGGATAAACAGGACGTTCAGTTTTGTGGCGTATTTTGCCTTGAGCGTATCAAGGATGGGGGCCATCATGTCACAGGGACGGCAGCCCGTGGACCCGAAGTCGATTAACGAAGGCTTTCCGCTGCCTCGGGCTTTGTCTACCAGATTATCCAGAGCCAGTTTGGCCTGATCTTTGACCCAACCCGCAGCGAGGACAATGTTCATCCGCTGCCCCATGGTCCGGATGTGCTCGTTTACGGCGTCCTGCTTCTTCTGGCTCAGAACGTAATCTTCCAGCTGGTCCTTGACTTGTTCGAGAGTCGCGCCCCCGACCATATCTTTGTTCTCTTCGTAGAAACGGGCCACCTCTTCATCCGTGACTTCCACCTCGGCGACCACAGTCTCCAGATACTTCTGAATGAGATCCCTATCTGAGGCTCCAGGGGCTTGGTTTTCTGCATCTGCTGCCTGTGCCTCTTGCAGTAGAAGCTTGCCTGTGGCGAGGTTCTCCAAAAGAAATAGCTTATTCTTCGCAAGCTGATCACGCACAGGGGCTTCGGCGACCTCCAGCTTGTCGTCCAGCTCCGCGCTCGTCACAGCCATCTCGCCGGCCTTGAGCAACACCCCGTCCGGAAGCTCTCCCAAAGTGGCAAACGACAGCGCGCCGCTGGTCAAACTGGGATAGAGTTCAACAAGATTCTTGCCTTGGTTAAGCTCTTCACTAGTCGCATTGAAGCATACGAAACCAATCGCAAGGAACATTAACGTTACCGTTCTATTCATGTTCTGTATCCTTTTTGTCTTCCAAGTTCACGTCGAGCTGGCGCAGTCTGGCCACTATGTCTGATTTGGCATAGAAGCCCTCGTGTCTGTACAGCTCGTTGCCGTCTGCATCGTAAAAGACTTGAGTCGGAATCGACTGCACGCCGCATTTTTCGCTTGCTGCAGGGTCTTTTCCCACATCAACGAACTCGACTTCCAATCTCCCTTTGTATTCACTCTTCAGGTCGTCGAGAACCGGGGCCATCATCTTGCAGGGGATGCACTTGTCCGAACCAAAGTCCACCAGCCGGGGAAGGCCAGCCGTTTGAGCCGGCCCGCTCATCGCTTCTGGCGTTTCTTCGTTCCCGAGACCACGCAGTTTCGGGCGAGCCCGTGCTTTAGCAGCGGGGCTACTGTCTCTCGACCGCAGTCGACAAGCACATCGCGGTATGCTTGCGATGGCATAGACCGTGTATGCCGCCGAACCCAATATCACCCCCACCAGAGCCAGAGCGAGAAGAACTCTCCTAAGGACCGGGGGCCGCACCGCCCGATTCTCCAGTTCCGTATCGGGCAGCCGCGGCGTATCCGTCGCCGGTGATGAATGCGGTGAATCACTCATAACATTCCTTCTTCTTGACCGAGGATGGAATCATGTTGTATTCGCCATCGTCATTTACTGGGCTCCCTGCTCTTGCTCCGAAAAAGTGACTCCCAACTCCTTCCATTTGGAGAGGATGTCCTCTTTGCTCATGAAACCCTCGTGGCGGAATCGCTCCTTGCCGGAGGCATCAAAGAAGATCTGCGTGGGGATCACCCTGATGCCGTACTGACGCCCAGCGTCAGGACTTTTCCAGACATCGATGAATTGTAATCGTCCGGTGAAGTGCATCTTCCGCGTTTTCCCCTTTATTGAGACAATCCCGCCGTGGCACGAGACGGAGGAGAGGTGCGATGGCGGAA
>CAZFOG010000181.1:0-12291 GCA_964520685.1 uncultured Nitrospiraceae bacterium | reverse complement strand
GCTGCCTTTTGAAGCTTTTCGTGCACGTGCTATGATTGGACTTTCTTACTGTGACAGAGTCTCTTTAAGGCGTATGGGAGCCCCGCGTGACGGAAGAATCGCACGAATCGAGCCGGGATAGCGTGAACGAAGTCCTCGATAGCACAGGGCATGAGGAACTCGACCAGCGGCTGGCGGAACCTGTGCTGAAAGGTCAACAAGGCCTTGATAAGGCCATGGTGTGGGCCGCGTGTTTCCTTATCGTCATCGCGGGCCTTATCGCCTACGTTTCAGTCTTCGCCGTTCCATTTCATGCAGGGGAGACCGAATTACTGACCGGCGGCGGTGCGCTGGGGAGCGCGGCTCGATGGACCGAGGGTGTCGAGGCAGGCGCTCCAGCTCCGCTGACATTGTTGTCGCTCGCCATGAACGGTGAAATAGCGCCTGGAAACGCCGCGGCCTTCCGGATCGTAAATCTCCTGCTGCATTTGCTGAACGGAGTGCTGGTGTATCTCCTGTGCCGCCGTCTCCTGGGGGAACGCGTGACCGAAGCGGTGACCCTGATTGCGGGTCTAGTGTTTGTCTTGCACCCCGTCAATGTTGAGGCGGTTGCATCTGTTTTTGGCCGCGGCCCGCTCTTCGGGACATTTTGGGCGCTTGTTTCAACGCTGTTGTATGTGCAGGCCACGCGAAATCCGAAGGGCTTGAGAATGGGATGCTTGGGCCTTGCCCTCGTTGCCTGCGCATGCGCATTCGGCTCCTGGTATGGGGCGTGGTGTCTGCCCGTGCTCATCATCCTCGTGGATGCTTCGGTAAATGATTGCCGGGCTTTCCGGCACCGGCTCTTCCCGGTGCTGTCTTACTTCGCGGTCTTGGCGATGCTCGGGGTGGTCTTCCTGGTTGCCGGGGGATATTCAGGATTTGAGGCCTTTAACGAGTCTACGGCAACGGCAATTGCTGCTATCGGGAATGTCGCGGTGCGTGCGGTGTGGCCGTTCGGATTGAGCGTCTATCCCACGCCCTGGGGATTGACGGCGCTCAGCGGCGTGGCCGCTGCTATCGTAATCTGTATTGGGCTTGCAGGGGCCATTTCGGCGATACGATGGCGCTGGGCCGGGGGGGCGGCAGTTGCCTGGTTTGCCCTTGCGCTGGCGGGTGCGAGCCTGACGGCCCGGGCCGAGGATTTCCTGACCGATAGGATGTTGTACTTTGCGCTTGCCGGACTGGTCTGGCTGGTGCCGTGGGCGTTCGCCCAACTCCCTGAGCAGCCGGGGGTCCGCACAGGCGCGGGCTTGGTATGTGCTGGTCTATTGCTGTTCTCGGGCATCGGAGTCTTTGCGCGGACCACGACGTGGCAGAGCGAGATTGCGCTCTGGCGGGATGCCGCCAGTAAGGCGCCGGGGGAGATCGTTCCCAAGGAGCGCGTGGGCGTCGCATATCTTGCGGCGGCGAGGCGGCAACTCAGCGAAGCGGCAGTGCTGCAGGAGAATGGCTACGAGTCTGAGGCGTCCGAGGTGCGCGCAGCCGCCGGGGAACACCTGGCTGAGGGCCGCGCGATTCTTGGGAGCCTGCCGAAGGATGCGCTTTCCGCAGAGGCTCTCTACGTGCTGGGGATTGCGCACAAGGAATCGAACGATGGTGATGCAGCCCTTGAGTCGTTTCTGTTGTCGCTCCGGAAAGACGACACAAACCTTGGGTGCGTGCTGGAGGCCGCCCAATTGCTGCTGGAGGAGGCTGCGAGCCAGGATGACCAGGGCGCTCTTCTGCGTGCGTTAGACCTCTTCGATTATGCGCGGAAGCTCGGGCACCTTCCGCCTGCGGGGTGGTCTGCGTACGGCTCGGCTTTGGCGCGAGCCGGGCGGTTCGAGGAAGCCGTTCAGGCCCTTTCGACGGCCGTCAAGGAAGTGGAAGACGGCCCCACGCGGTATGGGGAGGAACTGAAGGCGGTCCAGACAGCGCTGCAACAGGTGCGTGCGTTGGAGGGAAGGGCCCAAGAGCTTCAGTCCAGCGAACCGGGGAGTCTTGAGGCCCGTCTTATGGCGGCCCAATCGCTAATAGTCCGGAATCGGCCGCTGCAGGCGTCCTATCTGCTCGAGAACGTGCTGGCGCATGAGAACGCGAGCGCGTCCGCGTGGGTCTTGCTTGGTTTTGTGCGTGCCCGTATGGGGCAGGCGGATATGTTCTTATCGGGGCGCCCCGCGCCGCCGGGGCCCGATGAGCAACACGCGCAATCCTGGGCGCAGTTGGCCCAACTATGCGCGAGCCGGGGTGAATGGGACGCGGCGGAACACTATCTTCTTTCGGTGCCGGCTGGCATGGGGGGTGTCCGGACTCCGTTGGTTTCGCTGGGCATTCTGTCGCTTCAGTTGCGGCAGGGCAAGCGTGCTTACGATTACCTGCGCCAGGCCACGGAAGCGTATCCCGATGAATTTGCTCCCTGGTTAGCCCTGTGCGACTTGTCGATGGCGCAAGGCAATGCCGCTGCAGCGCGGCAGTTTCTGGCCGAGGCGGAGAAACGCAAGGCTCCGGCGGGCGAAATCACCCGCCGGCAGGATAGTCTCGGCGGTGGTGTCCCCGATGTGCCGTCGCAACCCGGCGAGGTGATCATCCGTTAGCGGAGCGAGTGGGCGTGCCCCTGGCGTGTCCGCTGCCAGGATAGACTAAAACCGGACGTACCAGCGAATCTCGGTGGCATTTTCGTTGTGGAAGTTGACCTCGAGCAGCTCGTCCTTGGTGACTACGGCGGGTTGAACTCCGGACACCGCGACCTCGGATACGGAATAGGGTTGGGGTACAAGAATGCGCAAGCCGTAGTCCGTATTCGGAATGGCCTTTGCCTCGCCGCGCAATTCCCGTTTGGCTGCGTCCCATTCGAGGGCAGTCGTATCGAGGGCTCCCTGAGTGAAATGGCTTGTGGATGCAACGAACGTAGGACGCTTCTCAAAGAGCCGGAAACCCAGGAGCCTCACGCTTCCAGGCGGCGCCTGCACGTTGAGCTGTCCCTGGGCGAGGCCGAAGAACCGGTCGTTCCAGAAGTCATAGACCGTGTAGACATTCTGCGGGCCCATGCCGAGTTCACCCATGTAGAGCGTTGCGGCAGGCTCTTCACTCGAGGACCAGTTAAACACTGCCGCGAAGAACCATTCGCCAACCTTGGTGCGCAACTGGGCCGACCATACGCGCGGGGGACTGTTGTCGAAGACATCGAGGGGATGGGCAGTCCAGGGCAGGGTTGGCAGAAGTTTCTTGAGAATTGCCTTTCGCCCCTCGCTCAATTCCGCGAATCCGTTTCCGACCTTCATGACCCCGCCGTTTATGGCCATCGAGGTAAGCCATGCGATGCTTTGTTCGGTAGTGAGGGCGGAGACCTCGAGTTCGGGCCAGCGAGACGCCAATTGGGGGGTGTCGAAGTAGGCTGCCCCCATGGACGGCGCATACAGGTATGGTGAGAAGAAATAGCGCAGGGCGGCGGCATCCACAGCTTCCCGGCAACCGGGATACTCGGGGTTGCCTTGCCACAGGGGCGCGACCGTATTGCCTATGCCCATGACCTCGGCGCGGACATGCAGCGCCGGCTGGGCGCCGGTGGCGGCGATGGTCTTTCCCGGCCCCATACCCTGCCTGATCGCCGACAGGGCAACGCGTAATACATCGAGCCGTGTGAGGGTGGTATCGGTGTAGGATTCCGCGGCAAGAATCCCGTAGGGCACGTTCACCCCTTCGATCCCGTCAAATCCCCACGTGGTGCTGATCTTTGTGAAAAGGTCACGCACGTAGGCATCGGCTTCGGGAACGGTAACATCGAGGATGCGGGCATTTGCCGGCAGAAGCGGGGCTGCCCATTGCGCGACTGGGGCCAGCCATTCGGGATGGCTGGCAACGAGGGGGGATTCTGGCAGGACCACAAAGGGATTGATGAACAGGCTTGCCGTCATTCCGCGCGCGTGAATTTCCTGCACGAGGGTCGCAAATCCCCGGGGAAATGCCTCGGCATCCGGTTCCCAGACACCCGGCGCGGAGGCCCACCCGTCGCCGATGGCGACGTTGTTCCATCCGTAGCGCAGGAGGTCATTCTCCATAACGGCCATTTCCGTGAGCACGGCATGTTCGGAGAGCTGGCCGCGGGATTTCGACAGAACGGTCGTGCCGTGGGGGAGTGGAGGCTTTCGAAGAGGTATTTCGTTCACGGCGGCGACGGCATGCCCGTAGCGTTCGAGACCCGCAAGAGGCGTCTTCTCGGAAACCGCAATGTACAACACCTCAGATTGCACCTTGCCGCCCGGCGGGACTTCGACCGGCGGATCGTAGAAGCAGGTGGCACTGAACTGATTGAATAGAGGGTCCTTTGCCTTCGCGGTCTTCCCGAGAGTCACGGTGCCATAGCCGGTGTCGGATGTTAGAAAACCAGCGACCAGCGTCTGCCGCGAAACGGGGTTGAAGGCGGCGAGATACCAGAGGCCCTCTCCGGCGCCCTTCGCAACGGAGGATGGCTGCGGCGGGCCTGGAAATGGCGAGAGATTCTGCAGCACGACTGTTGCATCCCGGTCTGGCCCCATTGACAGGGCGCCGTTGTTCTCTTCCCCGAGAAACCACGGACTCAGCGCCCGGATCTTGATTGGTTTTTTGGTCGTATTGACGAACGCCACCTGGCATGTGAAGAAAGGCTTATCCGGATATACCCGAATGGCCCATTCACACTCCTTGCGAGTGAATGCGATGCCCTGTCCTTGCCCGAGGCGGTCGTTGACCTGCTCGCGCAGGGTATAGCGCCCCATGATAGGCAGTGCTTCGGGCTTTGCCTCATCGGCGTACCAGACCATTGGCTGCGCATTCGCGAGGAGGACCTGTCCGGACCGCAGAAGGACATCCACGCGGCCGTTCTTCTGCACGGCGATTTCGTATTCGGCGGCGTTGACGGTGCGGAATTCCTGCCCCGGCCGGTATATAGGGCTCGTGACGCATCCAAACAGGCCCGCGACTGCAACTAGAATCAAACACTTCCACATTCCCTTGGCGCTCATGCACGTCTCCGAAGTTAATTCCTGTGACGCGGGGTCGCAGGCAGTTCACTCTATCTTACTGCCACGCGGCGTCCGCCCTTACTCGATTTGTATGCCGCAAGCGCAACAGCCAGCGCGTTGATGCCGTCCTGGGCGGTCATCGTCAGGCGTTGTTTCCCGCGCACGATGTCGATCCACTCGACCATTTCGGCGGGCCAGCCGCCCACAGCGGGTTTGGGGTCCAGCATCGTCCATTCCAGCACGCTGTCCTCCCCCGCGGAGGCTTTTCCACCGCACATTTGGAGGCCGTTATTATAGTCGCAGATAACGGAACCCTTCGTACCGTATAGCTCGAGTCCGGTGAAACCCGGCTTGCTGGTCCAGCCGACTTCGATGTAGCCCAGGGCGCCGCTGGCGAACTCGAGGATCATGACGGCATTGTCGTCAACCTCGATAGGTTTGACGATGGTGGCCGTTTTTGCCGTGACCGCTTTGACGGGCCCCATGAGCCAGAGGGCGAGGTCGATGGCGTGGATACCCATATCAAGCATAGCGCCGCCGGCCGCCAGGTCTTCGCGGTAGAACCAGTCGTCTTTGGCCCATCCGGGCAGCGGTCCCCCGTGCGCGAAGCGTACGCGGAGCATGAATGGTTTGCCGAGTGCGCGTTTGGCCAACAGCTCCTTGCACTTCCTGGTACCCGTAAATGTCCGGTGGGTGAACCCAATCATCAGCTTCTTACGCGCAGTCTTTGCCGCCGCGTGCATCTTGCGGGCATCCCGAAGGGTGGTTGCCATAGGCTTCTCACACAGCACGTGGCAGCCCGCGTTCAGGGCTGCGAAGACATGCTGGGCGTGGTACTTGTTGGGCGTGCAAATGCTCACGACATCCAGGCGTTCGTTGGCGAACATCTCCTCATGACTCTTGTATCCCCTGGCGGTGGGGAAGAGTTTCGTGATCTCCCTGTGACGGGCCGCCACTGGATCGGCAAAAGCGACGAGTTCGGCGTGGGGGCTCTTTGCATAACCCGGCATGTGGCAGTGCTGTGCGATAGCGCCGGCACCGATGGTTGCTGCGAGAATCTTGTCCTTTGGCATGGGAATCCGCTCCTTGTTTACGCGAAACCAGACAGGCATCAAGTCTACTCTGACGGTGCATCTCCTTCAAATGCAGACAGATAGGGCTGTGTCAACGGGGCTGTCAACCAAAGCTGTTCAAAGACGTTTATTCAGTACCGGATGTCAGCGACAGGCGAGAATGGAACCGAACGCGCCGATTCAGGATGAAACCGGATAGAGCAGGCCACGCGTGAAGCACAGCGCCGTTCCAGCGTGCGGAAGCCTCTTCTCGCAGTCAATGAGACCGCTGGTCGCGGGGTTGTACACGGCCCCCGACCCTCTCCTTCCCGGGACCGGATGTATTCCCCAGCATTCGGTCCCGGCTTCCCTTATTGGTGAGGGGAGCTAAAACACCGAAGAAAGATCGGTGCCTTCGAGGATTCGGTCGGCATCCAGGAGCTTCACAACCTTGCCGCCAACCTTAGCCACGGCCATGATGAACGCATCGTCGATGGCGTTTCCCATCCCGGGAGTGGGCTCCAACTGCTCTTCGGTGATTTCGGTGACCTCGCGCACTTCGTCGACCAGAAACCCGACGGTGTTCCTGCGATTGTTCCAGGCGATTTCGATCACGATGATGCAGGTACGCTCTGTATCCTGTTTGGATTCGAGCGCGAAGCGGGTCCGCAGTTCCATAACGGGAATAGCTTTTCCCCGGAGGTTGATGGCTCCCCGAACAAAGCCGGGGGTCTGCGGTACGCGGGTCACGGGCATCATGCCGATGATTTCCTGAACCTTCAGGATTTCGATGCCGTATTCCTCCTTGCCGAGGGCAAACGTGAGATACTGCCCCGCCTTGTTTGCGAGGGGATTCATCGGAAGGCCGGCGCGGAAGTCTGCGGGTCCCGAATCTTCATTCATATCCAGCCTCCCTGGGTGTGCACGAAAACCGCGGCTCCTGCTCACGCCAACTGACTGGCCGAACGCTCTTCAGAAGCGCCCGCGGGGGCAGGCTCCTCAGAATGCACAGCGGTGAGTGGGCCTGTAAGCCGAGTTCTGTCCAGGACGGTGAACCGTCCGTGGGCGACCATTCATCTCGGGCCTGCGTCGCCACAGGCCTCTAGCTTCCTACCCGGGGGCGGAGCGGGCCACTCCATTGCCCCCCTATTCGGAATTGCTCCGGGTGGGGTTTGGCAAGCCGGCTTGTCACCAAGCCGCTGGTGTGCTCTTACCACACCTTTTCACCTTTGCCGGTCCGCCAATGGCGGACGTAGGCCGTGTGTTTTCTGTGCCACTTTCCGTCGGGTCGCCCCGCCTTCGCGTTACGAAGCACCCTGCCCTTCGGAGCTCGGACTTTCCTCGATGATGCGCGCGGCACCATCGCGATCGCCCAGCCCACTCACACTATTGACAGTATACATGAGCGAGACGAGAATGGGAAGTGCTATTCAAGACATATGACTATTTACGTGGTGAGGGGAGTGCCAGGGTGTCTTGGTGCGGGACGGAGGCGGGCAGCGGAGTGTTTCCGAGCATGAGGTATTGTTTGCTGGTGTAGGGCCCCATGAGGAGCTGGTATTCCGAAGGATCGAGGGGAAACGCGCTCTTTTCGAGGTCGCTTTTCCTGACGAGATAGAAATAGGGACTGCCATCAGCGAGCCGTTCTTTCGCCAGCGTGTAATTGACCTGGACAGGTACGGGCGTGCCTGCGTAAAAGACGAAGGCGGGGGTAAAGGGGTAGCGAAACCACCCCGCCTCGACACGGTAGCCGTCGTGGAGGAGTCTCCCGGTGGTTTCGGCGATTTCCCGGGGTGAATTGGGGCCGATGTAATGAAAAGTCCTCGTGGCGAGAAGCCCCGCCAGAATTACCAGGAGCGCCTGCAATGCGATTGCGTGGGGCCGGTGAGAAACGCGTCGAATCGACCAGATGCCGGCTCCCACGGCCAGAGTACCCAGAGCAACAATCTCCACGATCAGAGCCGTTTGCCGGTTCGCGGCCAGGACATACACGATGGCAGCGAGAGCAAGCACAGCGATCACGGCCACGCAGACCCGCGACCACATTTCTCCCCAACGCCATATCCAGGCATTGGTGCGGCCTTGGATGAACCGCGTGATATTGAGTCCGGTGGCTCCGGCCAGAAAGGGGAATGCGGGGAGAATGTACTCGTATTCTTTTCCAGCGATGAGGGAGAAAACGAGGATGCTCAGCCAGGCAGTCGCGATGCAAAAGCGATAGCCATTTTTATTGTCACGCCACTCGCTTCGGGACAGGTGAAAGGGAAACAGGAGAGACCACGGCGCCATGAGGACCGGCAAGGCGATTAGGTAGTATAAGGGGCTTCCGCTGTTAATATCGCTGGCCGTATGGGTGCGTGTAACCACCTCAGAACTCAATAGGTTACGGATGTTTTCCCAACCCTGGTCCTTGAGCACCGCCACAGCCCAGGGAGCAGCCAGCAAGACGCCGAACAGGGCGGCGGCAGCGGTGATTGCTGTCACGCGTACCCGGACGGCTGAGGCCGAACGCCAGGCCCACACCACGCTGTAGAGCATGACAGCGGCCAGGGCGAGCGGAAACGCCAGTATGCCGGTAAGCTTCAGAATGTACTCGAGAATCAGGGCCAAGACCGTGATGAAGAGCAGGCGTTTGGTGCCGGCTGGAGTGATAGCGTTCCTGGTGAGAAGGAAGCCAGCCCAGGCGGCCCCCAGAAACAACAGGGGAGCCGGTCCTTTCAGCATGATGGCTGCGCCGAGGGCGAAGCCCGCAAGGAGTGTGAACCAGGCCCGGCGAACGAGGGTATCCGTTTCGAAGGCGGTCCAGCAGGCCGTAATTGCCAGAAACGTGGCGAGGGTGAGGGGCACGTCAAGCTCGGCCCATCGGGAACGTTCGAGGAAATAGGGCGATGCAAGAAGGGCAATGGCCGCCCATCGCGCGGGCAGTTCACCAAGCTTGCGGCGGAAGACAAAGTAGAGCGCCAGGATGAGGGCGACGGCGCATGTGGCTGTGGGGATTCGCGCTGTGAAGGCCGAAATCTCGCCAGTCAGTGTATACACTCCCGCGATGGCCCAGTAGAGCAGGGGGGGCTTTGCGAGATACGTAACCCCGTTGATGGTCGGCACAAGGTACCTGCCGGACCGCAGCATTTCGGCGGGCGGCGTGGCCCGCTGGCCCTCGTTGTCCGTGCAGACGTCCATGCGGCCCAACTCGAGGAACATGGCGAAGAGGGCCAGGAGGGCAAGGACCAACCAGAAATGTTTACTGATGAAAGACGTCACGAAACGCAGATTGACCTCGCAACATGGTGCCCGCGCACATTTCTGCCTATGGTCACAGACTCAGGGGTTTCCCTCAGCCACGGCCGTCATTCGGGATAACGGAGTTGCTTGAGGAGGTTACCCCGTCCTCGCTCGATTTCCCGGCCGTATGCGGTACGCTGTGGGACGTACCGGCGCTGGGCCTCGGGTACGGTCATGCGTCTTTTCTCGGGGGCCCTGCGTCCATTCTCAGTCTCTACCACATCGGGGGGGAACTGGTCCGTGGCCTTCTGCCCCGCATACAGTCCACCGACAACGGCAATGCCCGCGCCGCCGGTCACGACGGCTGTGCCGCCCACCTGGCGTGCATTCCGCAAGACCGGATCGGAATTGATGATGTGATTGGGTTTGCTCAACACATCATAGGGTTTGGGTTTGGAACCCGCCATGCCTTTGTACGTGCTTGTACTCAGCTCGACAAGCCCGGTGCCGATACCCTCAAATATCTTGACGCTCCCGAGGATGGGAAAGTGTTCGTTGCCCTCCCGGAGTGACTTGAGCGAATGATAGACAAGCGCATGGAGACCGCGCCCTGTGGTTTTGTAGACCTGCAATGCGGGTTCGGGGTGCTTCTCCCAATCCTGATCCTCGTTTTTCGGAGCTTTGTCGGCGGCCCATGCCATCCCGGCCACGGCTACGCTGAGCACCACCACCAACGGAATCCACATCAGCTTGTTCATTGGTCCTTCACCTCAGTTCTCAGTCCCCTGAAGAAACCTGCATCTGTTTGAGAAGTCTAAGGTTAGTGTACCTGAAAATTGCGCAAATGCCAAGAATTTAGTGAGGTGCGGAGCGCCGGGTCACTTGAGGAAACCTCGGCAAGCGCGGTGCCGGGGGGCTACGGCTGCACACATCCATCGTGCGCCCACGGCGCGAGACCGGCTGGCCACCGCTGCGTAGCCGCGACCAAGGCTGCTCGCGGCAGTCCGGTAAAGGGCAGGTCTGTTGGCGCTGAATTCGAACTGTGCGCAAAAGGCTCCGGAGGAGTCGAATTTGAATAGCCCAGGGCAATGCACGCGGTTACGCATGACGCAGCCTTGGGATCGCAGCCCCCATCAATTCCTTAGTACCCTGGAGGGGCTCAACAAACATATCGGGTGAGTGACCAAGGGCATAGGTTGCCGGGCCAGTTCGGCCCCTTCGGGGCCGGGTTGTCTTTATGGTTGCTGATCCATGGGCAGCGCCCATGGCTACTCAAATTGGACCCCGTTTCGGGGTCCCTACACGACGAGAATCCTGTGCCTGCATGCGGCGTCCGATATCCGAATGACAGTCGGGGGCGCTGGTCCCACGCCGGAGGAGGCCGGAGCCTCTGGTTTCGGCTGTCTCATCAGTGTGATCCGTAAAATCCCTGGTCAAGAATTCCGGATTCCTGGCCCCCGTTCCGGGGGTCCTTACACGACGGCACACCACGCCTGGATGCGGCGTCCAATGTCCGAATGAGCGTGGAGGGCGACGGCCCCACGTATGAGAAGGTCGGTGGTGGCTTCGGAAGTCTCAACAGAGTCATCTGCGAAATCCGTGGTTAAGAGGTCCGGATTCGGCGCGGGTTCAAATTGGACCCCGTCCCAGGGGCCTCGCAGAACGGTCAGCACCTCGGGAATGCCCTCTGGCGGTGCGCAAAAGGAGAAGGAACGCCTGGCAGCCGGTGGCATAAGGTGCCTGCCTATGGACGCACTCTCGGGAGCCCTCTTTCGCGCAGATAATGCGTATCGTGCGGTTCGGCTACTCGACAAGAATGAGCTGATACCCCTCGACGCGGGGCACGGTGAACTTCATATAGTCGTTCTCGCGGGTAAATGGCAGGGTTTCTCCACTCGGTGCCAGCGTCACCGCGGTTACATCGCGTCCCCGGCTCCGAAGGGCCACCGCGACATCCGTGACCACGATGGGTTCTTCGACCATTTCGATGCTTCCCCGCGATTCCGGCACGTATGTGAGCAGGTGGACCAGACGGGTGCGGTCACGCGATGTCACCGTGGCGCGTCCGAACGAGGGGAAGTTTTCAACCTCGAGCATAGGTTGGGGGAGGACGAGCCGCAACGCGTTGTCGAGCAGCGTGCGGTGGGGCACCACGGCATCGCGCATGTACCCCAGGAAGAGGGGGAAACTGAAGTGGAGCACGTTGCCGCAGCGGGCGATGGCGGGGCGTCCGGTGTCTTTTTCCGGAGGACAGTACATGGTCTCATGTTCGAAGTCCCACGCCCGGAGATTCGAGTAGGGCTTGTACAGCCGCGCGAGGACCTCGGCCGAAGGGCCAGCCTGCATGGCAATGCCCTGCTGGTAGATCGTTACGGGCATGTTCGGCACACCCTTGGCGACGGGCGGGAGTGCTTCGACGAAGGTGGGATTGAACGGTTCAGGTCCTTCCGGGACCAGATCGATTCCCTCGAGTGCGAATGCCGTGCTGTCCGGGGTCAGGCCAGCCGAACCGGAACTGATGATAACGCCGCCCCGGGCGAGATGGGCTTCGAGTTTAAGTTTCAAGGCTTCCGATACGCGCACGGTGTCGGCGAGAACTATCACCTTGTATTTCGAAAGGTCTTCGGCGCCATCGCTGATGTCGAACTGGCATTTCAACTCGGACAGGATGCGCGCGGCGCCCTTGACGCTGTCGAGGGAGAAGCCGTCCGTCGAGCTGCGGTAGGTGCGCGCGCTCGGGAAGTCGGCCATGTGCGGTTCGACGACCACAATCTCGGCCTCGGCTTTGGCGCCTGCCGTCCAGGGCTCGAGGGTGCGCACCGTGCTGTACACGTCGCCGATCAAGCTATATACCTCGCCTTCGAGCTTGCCCCGGGGATGGAAGTGGTCGCCAATCGAGCAGGTGCCGCCGTTTGAAATTGAGCTGTAGAGGTCGAACAGCAGGGAATGGCGGGTCCGAATTCCGCCGAGGTCACCCCAGCTCTTGTGGAAGCGGCCGGTCATGGTGAAATAGGGCT
>CAZFOG010000180.1:0-12311 GCA_964520685.1 uncultured Nitrospiraceae bacterium | reverse complement strand
AGTTCCCGGGAATGAAGAGGCTGGCAGCCTCTTCTACGTTTCCGGATGTCTTCAACGTAGACGCGGCAACCCCGTCCTTATCCGGCTTTGCCGCGGGCATCCGCCTGTCCGCTCGGGATTTCCTTGCGGGTGCGGGCGCTTAGGAATTTGATGTCTTCGATGTGGAAGTCGGAGACGGATTCGACGGAGACTTCGCGGTCGAATTCGTGGGCGATGGCGTCAAGGAGGTCTTTGTTTTCGTGGCGCAGGCGCCGCGCGACGTCGGGGTGGACCTGGAGGATGACGGTTTTTTCTTTCGAGCGGCAGAAGAGGCTCTGGAGCTGGCGGAGGGTGGTGAAGGTCATGGTGGTGATAGACCGGACGAGGCCGCTGCCCTCGCAGTAGGGGCAGGGCTGCGACAACGCCTTGACGAGGTTGTGTTTGACGCGTTTGCGGGTCATTTCGATCATGCCGAGCTCGGAAATCTCGGACACGGTGGTTTTGGCGCGGTCGCGTTTGAGGCATTCCTGGAGGCGCTTGAGGAGTTCGCGGCGGTTGCGTTCGTACTGCATGTCGATGAAGTCGATGACGATGATGCCGCCGAGGTCGCGGAGGCGGACCTGGCGGGCGATTTCTTCGGCAGCCTCGAGATTGGTCTGGAGGACGGTTTCCTCGAGGTTTTTGCTGCCTGTGAAGCGGCCGGTATTGACATCGATGGCGATGAGCGCTTCGGTCTGATCGATACAGATGTGGCCGCCGCTTTTGATATAGACTTTGCGGTTGAGGGCCTTGTCGACCTCGGCTTCGAGGCCCATTTTTTCGAAGAGGGGGGGTTTGCCGCGGTAGAGTTTGCACCGTTTTTTCAGGTTGGGCGCGAAGCTGTCGAGGAAACTCAGGATGCGGCTGTACTCGACCTCGCTGTCAATGGTGAGCCGCTCGACGTCGTTGGTGAACGAGTCGCGGATGATGCGGAGGATGGGCCCCATATCCTCGTGCAGGAGGGCAGGGCCTTTCATGGATTCCATTTTCGAGCGGACTTTTTTCCAGAGCCGCGCGAGGTATTGCACGTCGGGCTGGAAATCGCCTTTGCTTTTGCCTTCGGCGGCAGTGCGCATGATGAGGCCGAGCCCTTGGGGGCGCACGCTGTGGAGGATGCGTTTGAGCCGGTCGCGTTCGCGCTCGCTTTCGATTTTACGGGAAACGCCGAGGTGTTTCACCGTGGGCATAAGCACGCAGTAGCGCCCGGGCAGGGTGATGTAATTGGTGAGGCGCATGCCTTTCGTGCCCAGGCTGTCCTTGCTTACCTGCACCATGATGTGCTGGTTTTTCTTGAGGATGGTCTCGATGGCCGGCGCCTTGCGGCGTTGCGTCTTCTTGCGGGGTTTTGCGGTGCCTTCCTCGAACTCGAAATCACCGGTGCCTTCGGTGCCGGCGATGTCGGATACGTAGAGGAACCCGTTTTTCTCGAACCCGATGTCGATAAACGCGGCCTGGATGCCGGGCACGATGGAATCGACCCGGCCTTTGTAGATATTGCCTACCAGGCTGCGGCTTTCATGGCGCTCGACGGTGAGTTCGGCGAGCCTTTTGTCCTCCAAGAGAGCGATTCGGGTTTCGAGGGGGGCTACATTGATGACAAACTCCTTCATTCTATCTCCGCGTTGTAGGCGGCGTGAGCCGCCTGTCAGGCGCGCGCGGGTGGAACGCCGGAAAACCGCACACCGCTTCGCTCCGTTTTCAGGAGCAGGGCCTCTTCCCACGGTATGCCAAAGACCGACGTGATCACCTCTTCGGGTTTAGGGGTACCTTCCGCGCGCACCTCAATGTCCATAGTTACTTCCTCAGGGCCCACCTCGAGCCTGCTGACGCTTCGGCGCAAGTCCAAGGTGCGTTCCTGCCCTTTCCGGAACCGAACAACGGGCCATGTGCGAGCCTGCTGAAACCGCTCCGCCTTCTCCTGCGCAAACGCGCCGGTTACCCGGTAGCGGAGGGTTCTCGCCGTCGCTTTCAGGCTCTTACTCCCGGGGGGCAGCCGCCGGGCTGCCATCACCCCAAGGCCTTCGGGTAATTCGCACGCCAGACGGCGCATGAATTCCGAGCCCGTGATCGGTTCCGACAACTCAAAATCCATATATTCGCATTGACTCGTGTGTGCGGGGGCCAGATGCGGCCCAGTTTCGAGCCGGGGCACGCCGCGCTTGCTGCGCCCTACGGGCAATCCGGCCCGCTCGGCCGCCTCGCGCACGAGGTCAACGAAGTCCTTAAAAACCGTTCCGCGAAGAGCCGGGCCACGCGTCAACCGGACACGCAACACGCTCATTCAGGCTCCTCTCCGTGGATTCGGTCTATTTCTCGGCAAACATACCTTTCCTAACATTAACACTAAGCATAGTGCCGACGCACATCATTGTGGTCAAGTAAAAAGAGCCGCCGTAACTCAAGAAGGGCAGCGGCAGCCCCGTAATCGGCATCAGGTGAATTGTGATGGCCACGTTGACAAGCACATGGAACGCCAGAATAGCCACACATCCGGCCGCGAGCAGGTTACCGCCGGGGTCCGGGCATTCCTCGGCCAGCACGAGGCCGCGTATCAGAAACGCAGTAAACAGCGCAATGACCACGACCGCGCCGACAAAACCCCGTTCCTCCGCCAGGAGCGAGAAGATGAAATCGGTACGGTACTCGGGAAGAAATCGCAGGTGGGTTTGGGTGCCCTGGCCGACGCCCTTGCCCCACATTTGGCCGCTGCCCACGGCGATTTTGGTCTGAATGATCTGGTATCCCTCGTTGTCGGGGGCCTTGGTCGGGTCCACAAAGGTCTTGACGCGATCCTGCTGATAGGGTTCGAGTTTCATCCAGGCCACGGGGACGAGGGCGAGCCCGACGAGGATGATCGCCGCGAGATGCCATTTGCGGCAACCCGCAATGAACACCATGACAAATACGACGGGGACGTACGTGAGAGCGGTCCCCATATCGGACTGGGCGGCGATGAGCGCACTGGGCACCGCCGCGATGAAGAAGGCCAGTCCCAGGTAGAGGACCCTGCGAATGCGAAGGCCCGCCTTCGAAAGGTACCACGCCAGCATATAGATTGTCGCCAGCTTGGTATATTCCGACGGCTGGAGGCCGAATGTGCCGATGCGGAACCAGCTTCGGCCGCCCTTCACCGTAAGGCCGATGGCCAGCACGGCGACCAGCGAGAGCAGCGCGGCGGCGTAAATCACCGGCGCCAGAGCTACGAGAAACCGGTAGTCGATGCAGACAATCGTCAGCGCAAACAGGGTTCCGATGCCCAGAAACAGGGCCTGTCGCGCGAAATGCGGGGTAGCTTCGGCTCCTTCATAGCCGTAACTTGCGCTGTACATGTTCGAGAGGCCGATGTAGGCGAGCCCCGCGACGAGCACGACGAGAAGCCAGTCAAGATAGCGCAAATTGCGCCAATTGACGATGCGGATGTGCGAATCCATGAGATTGAGGTCGCGTTCAAGCTGACTCATGGGCCTTCCTCCGGCGCTTTGGCGAGGCGCAGGTCTTTGGGCAGGTTTGCGTAGAAGTGTTCAATGACCTGCTTGGCCAGAGGAGCGGCAGCCGAACTGCCGTGAAGGCCGTGCTCGATGAAGACGCACACCGCGATGGGCGGGTCTTCCTCGGGCACGCCCGCTACGAACCACGCGTGGTCACGCTGGTCATAGGGGATGTCTTCCTCGTTGTCGTAGTGCTTGAACTTGACCACCTGCGCGGTACCGGTCTTCCCCAGCACAACCATGCCGGGAATGCGCGCTTCAACCCCCGTTCCGGCGCTGGGCCGTTCGGTTTTCTCGACACATTTCCGCAGGCCTTCGTTAACGACCTCGAGCGTCTTTTCGCTGATGTGCAACGGGGTGATGTCGGGTCCGAGCGACTTGTTCAGGTAGGGGCGCACGCGGTTCCCGCCGTTGACCACCGCGGCCATCATGACCGCCGCCTGGAGCGGCGTCACGGTTGCCTGGCCCTGGCCGATGGAGACATTGACCGTTTCCCCCGGATACCATTTCTGCTCCCAGGGATCCCCGCCGGGATGCTGCTGTCTCTTCCATTCGGTGGACGGTATGAGGCCCTTTTCTTCGGAGCCCGGCGGCACATCGAGGCCCGTGACAATGCCGAGGCCCAACATCTCAGACCACTTGTTGATGTTGTCGATGCCAAGCTTGAGGCCGACGTTGTAGAAGAATTCGTCGCAGGAATAGGCCAGGGCGTCGACGGTACCGGGGTGGCCGTGGCCACCGTACTTGTACCGCCAGCATTTCCACGGGCGGCTGACCCCCGGCAGGTAGAAATAGCCGTCGCAGCCGAAGTGGGTGTGTTCGCTGATGACCCCTTCCTCGAGGCCCCCGATGGCCATGGCCACCTTGAAAATCGAGCCGGGGGCGTAGTGTTCCTGGAACGCGCGGTTGCGCATGGGACTGGGCCGGGCTTCGAGGAGCGCTTTGCGCTCGTGGCCGTAGCCGGTGCGCACGAAAACGCCGGGATCGTAGCGTGGCGTGCTGGCGATAGCGAGCACTTCCCCCGTGTTGGCCTCGAGCACGACAATCGCGCCGTGGTCCGTTCCAAGCAGTTCTTCGCACTTTGCCTGAAGGCCGACGTCGAGCGTGAGGGTCAGGGGTTTACCGGGCACCGGGTCGCGGCTGAAATCGAACTCCTGGTGCAAACGGCGGCCGAGGCTGTCCGTCTGAACAACGGGCCGCCCGAGTTCGTCGGTGCGCAGTTGCGGTTCGCTGAGGTTGTAGATGACGACGCAGAGTTGCCCGTCACGGCCGCGAAGGATGGGATCGTACATCTGCTCGATGCCCATGCGCCCGATCAGGTCGCCCATTTTGAAGGCCTGGCCGCGGGCATCGAGCTCTTCGCGGCTGATTTCGCCGATGTAACCCAGGACCTGGCCCGCCACTTCGCCGTAGTGGTAACGCCGCAGGGGGCGCACCGTGGTATACACGCCCGGCAGTTGAAACGAGTATTCCTCGACGCGGGCCAGTTCGGTTTTCGAGACGTTCTGCTTGACCGGCAACTGCGTAAAGGGCTTCTTCTGATACTGGGCAATCCGGTCGAGGAGCGCGTCGCCGTCGATGGCCAGCAGATGCGCGAGGCGGCGGGCCACGCGCTCCCGCTCCGATTCTTTGCAGTCAGCCGGCACAAACATGATGTCGCAGGCGGGCTGGGTATCGGCCAGCACAACGTCATCGCTGCGGGCATAGATGATCCCGCGGGGCGCCTCGAGACGCTCGAAATGGAGCCGGTTTTCGTTCGAGGCCTGGGCGTACTCGTGGCCGTGGATGATTTGCAGATCCCACAGCCGCAGGACCAGGACGGAATAGACCACGATAAGCCCGATCATGAGCGCATGTAAGCGGCTTGGGGCGCCCTCGAAGCGTTTCGGTTTTTCTCGTTCCACAAGCATCGTCATTCCCCTAGGTTTGTGGCGCGAAATACCGTTGGAACAACCGGTCCATCAGGAAGAACACCACCGGCGTCAGCAACGCGGTATACAACGTTGCCGGCACCACAATGCTCTTCACGTCGGCGAATACCAGCCAACGGGCATTCTGCACGGACTGAATAACCGAATACAGTATGCCATTGAGAAGCCCTGCGATACAGACCAGCCCCACCTTCACGGCGGGATTCTGCGTAATCAGGCGTACGGCGATGCGCCCGGTGAGAAACCCCACGACAACGTAGCAGAGAATGTGATGGCCGATGACGCTGTCGCTTCCCACATCCTGGAACAACCCTCCCAGTACGCCGGTAAACATTGCCCGTTCCTCGCCCTCGGTGATGGCGAAATAGATGACGAGCAGAAGCACCAGGTTGGGCGAAACCCCCATGACCTGAAAGTTATCCTCCGCCAGCCAGGTACTCTGGATGAGCGCCGTGGCGATGATCAGGATGGTCCATAGGATGTTTTTTCGCATGGTTCTACGGGGCGTACCGTTCCTGTGGCGACCGTTCGTCCGGCATGGGATGGGCCCGGGATACGGCGCCTTGGGGCCGCGGGCGCCCCCTGATTTCATCCGCCGGAATCAGTGCCTGGGTTATCACAAACACAGTGTCGAGACTCTGGAGATTCGCGTCTGGCTGCACACGGGCTTTCTTCTGGAGCGTTTTCCCCGCCTGGACACCCACAACCGTCCCGATGGGGCGGCCCGCGGGATATACGCCCGTGCCCATGGTCACCACGCGATCGCCGTTGCCGATCTGGTCCTTCATATCGATATATTCCATCTCGCAAATCGCGTCGCCGACCTGGCCGGTGCCGCGCACAATTCCGCGCACCCGGTTGCGCTCGATCAGCGCGCCGATTTTGCAGTCTGGATTGTGAAGCGTTAACACGGTGGCATTGAAGGGGCTGACCTCGGACACGATCCCGGCCACGGCCCCGTCGGGTGCGAGCACACACATGGCGGGCTCGACGCCATGGGTGCTGCCCTGGTCAATGGTGAAGGCGCCGAGGGAACGGGAGATGATCTCGGCGGGAAGCAGCGTGACGGTCTTTTCGCTGCGGGCGAAGTCAAGCATATTCCTCAGCCATATTCGTTCGGCCCTGAGCTCGCCGTATTCGGCCACGCGTTGCGTCATCTCAGCGTATTCGTTCCGCAAACGCTGGGCCTCGTTGTAATTGCGATGGTAATCCAGAACAAATCCAGCCGCGTAGCCGTAGGATTCTTCAGCGAAATTCAGGGCAAGCCAGAAGGGATGGGATGCCACGGACACCACATTGCGAAGGGCTCCGCTGACAAGCGACCCTTTCTTCCCGATGGCGAGGGAGATAAGACAGAGCACGACAAGTACGGAAAGGATGATGATGGGGCGGTGTTCGCGTATGCGTCGCGTCAAGCTCAAGCGTCGTCACCCAGAAGGTACTTTGCGGAAGCTGGACCAGCAGCGTTATGAGCGGTCAAGCCGATGGCTCAGACCTCCTCATCCTGGAAGTTCTTCAATCCCTCAAGGTATTTACCCGTGCCCAGCACAACGGCGGTCAGGGGGTCTTCCGCGACGCTTACGTGCAGACCCGTTTCCTTCGACAGCAACTGGTCCAGTCCGCGCAGAAGCGCGCCCCCGCCGGCAAGCACAACGCCGCGGTCCACGATATCGGCGGACAACTCGGGGGGCGTGCGCTCGAGCGTCACGCGGACCGCGTCGACAATCGCGCCCACGGGTTCGCGTAAAGCATCGCGGATTTCCTCCGATGTGATGGTAAGAATCTTGGGCAGTCCCATCACTTGATCGCGGCCTTTCACCTGCATCTCCATCTCATTCTTGAGCGGGAATGCCGAGCCGATTGTAATTTTGATTTCCTCGGCGGTGCGCTCACCGACCATCATGTTGTAGGTGCGTTTCAAGTGCTGAATGATTGCCTGGTCCATCTCGTCGCCTGCGACGCGGACCGATTTGCAGAACACGATGCCGCCGAGGGCGATAACGGCCACTTCGGTGGTGCCGCCGCCGATGTCTACAATCATGCAGCCCTGAGGCTCCTGTACCGGCAGGCCCGCGCCGATGGCCGCCGCCATAGGCTCCTCGATGGTGAATACTTTTTTGGCCCCGGCCTGGGCGGCGCTCTCGGTTACCGCACGCTTCTCGACGGCGGTAATACCGGAGGGCACGCACACGGCCACGCGCGGCCACGCCAGACGGCGGCGGTTGTGCACCTTCTGGATGAAATAGCGGAGCATGTCCTCGGTGATCTCGAAGTCCGCAATCACCCCGTCTTTCATGGGGCGGATAGCCACGATGTTGCCGGGGGTACGGCCGATCATGTTCTTTCCTTCGCTGCCCACGGCCCGCACGCGCCCGGTGTCTTTGTTAACGGCCACCACCGACGGCTCGCTCAGAACAATCCCCTGGCCTTTGACGTAAACCAGGGTATTCGCCGTGCCGAGATCGATGCCCATATCGTGGGAGAACAAGCCGGGAAGAAAGTTTAAGAATCGAAACACAGTATCACCCTTTTCCTACCACTGGGATTCGGCCGCAAGGACCGTCATAAGCCCTCTTATCATAAGGCCTTGTGTGGGATCCAGTCTCCCCGGGGCGATTATAGCAAAACAGGCCGCCAAATTAAAGATATTTCATGGAATCCTTCCTCTCGGGATTTCCACCGTCATTCGGGCGCCGATTTTTCTTTTTCCCGCCGGTTTCGCTATAGTGCGTCATCGAGGATGCCACCGGGAAGCGGTGCGCCCGCGCCATGGGGAGCACAGGCCTGCCCGGTACGCCGGCCGGGGCGGCACAGCGTGTATTCCATCCTCCGCTGAGATGAATATTCGCGACTCCCGCCGGGTTCCACGAAAGCACCGTACGAAGGGGAAGGATAATGCCTGTTTTGGGAATCACTATTCTGATGCTGGCCGCGAGCGCGGGCGCCCAGGAGGGTCCGTTGGAACGCAACAGCTTTGTCTACGACTATTTCCAGCACGCGGCCGATGCCGTTCAGCCGACGCTGGCCTGGAACGCCACGTCGCCGGCCGAACACGAAGCCTGGAGGCGCACGTTCGAGCCGAAGTTTCTTGAACTGCTTGGCAGAAATCCGGAAGCCGTGCCCATCGAGGTCGTTTGGACCGGCGAGGAGAAGGCGGAAACCGCCCTGTACACCCGGAACAAGATATATGTGCGGTCCGAGGCGGAGTATTGGGTACCAGTCTACTACTATGTGCCGAAGAACGCCACCGGCAAGCGCCCCGCCATGGTATGCCTGCACGGTCATTCGGGCATCCTGCCGTACATTGGCGAAGGCACGGAAAAGGAGCGCGCCAAAAGCCAGGACCACGAGTTGGACTATGCGGTGAAATTTGCCGAGCAGGGCTGCGTGGTGGCGGCCATCGTACAGCGCGGCTGGAATGAAACGCGGAACGAGGAACCGCACAGTTGCCACCGCGTCACCATGGATTCGTTTCTCCTGGGCATGACACCCGTAGGACTCCGGACCTGGGACGCCATGCGCGTCGTGGATTTCCTGTTGACCGAGGACCTGGTCGATCCCGGGCGTATCGGGGCGGCGGGGCTGTCAGGCGGCGGCACGACGACGCTGTTTCTGGCGGCCCGCGACGAGCGGATCAAGCTGGCCATGGTGGCGGGCTATTTCTGTACGTTCCGCGAGTCGATTTTCACGATCCATCACTGCATCTGCAATTGTGTTCCCGGCATCATGCAGTATGGCGAAATGAGCGATGTGGCGGCGCTGATAGCCCCCCGGCCGATGCTTGTCATCAGCGGGGACAAGGACAACATCTTCCCCATAGACGCGACCAAACGCGCCTACGAAGCCCTGGAGAGGACGTATGCTGTGCTGGGCGCGGAAGCCAATCTCGAGTGCGATTTCTTCGAGGGCGAGCACCAGTGGAGCAACCGCAAGAGCCTTGATTTTCTGAAGAACCATTTCGGCACGCCCTGATTTTCGGCGGCCCTTATTCCGCAGCTTCACTGTCGTATCGCTGTTCGATGGCGGCCATGATTTCGGATTCGCGGGCGATGAGCGGTTGTACATGCCTGCCCGTGGCGCGCTCGATGTCCTCGATGGCGATGAGATCCAGCGGGTTGGCCATGGCGAGCGCGACGGTGTCGCTGGTCGCGCGAAGCGGGATACAGGCGTGCCGCGCGGCGAGACGGCCGGATATGAGGGCGACGGCCCGGGGATCGAACGCACCTTCCCGGAGGCGCAAATAGGGAATCCGAAGCTGGCGAGCCAGCACCTGGGGAATCACATCCTCCCCGGTGAAGCCTTCTTCGACCAGAATCGAGCCCAGCTTGCGTTGCGGCGCCTGCCGCTGCATCTCGAGCGCTGTCTCGAGCTGTTCCCGGGAAAGGAGACCGGCATCAACAAGTATCTCTCCCATTTTCCGGGGCGCGCCATTCTCGTCGAACGGCTGAATCGTTACCTTGCGCGTCTGTTCCTCTGACGGGGGCCCGGGACCTTCGGCAGGGGCCTCTGCCAGGGATGGCGCGGCGGGCGCTGCCTCGGGTTCGCGCAGTTTCGCCAACTCGCTCTTCAATTGCGCCACTTCCCGTTCCAGGGAATCCAGCCGAACCAAGGCCTCCCGCACAGCGTCGGTGCATTCCGCCACAAGACTGCGGAGACTTGCGAAATTCTCTTCGAGCGCCGCCTGCACCTGTTCCGTCTCGCCGCTGGCGCTTGCCGTCAAGCGTCCGCGGGTCCCGGCAAGGCGTTCAGCGAGCCGGCGCTGTGCATCGTCCACCTGCGCCGTCCAGGAATGGACCGCCGTTTCGAGACGCTGAAGGATGTCTTGGCTTTGCTCTTCCATACACGGTGCCCTTCCGCGGCGGGCCTTCACCAGGCCTGCCATTTCCGGACCTCCCTCTGGCTTGCTAGTACCGCCGCCGCCCGCAGATGAATTGTAGAGCCGGCGCGCCAGCCCGTCAAACGGTTTGGCAGACTGAAACCTCGAGACCCTGATTGTTGAGGGACAGTTTGAAGAAGCGGGCGCGGGGATTGGGCGGGCCGGAAGCCAGCATTTCACGCAGACTAACCGCATCTTCACGCGATTTACACACTAGTAACATAAACCCGCCGCCGCCGGCGCCCATAATCTTTGCGCCGTGCACAAACGGCGCTACACGGGCGAAGATGGCCTCGAGCTGGGCGTTTGTGGCGGCGGGATTGATTTCCTTCTTCAGCTCCCACCCGGCGCCCAGCGACCTGCCAAATTCGGCCCAGCGGCACTGTGCCAGATACTGGGCAACCCTGGGGGGCAACGAGCGGATGCGCTCGAGGACCTCGAGCGCAGCCCGGTCGCGATCAAGGCACTGCCCCACGACCTTTTCGAGGATGTTCTTCGCAAGCCGGGTGATGCCCGTGTAGTAGAGCAAGGTCGAGCCGCCGTTCGTATCCGGCTCGAGCAGATCGCCCGGCACAGGGAGCATCTCGGGCTCGGGGACAAGTCCGCGAGTGGTGCGGATAAGCTTAACTCCCGGCATCATGCCGCCTATCTGGTCCTGCCAGCCGCCGCCCGTGGTCAGGGATTGTTCGAGACGCAAGACCTCGTGGAAGAGCTCGCGGCGCCCGATCTCGCGGCCCATGAGACGGTGCACGATGGCAAGCAACACGGCTCCCATAATGCTCGAGGTCCCGAGCCCGCTTCCGCGGGGAACCGCCGCACTTGTGGTCAGTTCGATGCCTCCTCCAAATTGCGCCAGTAGAGCCTCGAGACGCGCGCCGACGGGCGACGGCGCCGCGTCCGGAACCAGTCCTGACAAGGCGAGAACGGCTTTGGGCAAGGCAAATTCACTTGCGGGATTCCGGTAGTCGAGGAGTTCGGCAAGGGTGCGGATCTCGACGCGGCTATCCTGGTCCGTCGACACGAGGCGGATGACCGGCTCGGGGATGATGCGCCCGTATGCCTGGATGGGTGGCTGACCGTCCAGATCAACCGCCGCGTTGAGTACGCATCCGCCGTGCTCCAATGTATAAGGCGGCGTATCGGACCAGCCGCCCGCCAGATCGAGGCGGACAGGAGCGCGCCCCCAGACGGTCTCGCCAACGTTGAGACTGCCCGTGGGGCAACTTCGCCTGGCCGGTGCGCTGTATACCACCGCGCGGCGGAGTTGCTCGAAGCCCTCGAATTGCAGCCGGTGCACCCATGCCGCCCCGGTTTCGGCCGGTTCGGCGAACCCTCGGGCACGCAGCCATGCCCGCATCGATGCATTGCCGGTACCGGCCACCCGGGCAACCCACGATTGCACCCATTCAGGCTTGATTTCGTCTATGAACGCCAGAACGCTGCCGAGTGTGTGCAGGGCGCTGGCCAATCCGAGAGGCCGATGCGTTTGATTCGAGTCTGCCTCGAACGTTTCAAAAACCGGGACTGACCCGACGGTTTGCGTAGCAAACCGGGGTCTGTCCCAAGGCTTTTGAATATGACGATCCCCATTTTCATAGTCTATGGCTGAACCGAGCGGCTCATGCTCCGCTGCCCGGGCATGTTCCGTCACGAGAGAACAGAACCGGGTGGCCAGGGCCTGTCCGTCATCGTCTGATGCCAGCACCGCCGTGGCCAGCTCGTGCGCGGAAGGGCCGTCAGCAGAACCCAACGCATTGATGAACGCAGGAAGAGTGGCCCGGCAATGCAATCGCTCCCGCCGGGCCATAAAGGCGTCATGGTCTGTCAGCCGCGCCATGTCGGCCATGGAACAGCGCTTCGCTTCATGCCATTTGGCCCATTGCGATGGACCCGCGCCCGCAGATTCAAGCAGCCACAGCCAGTCCGCATAATCACCGGGGTTCGCGACGATGGGATGGACCCGCGCGAACCAGAGCGACCGTTCCCTGGCAGGCAGTT
>CAZFOG010000179.1:10739-12354 GCA_964520685.1 uncultured Nitrospiraceae bacterium | reverse complement strand
GAGTCGGGCACCCGGCCCCAAAGCGTCATGCGGTTTATCAGCGCGGTCCACGATGCGGCCACCGCGCAGCTCCTGCGCCTGGCCATCGACCACGCCGGGCCGCCGCCCGCACGGTTCGCCTTCATCTGCATGGGCAGCCAGGGGCGCCAGGAAGAAACCCTGGTCACGGATCAGGACAACGGGATTGTCTACGAAGACCTCGAGGACCAATGCAAGGCCGCGGAAGCGCAGGCCTACTTCGAGAACCTTGGAAAGCAGATATGCACGTGGCTCGACGCGGTCGGATATGACTTCTGTGTGGGCGGCATCATGGCCCAAAACCCCCTGTGGCGAGGGCCCCTCTCGAAATGGCAAAAGCAGCTGGGCGGATGGATCGGCGCCTCCGAACCCGACGACATTCTCAAGTTCGACATGTTCTTCGATTTCCGGTGCGTGTACGGCGCGACTGACATCGCCCATGCCCTCCGGACGTCCGTCTTCGAGCAGGTGAAAAGCCATGACGCCTTCCTGATGCACTTCGCCCGCAACGCCATCCGCTACAAGCCGCCACTCGGCTGGTTCGGCCAGATTCGCACCCGGTCCAGCGGCGAGGAAGCACCCACCGTCGACCTGAAAGACGCCATGATGCCCATCGTCGAATTCGCCCGCATCTATGCCATCCGCGAGCACTTCGCCGAGGCCAACACCCTTGCCCGCCTCAACCGCATGGCCCAGATGGGGCGGCTGAGCGATACCGGCCACGAAGAGACCGTCGTCGCCTATGAATTCCTCATGCGCCTGCGCGAACAGGCCAACGCCATCGCCGCCGGCGAAAAACCCTCGAACAACCTTGCCCCCGATTCGCTCACCCAGATCGAAATCAAGACCCTCCGCGAAGCCTTCTCCCAAATCACCACCATCCAGGCCCATCTCAGCTACGACTTCCTCGGCGTCGATGAAACCTGAATTCCGGGGACACGATAGAAAGACACCAACGTAAGGATTTCGTCAGGACGAATTGTACCGGAGATTACCCCCAAGGCACACCGGCCCGCGTGACCGGGGTCTGTCCCGCCCGCTTTTTGCGTCTGTGATGCGCGCCCCGGCATTTTCAACACCTCTGCCGTCCCAATCGTCCCTTATGTCCATAATGTCCATGCGGTCCATTTCGTCCACGGCCCTCTTTCTTGTGCTACTCTGTCTGTGCACGCAGGCGGAGTGGTAACGATGCGGTTCATCACAGACAGAAAAGCCGCTGGATGGCTGGCTTTGGGTTTGGCCGTGGTAGTCGCCATCGGTTTGGCGACACACACTATCTTGACAAAATGGACCGAACCTGCCAAAGACGCCGCGGTCTCCAAGCTGCACGAAGACATCGCCGCGCTGGGTGCAAAGCTCGAAGAGCCGGAGCCTTTTCCCGAAATCAGCCCCGGCACTTCGGCCGCCTTCGAAAGCGACGTTCTTTCCCCCGGGGAACTCCGAAAACATTGGCGCGAACTCCTCGAAACGCTGGCGAACCGTATCGAAGAGGAGTTCGGCGTCAATGCCCACATCGAGACGGCCCATACGGAATTGGAATCCCTGCCTTTCGAAGACTTCATGGTGGAGTCCTTTATGTCACGCGGTGACCCCAAAC
>CAZFOG010000179.1:0-10729 GCA_964520685.1 uncultured Nitrospiraceae bacterium | reverse complement strand
AATGGGACCATACGTGGAAATTCCTGGCGGACAACCGCGACCTTGCCGACGCAATGTGCAAGCTCAGCGAACAACCCGCGCCGCCGCTGGCTCTGGAATGCGGGATGGAACTCTTGGCTCAGCCCCACAAGCCCGGCGAAGCAGGAAAACTGTACGAGTTAATGTTCTCCTTCTTTTACGCCCGGAAATTCCTGGTGGCGGAAGCGCTCGTGGATGTACGCGACGGCAAAGTCGATGATGCTCTACGCCGGCTTACAGCCGCATGCCGCATGGACGAGGCGGCGGCAAACGCACCCGCTGCTTACCAGATCGTGCTCTGGGCAAGTTACGAACCGAACCCGTTCGCGTTTTTGGCAGATTCTAACAGGATCTCGAACGACGATATCCGGCCCTTGCTCGACGCCTTGATGGCGTCGCAAAAGGAAACGTTTGCGAGACGAGGAGCCGCATGGCAGGCAATCAACGTGGCTCTCATCCAAAGAGGCTTGCCTGATTGCAGAGCATTCAGTGACTATTCTACGTATCAGATAGCTTGGCGTTTGTACAGCACCTTCGGGGGCCCCCTCGTCAACAACGACACCGAACGCGGCATGACTTTGCTGTCCGACTTCAACACGCTTGCTGAAAGCGCGCCTGTCCATGAAATCGTTGCGAGGCGCGAAGAGTACGAGAAGGAACTGGAGCAATTACCGGTTCACAGTGAGTTTACGCGACTCTCGCTGCGATACATGCGGATGACCATGAACTCGATGGGCTGGACGCGCGCCGTCGCCGACACCACGGCCTTGGGCATCTTGGTCGAGCGCCAATATCACGCTACTGGCAAATATCCCGAATCGCTCGATTTTGCCTTCGATACCCTCGGCGTAAATACGTTGCTCGACCCATTCACCGGCCAGCCGTACCGCTACGTGCGATTCGATGACGGCCACCGCTTCGATTTCGCGGTCTACAGCGTCGGCGAGGATAAAGAAGACGATCTGGACGTAGAGAAAGACTTGGGCTGGTTCTCAGTGCGGGACACCGCAGAAAGATAGACTGGAAGCGAAAAACAGGGACCCGCCCGCTTTTCGCCACTACGGCGCGCGCTCCGACTTCTTCATCATCTCCGCCGTCCCAATCGTCCATAATGTCCATATTGTCCATGTGGTCCATTACGTCCACTCCCTCCTCTGTAAGCCTTTTCCGTTCACCAACCCCATCGTGGTGTAGAATGTGGATTCACTGGAGGGCATATCCATGGTTCACAATCGTACTGCCTTGCTTGTTGTGCTTTGGGTTGCGCTTGTGTCCTTGACCGCGGTCCCGCATGCGTCCGCGGAAGAAGATACACTGCAGACCATCACGTACCGCGGGATACGGCCGGATGAACCTCTGGGAAAGGTTGGTCTCCGTAATCCCGAGCGGGGATGGCGCATCGAGACCCTCTTCGCGGAAGCGCCGGGCGCGGACATCTGGGGCCCCGCCGCCCATCTTAAACCGGCCCTGCCGGCGGCGTATTCGGAATTGTGGTGGACCCTCGATGCGGAGCGGTACGAGCCGTTCGGACTGACTCTGGCCCAGACTTACTGCTATCTCGACCGGTTCATGGACCGGCCCATCTCCGAGGAGAAACTCGATCTGCTGCGTGAGAGCCTCGATACAGCACGGCGGCGCGGTCTGAAGGTATTGTTGCGTTTCGCGTACGAGAAGGATATGGACCAGGCAGCGGGACCCACCAAGGAGACCATTCTGGGCCATCTCGACCAGCTCGCGCCGGTCATCGAGGAGAACACCGACGTCATTTTCGTATTGCAGGCGGGATTCGTGGGCGCGTGGGGCGAGTGGCACAGCTCCGCCAAGGGCCTCGAGAACGACCACGCGGCACTCTCGGAAATCACGCTGAAACTACTCGAAGTATTGCCCAAGGACCGCATGACCCAGGTGCGTGTGCCCAAATACAAGCGCTGGGTGCTCGGAGACATGCCGCTGCAAAACTATACCTTCCTCAATGCCGATACCGCGTATTCCGGCACCCCGCTCGCACGCATCGGCTTCCACAATGACGGATTCCTCGCCTTCAACACTTGCGGCGGCACGTGGACCGAACCGCCGCTCTATTCGAACCCCGGCAACCCCGAATTCGACTACATGACCGTCGAAAGTCCCTTTGTGCCGGTGGACGGCGAGTTGTTCTGGTCGGACATTGGCAATCCCGTGGACGGCGTTGGCGCGGCCATTCGCATGCGCCTGCACCACTACGCGAGTTTCAGTCTTGCTCACAGCTATTCCGAGCGCGAAGGCAAACCGTTCTCCATCGACGTATGGATGCACACTCCCATCACCCTCGAGCAGGCCACCGATGCGAAGCTTCCCGTAAGCGACGGCTATTTCGAAGGGCACGACGGCCAATCCGTTCCGCGCACCGCCTTTGACTATATTCAGGATCATCTCGGCTACCGCCTTGAGCTGCAGTCCGCCACGTTTCCGCGTGCCGTGGCGGCGGGCGACGTGCTTATGGCCGAAGTCCAGCTCGTCAACCGCGGATTCGCGACACTCCACAATCCCCGGCCCGTGCTGGTGGTGTTGATTAAGGACGAGGAATGCATCGCGACGTTTCCCACGGAAGCCGAGCCGCGCACGTGGCAACCGTACGCGCCGGGGGACGATACCTGCACCCCGCTGACGCATGCGGTCCAGGCGGCGTGCCCGCTGCCCGAAAATCTTGCCCCCGGCTGGTATGTTCTGGGCTTGTGGCTGCCCGATGCCCACGAATCGCTCCGAATGGACCCCCGATACGCCGTGCGCGCAGCCAATGGCGATGTGCCCTGGTGGACCGACAGCCTTGGCAAATACGGCGTCAACCTCCTGGGGCCCATCGAGATCAACCGGTAACGCGCAACCCGAATACCTGGACGCGCCGTCAACAGTTGGTGCGGATTTCGAGCTGGTAGAGTTGGGCGAACGTCTTCATGTGCCGGGCGAAATCGCCGCACCACACCACCGGATGCGGACCCGGATAAATCGAGCAAACGTCGTCGACGTTGTCCATGCGGGCCAGCACGCGCGTGGCACATCCGCCACTCGGCGGACATGTTGGCGAGGCGATAATGTCGCCGCACCAGGCATCGAGGCGGTTCTGTTCGCGGTGGTACTTGCCGAGCGTGATCCGTTCGCCAACAGGCCAGCTCACATCCAGGGCCAGCGTCTTCGGCAACTGGTGAAAAAATGGCCGCAGGGTGTAGGGGGCGTCCTTCCCCTCCGGCCCGTGCAGTTTCGTGGCGCAGGTGCAGTGTGACGCGAAATACAGGTTTTCTTCCGTGTCGAATTCGGGATTGTGCTGAAACCCGCCGCGCCCGAAGAGGTTGGCGCCCAACATCAGGGTCAGCGATGCGTTGAGATCGTTCTCGCATCCGCAGGGCACCAGCGCGCCGTTGTTGAGGGCGAAGCTCAGGCATGGTTTGCGGTGCTTCAGAAACAGACACTCGATCGTGATGGCATCGGCATCGTACTTCTGCATGATTTCGAGCACAGCCGCATGAGCGCGGACGGCGTCCAGAAAGGCCTTCTCTTCGAGATCGGTGACGTTCCTGGCTTTTCTGCGCACCGATGCCGCCATGCGCTTCATTTCCGGGCTGATATCCGTGGCGTCGAAGATGTCGTTGAAATACCCGGCCGGCACGCCGTGAACGGGCATCTCAAAAAACTCGACATGGTCGTCGGCTTCCTTTTCGAGGCGGCCCGATACACGCAGGAGCCGGCTCTGGGCCATGCGCGTTTTAGCATGCACGGCCCGCAACCCGCGTTCGAGGGCGTCCCAGTGCTCGATCGAGTGGATGTACTGCATGCCCTTTTCGGTACGGAACCGTTCGGGCGGCAACTGATGGTTCGCGCCCAGGGGGTGATAGAGGATGATCGGGCCGTCGTACGCATCGAGAATCGGGCAGATCTTCGCGCTGAAAGAGTTCCAGAAATTGAACAGGAGCAGCGCGTCCGGTTTTTTCGCGTCAACATCCGCGATGAACGCCTGGATGCCCGCGTCGGTGTAGATTGGCACGCTGTCGAGATCGAGCGTTAGGCTAAGAGCGCGCGTCATGTCCGCAAGCCGCCGTTCGAACTTGGCCTGCTGGGCCTCCGGCTCGTACTGGTTGCCCGGCCACGTGAACCATTCGTGTTTGCTCCACGAGTCCTCGCATTTCCCGTCCAGCACGACCTGCTTCGGCGGGTAGAAGAACGCGCCGCGTATCTGCGCCGGCTTCTTGCTGCGGGGCGCGGCAAGCAACGGCGAGCCATCGGCTGCATACGCGTCCGTCAGTACACCTGACGCCAGCAGTGCCGCCGATGTTTGCATGAAAGACCGGCGATTCAGTTCGTTCATCATGGTCTCAACCTCCCCCAAGGTGTACTGCGTTGCGGTTGCGCCCAGTATAGCGGATTCGCGGGGCAAAACGCCGCACGGCAGGGCCGTTCTATTCAGGCCTGGAAGCCGGTTTCTCGCGGTGCCAGATCTTGTTGACGATCTTCCACTCGCCGTCGATCTTCAGCAGCGACAGGTAGTCGATGTAATGAACGCTGGGCCAGTCGAGGTCGGTCTTCACGACGGCCGCGCGGCCGGCAATGTCGATCGAGACGATGGTGTTGTTGCGGCCCGTGGGATCGGGCGCATCACCTCGCGTATAGACCACCCACTCCTGGAACGGCTCCCAGTCTGCCGCGCCCTCTTTGGTGGTGCCAATAACATTGGCCTTGGGATGGAACGCCTTTCGCAACGCTTCTTCGTCGTATTTGATGATCCCATCGAAATACAGTTGCACGACGGCACGGATGGCCTCTTCTTCCTTGTTCGCATCCGGCGAAGTTTCTTCGTTTGCCGCAGCCAGCAGAATGCCTGCCGCTGCCACCAGCACACACGCCAACGCTACCACTTGAATTTTCATTGCCCATTCCTCCATTTGGCATTCCGCAGCGCACACTACCCACTCGCCAGAGCCTCGTCATTCTCTCCAAATACACTCGACGGCACAAGGAAGCATGGACAGGCGCCGGGAGTGCAGTAGGGCCTCAAACGGCCCGCCGCTCGTGAGCCCATCGCGTGATCCAGCAGGTATTTGCGCGTACAATACGCCGCGTGAATACGCAAGCGGCTTACGATGTCACGATTGCATGGCTAACGCGCAACGGGGGGGCGGTGTTCGAGCGGGCGCTCGACGCTGTCGCGGCCCAGGAAACAGCGCGCTCGGTCGAACTGCTGGCTGTGGATTCGGGTTCGACCGACGGCACGGTCGAATGTCTTGAAGCCCACGGCGCGCGGGTTATGGCCATTGAGCCGGCCACGTTCGATTTCGGCACGGCGCGCGAGCAAGCCTTCGAGGCGGCGCGGGGGAGCGTTGTGGTCAGCCTTTCACAGGATGCCGTCCCTGCCCACGCGCGCTGGCTCGAGAACCTCCTCGCCCCGCTGCAGGAAGAAGGCGTGGCGGCGTCGTGCGGACGTTCGATACCCGATCCGGACCGGCCCGAGCCGCAGTTTCCGTGGGAGCGCAACGGCTATTTCTATTTCACGGCCGAGATGCGCAAATTCCGCGCACGCTATGGCCGGGGCCTCTCCAACGCCAATTCGGCCATCAAACGCGCGGCATGGGAAAGACTGCGGTTCGGGCCGCAGCCCATAGGCGAGGATTTCCACTTTCAGACCAAACTCCACGCGGCGGGGTATCGCATCGCCTTTCCCGAGAACGCCCCGGTATTGCATCATCACAACTACACCACCGGCAGCCTTTGGAAACGATGCCGCAACGAGGGCCTGGGCCTGCGCGAGCTCGGCTGCCCGTACACCGAACTGGATTTGCTGATGGACCTGCTTAGTCCGGCAAAATACGCGGTGTGGGCGCGCGACCTGTTCCACGGCCGCCTTACCACGTCCGCAAGCCTCCTGTTTCCGGTCCTGCGCCCGTGGGCCGTCTACGCAGGCAGCCGGTTCGGCAAGAGGTACCGCCCGTGAGCAAACGGTTTCAGGAGTACTACAAGGCCAACCCCGACATGGTCAGCTCGCCCTTCGGGGGCGTCGACGGCATTCACCGCGAGATGATGCTCAAGATCTTCGAGCTGCTGGGCATCGAACTCGAGGGACGCCGCGTGCTTGACGTCGGTTGCGGACGCGGCTTCACCGGCGACGTGGTGACGGCATGCGGTGGCGCGTATTTCGGGGCCGACCTCGTCGCTAGCCGCACAGGGTTGCGCATGGTCGTGGCCGACGGGTCTGCCCTGCCCTTTGCTGATGCCGCCTTCGATGCCGTGTTTTGTATCGACGTGTTCGAGCACATTCCCGACTCGGTGGCCGCCGCCCGCGAGTTCAACCGGCTGTTGCGTCCCGGAGGATTCGTCTTTCTGTCGGTGCCGAATTACGGCAACGTGGCGGGGCTGGTGAAAAAGTACTGCGAAACGTGTGGCGGTTATGAAAAAGACACCTGGGCGCCATTCGGCGGGTGGAAACCTCAGGAATTCGAGCAGTTTATCACGGGAAGACGGGTCCGGCGCGTGTTTCGCCAGGGAGGATTCGGCCGTCTGCGGGTGCTGGCCCATCCCTATGAAGTGGACGGCGGCCTCTTTCCCTGGATTGCCCATCCGGCGATGCCCGACCGCATTAAGTTCCGCCTGCAGCGCCTGTTTGCTATGATTGGACCCGTGGTGGCGCGCGTCTGGCCCGGCGCAAGCCTCCATTTATTCTGGAAGATCGATCGGGGAGACGGGCCCGCGGAGAGCAAAGTGGGAGGGTAAATATCCTTCTGCCTTTTTGCGAAAAAAGAAAGAAGCAAAGAAAAACGGCTTTTTCCCCGGTTTGCTTGTTCACGCACAAAGGTTTCTACGGTGGTTTAACATGGGTTTGAAACGGCTTATCCAGAAGCTCAAGCTGCGCTACGGCTCGCAGGATACCGTTGTCCGCACGCTCCGCGGGATGGGCGTTCGTATCGGTGAGCGGTGCCGCATCTACACCACCCATTTCGGCGGAGAACCGTGGCTCATCCGCATTGGGAACCACGTTTGCATTTCGAACGACGTAACCTTCGTCAACCACAACCTGAACTGGCCGTTTCAGGACAAATACGAATCCCTCACGGCGTTCGGTACGATCGACATCCGCGACAATTGCCAGATCGGCGTGAACGTCACCATCCTCCCCAACGTCACCATCGGCCCGAACTCGATTGTCGGCGCGGGCAGCGTTGTCACGAAGGATGTGCCGCCCGACACGGTGGTTGCGGGAAACCCGGCCCGGCCCATCTGCTCGATGGCCGAATACGAGGAGAAATGCGTGGCCCGGCACCTGGATATCCCGAACAACCGCGAGGCCGCGCGGAAATTTCTCGAAGGCCATTTCTGGGGGGACAACCCATGAAACTGGCCTTGCTCAAAGGCAACCGCTTCAACCCCTGGCATCTGCAGGGTTTCAGCATGATGCCCGGGAACATCGAAGTGACCGCGTTCCGCGCCGAGTCCGAGATCCAGCGGTATTTCGCCGAGCGCGACGATGCCGAACCCGCCTTCCACATCGAGCGCATCTATTTCGATACCCAGAAGGGCAATCCGTTGCGGCGAATTGCTAATGTGCTTGCCCAGCGTTACGCGAACCGAACGCCGCGGATCGTACCGTTTGCCGAGCGGCTTAGAGATTTCGACCTTATACAGTCCTGGGAGATGTTCACCGACTGGACCGCCCAGGCCCTCGAGGCCCGCACCCGGTGGGGCATCCCGCTGGCCGTCATGGTCTGGGACAACATTCCCTTCAACATGGAGCGTGATCCCGGGCGGCGGGCGTTGAAGGCCCGCACCGCCGAGACCGCCGACTGCTTTATCGTGTATACCGAGCGCTCGCGCCGCATGCTCTGTATCGAAGGGGTGCCCGAAGAGAAGATCCACCGCATCAATCCAGGGGTGGACACGGAGCGGTTCTGCCCCGGACCCGCGGACCGCAAGGCCCTCGGCCTCGATGACGACGAATTTGTAATTCTCTTCGTCGGGTGGCTTTTGCCCCGGAAAGGCATCGATTTTCTGCTGTTGGCGCTCCGGGAATTGCTCAACGACGCCCAACTCGAGGGGCAGCGCCTCCGGCTGTTCGTGGTGGGCTCGGGGCCGGGCCGCGAGCGCGTCGAAGGCCTTATCGACCGGCTTGCGTTGCATGACGTGTGCACGTTTGCGGGCGCCCTGCCCTATAGCCAGATGCCCGGCGTCTACCGTGCGGCGGATGTATTTGTCCTGCCCAGCATTGCCACACCGGAATGGCAAGAGCAATTCGGCATGTCGCTGATCGAAGCCATGGCCTCGGGGGTCCCGGTGGTCTCGACCATGAGCGGGTCAATTCCGGAGATTGCGGATTACGCGGCGGCCCTGTGCCAGCCCAACGACTTCATCTCGCTGTACGAAGCCCTGAAGAATATGATGCAGTTTCCCGAGCGCGGCAAGAAACTCGGGGAGGCCGGGCGAAGACGCGCTGTGAGCGTGTTTGATCTGCGGGAGCACGTAATCCAACTGGCGCGGATATACCACGAATTGACGCAGGGATGAGCGAATCCACCGATTTGGGTCAGGAAGTATACGGCGGGGGCCTGTCGCGCCGCGTGAAGCCCCTGCGTCTCTGGCTGCAATGGCACGCCCGCGGATTGATGCGCAAACCGCGGCGCATCCTCGTGGGACTTCGCTGGCGACTCGGCGACGAGATCATGGCCCTGCCGATCTACGGGGCCCTGAAACGGACCTATCCCCACTGCCACATCGCAGTCTGGTGCAATTTCCCCGACGTGCTGGACGACCATCCCCACGTGGATGCCGTAAATCCCCGGGAATTCGAGTTCGACTGGTTTATCAACCTCCGGGGGGCGCCGCGAAACCGCTACCGGATTCTCCACTACGCAAAACAGGCCCGGGTAACGCCGCCCAGAAGCCGCCCGCACTTGTTCTATGCCGATTGGTCGACCCCGCTGCTGCAGCCTGCGCTGGCCGCCAGGAAACCCATCGTCGCCCTGTGTCCAGGAGCGTCGTGGACCGCCAAACGCTGGAACCTCGAGTACTGGCAGGCCCTTGGGCAGATGTTCATCAATGCCGGGTATACCGTTGTGGAGCTTGGCGTCGCGGAAGACCCGCTCATTGATGCAGGAATTCCGCTACGCGGGCTCACAACCGTCCACGAGGCCGCCTGTATTCTCCACGCGGCGCAGCTGGCGGTGGCGGCCGATTCGGGCCTGATGCATCTCGCCCTGGCGGCGGACACACCCACCATCGGTTTGTTCGGCCCGACGGAACCCGAGATCCTGGTCCGCGACGAGCCGCGTCTCTCCATCCTCACCAACGGCCGTCCTTGTGAAGGGTGCTGGAACCGCTTCCGCATGACCGAAAAGGGGATCTGCCCCCTTGGTATACCCGAATGCCTGGGCACAATTCCGCCCGAGACGGTGTTCGAGCGCGCAAACGAGGTGCTGGATGGCCTCGGGTAAGGGAGCGCGCATCCTTTTCCTGACACTGTACCCCGAGGCGGCGGCAAGTCCGCGGTATCGGGTTGCGCAGTTTCTTCCATACCTCGAAGCGCAGGGGTTTCAGTGTACGTTGGCCGCCCCCGTTTCCGCGCACGAATACGCCGCTCTTACCGGGCCACACCGCACGCGGCGGCCCTTCTTCTATCACCTGGCCGAGACGCGCCGCCGCATCGTCCAGATTCTCGGAGCGCACCGCTACGACGTGGTGTTCGTGCAGAAGGCCCTCATGACCGCCTACCTCAGAGGATTGCCTGCGTTGCTCCGGGCGCGCGCCCGGCGGCTGGTGTACGACATCGACGACGCTGTCCATCTCGCCCCGCCCCATCCCTTGCGCGGCGTCTGGCGGATGCTCGAAGACCGGGGCCAAATCCACCGCCTGTTTGCCTTGGCCGACCTGGTCCTCGCGGGAAATCCCTGGCTCAAAGACATTGCGGAGGCACAGGGGGCGCGGGCCGAACTGTTTCCGACGGTGGTGGATACGGGCCGTTTTGTCCCCGCCGGCCCCCCCCCGGCGAATTTCCGCGTAGGATGGATTGGGAATCCGAGCACCACGCCTCACCTGGCCGAAGCCGCCCCGGCACTCGAAGCATTGCAGGATGCGGAGATCCGGCTTGTGGGCGCCGATCCGGCCCGCGTGCCCTTCGCGAAAAACCGGGACTTTCCCAATCACGCAGCCCGGCGTGACGGGACTGTTCCAGGTTTTTTCCACGCTGCCCCGAAGATCATTCCCTGGTCTCTCGAAACGGAAGTCTTTGAGATTCAGCAGTTTAGCGCGGGCATCATGCCGATTCCCGCCACGGAGTGGAATCGCGGCAAGTGTGCGTTGAAAGCCCTTCAGTACATGGCGTGCGGCGTTCCGTGCGTGGCCTCGCCATTTGGGGCCGTCTGCGGTATCATCAAGCACAACGAAAATGGTCTGCTGGCTGAAACACACGATGCATGGGGGTGGGCCTTCGAGTATCTTCGGGATCCGGAAGTCTGCCGGCAGCTTGGGGAGCGCGGGCGCGCGACGATTGAAACCCGGTTTGCCCTGAACCAGGCCGCGCCGCGAATGGTGGAAATGCTGGAGTCGGTATTGTGACCCGAATCTGTTATGTCATTCCGACATTGAGTGTCGGCGGCACCGAGAAACAGCTTCTGGCCCTCATGCGGGAGCTGGTTCGCGACCATGAAGTGACCGTAATCTGCACGAGCCATGCCGGGGCGCTCGGCGGCGATGCCGACCG
>CAZFOG010000178.1:0-12448 GCA_964520685.1 uncultured Nitrospiraceae bacterium | reverse complement strand
ACCCATGTATCGGAGGAATTCGCGTCGTGAAACCATGGTGCATGTCTCCATCTGTCGTGATGCCCCCTCTGGCAGCCATCCTGGCACATCTGAGGCGGGCATGACAAACAAGCCGGCCCGGAGTACGCCCGCCGGAATTTGCATTCCAAGTGCAGTGGTCCTGGACTTCAGGGAAGGGCTGAAGCCCGTTCCCGTCAGAGCCGTTCGCCGTTCACCCGGGCATATCCACAGCCGGTGCGTAGCGCTATTGCGTATAGTGCGCGGCGCGGCGCAGAGTTCGGTATAATCCCTCCGGCTCTTAAAACTTGACGGGGGGCCAATGAGGCAGGGCATATGTCTAACGTTTTGATTACCGGGGCAGCAGGGTTTATCGGCTCGACCCTGGCGGACCGCCTGCTGGCGCGGGGCGACACGGTCGTGGGCGTCGACAACTTCAACGATTACTATGAACCCGCGATCAAACGGGCGAATCTGGCGGATGCGCTGAGGAATGCCCGGTTTACCCTGCACGAAACCGACATCTGCGACGAATCGGCGTTCATGAAAATGGTGGACGGGGTGCGTCCTGATGTTATGGTGCATCTGGCGGCGCGGGCGGGGGTGCGGCCATCGCTGCAGGACCCCAATTTGTATCACCGGGTGAACGTGATCGGCTCTCAGAATATTCTGGATGCCTGCCGCGCATTCAAGCCGTCGCACTTGGTGTTTGCGTCGAGTTCGTCGGTGTACGGAGGCTGCACGGAAGTGCCCTTTGACGAAGAGAACCCCGTCTCGCGGCCCATCAGCCCTTATGCCGCTACGAAACGCATGAACGAACTCATGGGCCACGTGTACAGCCACACCTACGGCCTGAACGTGACCATGCTGCGGTTCTTCACGGTGTATGGTCCCCGGCAGCGCCCCGACATGGCGATCCACAAGTTCACGCGGCTCATCGACGAGGGAAAACCGGTGCCGCGGTTCGGCGACGGTTCCACCCGGCGCGACTACACCTACATCGACGACTGCATCGACGGGGTGGTGAAGGCCATCGACACGCCGTACCGCTACGAGATTTTCAATTTGGGCGAAAGCCACACTACCAGCCTGCAGGAACTGATCGACCTCATCGCGAAACACGTCGGCAAAGAGCCGGTCATCAACGTGCAACCCCTGCAACCCGGCGACGTGACCATCACTTACGCCAACATCGACAAGGCCCGCCGAATGCTCGGCTACGCCCCCCAAACGGGCATGGATGAAGGCATCGCGCGCTTCGTCGCGTGGTACCGCGAGCGGAAAGGCGCCTGATTCCTTGCGTGGCCGCTGGCCCCTGCCGAATCCGCTTTTTTGACCACGGATTTCACGGGTGACACTGATGAGAATTGGAAACCCAAAGCCCGGGCAATTCTAATGTGGGATTGGCGCCCCCGACGGTCATGTGGGCATAGAACGCCCTATATAGACACGGCGTTCTCGTCGTGTAAGGACCCCGGAACGGGGTCCAATGCGAATAGCCGCGGGTGAAACCCGTGGATCAACGATCCGAAAAAGAGGCCGACCCCGAAGGGGTCGAGCTGGCCCGGCATCCTTGTTGAACTCCTCCAGGGTTCTGGGGAATAGGCGAGGGCTGTGATCCCGGGGCTGCGTCACGCTTGCGCGTTCCTTGCCCCGGGCTACTCATATTGGACTCCCTCGGAGTCATTTCGCACTCTGGAGAACTCCGCGAAGAACCCCCTTCGCCCCTACCCGCACTGGTCCGCGGCGCGTTTGAGGGCATCGAGGACGATGGTTGCGGCGTTTTCGATGGGCTGGCTGAGGCGCGGGAGGAAGATGGTGCGCTGGGCGGCCAGTTCGGCGTTCGGGAAATCGCCGGGCTGGTAGCCGGTGTAGCCTTCGCTCGCGCAGAGGGGTCCGCGGTTGCGGGTGAAGATGTCGAATCCTTTGGCAAAGAGCGGCAGTTCGTGGAGGTTGGGATACGGTGTCATGGTGGCATTGAGCCCCTGCGCGTTGACGGCCTCGAGAAACGCCTTCGCGGGGGTCCCGCCCAGTTTGTCCGCGTCGTAGATGATGGGGAACCCGTAATACCCGCCGCGCCGGGCGCCGTCGTACACGGTGAGGGGGCGCAGGCAGGGGATGTCCTCCAAGCCCTGTTCAACGGCTTCGATGTAGGCCTTGCGGCGAGCGTTCAGGGCATCCAGCTTCTTCATTTGCGCCAGCGCAATGCCGATGCCGAGGGGATGGGCGCGGAATTTCATCCCCAGGCCGAGGGGTTGATGTTCGGTATATTTCTCGGTTACCAGGTCGATGCCTTCGATGCGATTGACCTGGCCCACCAGGCAGGCGCGCTCGAACAGGTCCACGTCGTCGGTGGTAATCACGCCCCCCTCCCCCGCGCTGACGGCTTTCGAGCCCTGCAGGCTCCAGCAGCCCGCGATGCCCACGGACCCGCACATCTTACCCTTGTAGTTCGCACCATGCGCGTGGGAACAGTCTTCGAGGACCGGGATGCTGTGTTCCTTGCCGATGGCCAGAAGAGCGTCCATGTCGCACACGTTGCCCCAGAGATGCACGGCGACGATGCAGCGGGTCTTGTCGGTGATTTTTCGTTTGACGTCCTCCGGATCGAGCATGAGGGTATCGGGGTCGACGTCGCAGAACACAGGTTTCGACCCGAGCAGCAGGGCGGGCGAGATGGTGCAGATCCAGGTGTTGACGGGGCAGATGACCTCGTCGCCGGGACCGACGCCCATGCCAAAACAGGCGGAATAGAGCGCCGAGGTGCCGTTGATGACCGACACGCAAAAGCGGCTGCCGATATGTTGCCGCCAGGCTTCCTCAAATTTGCGCACGATGGGCGTTCCGCCGGACAATTCGTTGCGGCGGGTCATTTCGGCCACCATGGCGACTTCTTCGTCGCCGATCTGCTGCCACATATCGAGTTCGGGGATGGCCGCCTTGGCGGTCTGGACGAAGGTGCGCGCTTTGAACGGGTCGTAGTTCGTGGATGCGTCGGGCATGGGAGCACTCCTTGCTGGGTACTTGCTCGCGTTGAAAACCCGGATAATAGCAGAAGGGGCGCGGCGGAGGGAAAGGGACTTAAGCGACCCAAGGGACATAAAAGAACACCGCCAGCGGGCAGGTGACCTGAAACAGCGTCGGCGCATCCGCCGCACGGCCCGTGAGTCTGGCTTGCGGGGCTGCGCCCTCTGCCCGCGGCGGTCGCGAAAGCCCCGCTCGGGGATCTTGTGTCCCTTTTGTCCCTTGAGTCGCTTATGTTCCTTCTCGCCTTCTCCCATCCCCAATTTGCAATGAGTCGCGGTCGTATGATAGGCTTCCGGGCGCTCAATGAGATGCCTACCCGTAGCTCAATTGGATAGAGTGCCTGGCTACGGACCAGGAGGTTGGGGGTTCGAGTCCCTCCGGGTAGGCCATACGATTTCGCGCGCAGCATCTGCATAAGATGTTGCGTGTTTTATTTTTGGGCTGGTTTCGCTCCCAGGGCCGGATTGGGTGGCATAACGGGGTCAAACCCGTTGCGCGCCTTCGTCACGCGGGCCCGCGGGTTTGGGCCGGTCCCTTGAGAATCTGGGGTGAACGGGATGAAATGGACGGAACTGGCGGAATGGGTGAACCGGATCAGCGATTCGGATCTGCCTAAACCACCCATCGCGCTGACATCGGCGATTCGCATCGACGACGTGGGCCGTTATCTGAGGGCGCTGCGTGACGAGGTGGCCAAAGGTGGAGATAGCGCCCGCGCCCGTACGGGGGCCCTCCAGCGCGAGATCGCCCTCTTGATGCAGCTTGCTGAAGCCCAGCCCAGCCGAGGGCCCGTTGACCGTTCCAAACTGCCGGAGCCTGCCCTGCGGGTTGCCGAATCCCCGCCCGTTGAGGCTGCACCAGAAACGGGACCGGTGATTGTGGCATTTGATTTCGAGACCACGGGCCTGTATCCCGATGAGAGCGACATTGTCGAAGTGGGCGGGGTCAAATTCACGCCGGTGGGTGAGGTGATTGGCCAATTCGAGCGGTTTGCGAATCCCGGCTATGCGATTCCTCCGGAGAGTACCGCCGTTTCGGGGATCACGACCGAGATGGTTGCGGGGGCAGAGCCGCCGCTTGCCGTGCTCGAAGCGTTCATCGCATGGGCAGGTACCGAGTCGCTCTATGTGGCGCATAACGCCTCGTTTGACGCGGGGTTCATCGAGGCCACGTATGAGAAAGCCCACAAGCCATGTCCCCCGCTTCAAGTCATCGATACGCTCGAATGGGCGCGGTCACTCGGACTCAAGACGCCGAATTACAAGCTTGGCACGCTCCTGGCGTACTACCACAAAAACACCGAGGGCCTGCACCGCTCGATGGCCGATGCACATGGGGTCAAGGAACTCGTGCTGCAGTTCACCGCGGGGCATCTCGCACCGACGGAGGAAGTCCTCCGCTGGGCGAAGCCCCTGCCGCTTCCGCCAACATCGCGGCGATAGTGCGGCGCCGGCAATGCATCGAGCCGCTATCCGAGGTTTTTGATGGGCAGCCAGAACGCAAGGAAACAGATTGCGAGAAAGGCAACCACTCCGCAAAGCATGACCCAACGGAAAACGCGCCTGTTGGTGCTCTCTTTGGGCAGCAGTCCGTCGGTCACCGCAAGCAATACCGCCGCGACAATCATCAAGGGCCAGTAACGAAAAATGGCCATGACCCACTGGGTTACGGCCGGCAACTGCGAGCCCGTATTCCTGAAGACCGCGACCGCTTGCGCATTCATCCATCGCATCCCGAGAATGATTGCCACGCAGAACACGAGAATGCCCGCGGCATAGAGCCACGGGAAACGCCACACCAGCGCCGCGTCTTCCTCGTCCCAGGGCAAGGCGACATAGAGAATCAAGTACAGCAGCAGCGCCAACCCGCACGAAGACAGCGCCAGCAGGACGGCCAGAATGCGGACCAGCCAGGGATTCACGTCGAGGAATTTGGCGATGCCGCCACAGACGCCGCCGAGCTGGCGCTGGCGCCACGATTTGCGCAGCCGGGGGCGTTGGGACGGTGTCGAATTCGTGTGCGGCAGCGGCTCATGACGTTCCAATGCATCGCGCAACGTCTCGTACTCTTCGTCGGATAGCTTTCCGGCGGCCCGGAGTTCTTCGAGTTGTTCCAGGGAATCTGGGTTCAGGTCATGATTCTCCATCGGTAAGCCTCCTGATGCGGTCGGCCGCTTCCGCAGGGGTGAGTTCGCCCGACGCAATCTTCTCCAGAATGGCCTTCTTGGCGTCTTCGTTCTTCTTGAGGGCTTGGTACGAGACAATAAGGCGGTCCAGGCGGCTTCGAATAGCGGCGTATCCCATGCCGGTTTCGGCTGCCAGGGCTTTGATGCTGAAATCAGCAAGGAGATAGGCCTCGAGCAGGCGCTGGTCTTCCTCGGACAGCAATTGAAACAGGCTCTGCCGGAAACTGCCCCGTACCTCGACGCCGCAGGACGGGCATTCCATCGCCGATACCCGCATGCCCAACCCGCAGAACGGGCACGAGAGCCCTATGCGCTTCTTTCTGCTCATGGAATAATTATAGGGTATCTTTTGCTGAATTGCAATATATTTTTATTTTCTGCGCAATATACCGAATATTTTTACATCACATCCCGCAATCTTCCCGGTGTTGGGGCGAACGGATTGGGGCGAAATGCCTGTCGATTCCCGTGCATTCCGATGCTAGACTGCGCGAATGAGCCTTAAGCATTTCGGGGAACGGCAGTGAACGCAACACCGCGCGTAACACAAAGCGACATCGCCCGCGGTCTCGAGGAATTGGGCATCCGGCGGGGGGAGGTCGTGTATGTGCATTCGTCGTTGAGCGCCTTCGGCCGGGTTGACGGCGGTGCGGATGCGGTGATCGACGCATTGCTGGCAACGGTCGGGCCGCAGGGCACGGTGGTTGTGCCAACGTTTACGTGGGAACGCAACCACGCGGAGCCGGTGGTGGTATTTGACGTGGCGAACGACCCGAGCGAGGTTGGGCGCATCACGGAAGTATTCCGGCAGCGCCCGGAAGCGATACGGAATGAACACGTGTGCCACTCAACGGCGGCGATCGGCCCGGCGGCCGAGTCGGTGATGGGCGGCAGCGTGCATCCCTTCGCGTTCGATGCAAGCCTGTACAAATGCCACGAGTTGAACGGTTGGTACGTGTTTCTGGGGTGCGGGTTTACGTCGGGAACCGCGCTGCATACGGTTGAGGAGATCATGCAGGTCCCGTACCGGTACTACCGCGATTTCGAGGACTCGACGGTGATCCGCCCTGACGGAACGCGCGTGCCGGCGGTCTCGCTCGAATTCTTGCGCGAGGAAGGGTACCGGAACGGTTTTGCCAAGATGGATGCTGTTTTTGATGCGGACGGGATTCTGCGGCATACGCGTGTGGGCAATGCGGCACTGACAGCGGCCCGGATTCGCGATGTCATAGATCGCGGCGTGCGGTATCTCGAGGAGGATATCTGTTATCTTCTGGACGAGCGTTCGCGGGCGCGGTGGTATGCGCGCGCGGGGGGCAGGCACGGCGAATAGGGCCTTCACTGTCCGGTTTCCCAAGGGCACGGCTGCCGAGAGCACGGAAAGCGCCGGGGCGCCGTTGCGTTTGGTAGTCCGAAAGGTGTAGCCTCGCCATGCTATGGCGCTCGTCGAGCTGGACATCGAAAGCAGTGAACTCCGGGCGGCGGTCCAGACCCATCTGGAACACGCCGGCCATGTTGTCGGGGGGAATGGCGCCGCCGTGATCGTGACGGACGATGCCCTGCGGGCGATGGACCATCTCAAGCGCGCAGCGACGATTGTGTTGTCCGATTCGAGCCAGATCCGGGCGGCCGTAGCGACCATGCGCGCCGGAGCCTTCGGGTACGTATTTGTGCCCTTGCAGCCGGGAGAACTCGAGTTGAAGGTGGAGCGCGCCGCGCTGGGATTGTTGCCGCCGCAACACCGCGACCCGCTTCCGCTCGGCGAGATCGAGGCGCGGTATATCCGCGCCGTGGTTGACCGTTTTCGAGGCAATCAAACCAAGGCGGCGAAAGCGCTGGGTATTGGGCGCAACACGCTCTGGCGCAAACTCAAGCAGTATGAAGACACCCGTTCTTCAGAACAGTAGAAAGCATTGCACACATCCATGAAGACCACCCTTGCAGACGCCATTCAGCAGGTCGAGGGCCAACCGATACAGGCGTGTTACGTGGGATCGGACGCGGCAGCGCGTCTTGCCCGATTCGCCACCGAACGTCTGGGTGCCTCGTGCCTCATCGTGGCGGACGAAAACACCCTGGCCGCAGGCGGCGAGAGGGCCGTTTCCGCCCTCAGCGCCGCGGGCCGGCATATCATCCACAAGACGTACGGACCGGAACCCTTGGAGGCAACGGAAGAACTGGGCGATGAGGTCGCGGAAGCCAGCCGGAACGTGGACTTCATCGTGGCCATCGGCTCGGGCACGCTCTGTGACCTCGCCAAGCATGCCGGCACCAAACTGAACAAGCCGTCGGTGCTGTTTGCCACCGCGGCGTCCATGAACGGCTATACGTCGGGCATCACGGCGCTCAAGGTCCGGGGCTTGAAACGCACAACGCCGTGCGCACCCGCGATAGCGGTATTCGCGGACCCCGAGGTGGTGGCTACGGCACCCCCGCGTATGGCGGCGGCGGGCGTGGCAGATTTTTTGTCCAAGTGCTCATCGGCATCGGATTGGCGTACCGCGCATCTGCTTCGCAACGAGTACTACTCGCCCAAGGCCATGGCCTTTTACGAGGGCACGGTGGAGCGCACGCTGGCGGCGGCAGAGGGAGTTGGCCGCGCGGAACCGGAGGCGCTGGCGGTGGTGCTCGAGGCGCTGCTGCTTTCGGGGCTGTCCATGCTCGCGGCCGGCTCCTCTTCGCCGGCATCCGGTGGCGAGCATCTGCTCTCGCATTACCTGGATATGAAGAGCGCCCTCTACGGCACCCCGCATGACCTGCACGGGGCGCAGGTTGGCGTGGGCACGATCCACTGTCTCGGCTTGTGGGAGAAGGTCCTTTCGCTCGACCCGGCTGCCCTGGACGCCGACGCGCTGGTTGCCATCCAGCCCGGAGACGGCGAAATCCGCGCGTGGATTGAGGAGGACTGGGGTCCGGCTGTTGCGAGCGAGGTACTGGCGCAATGGCAGGAGAAGGCCCTGCCGCCAGAGAGGCTGCGCGACGAAATCGCCCGGTTCAAGAGCCAGTATCAGGCGCTGTGCGATGGTGCCCGGCAGGATTATCTCCCGCCGGCCACGGTCGCGGAAGCGATCCGTGCGGCGGGGGGCCCCGTCAGCGCTGAAGAACTGGATGCGCCGGCCGAAGAATTCGCCAAGGCCGTCAAACGGGCGCGGTTCATCCGGAACCGCTTCACCGTGCTCGATCTGGCCGCCGAACTGGGACTCGGATGAACGGTGTTTTCCTGGCACTGATGACACTGCTGGCGCAGGCCGATAACCCGGAACCGCTGGCGGATTTGGCTACGGTGCAGCATGCCGGGGTCGAGGGCATTCTCGACAGCAAACCGGACCTGTTGGCGCAACACCGGGGCTACCTTGCCTGGCTGGAGAAACACCCGGCCATCGCCTCGGCGGAAGAGGCTTTCACCGCATTGATGCTCACCCGCGGGTTTTCGCTGCCCGCCAGCCGGTTCGACGAAACGCTCGTCCAATTTCCTGATTCCGCCACCCGCATGGACGCATACTATGCCTTCCTGGCCGGAAATTCCGACGCGCGCATGGCCGTTGACGATTTGCACCGTTTCGAATTCGCCCATCGGAGCAGCCAGGACACGTGGGGCGCTGTTTTGGCGCATTTGCGAGCCGAGCCCGACAACGCAATGACGTTTCTCGAAAACCCGCGGTGGGTAAAACCGATACCGGAGGTGTTACAACCCCTTGCGGACGCCGCGCGCAAGGGGGAACCGGCCGTCGAGCGTCTGCGCGCGGATTTTCAGACCTTGCACAACAATGCCGAGGTTCATCTTCGCGTGATTCCGTGGTGGAATACGGCGTACAGTGCCGCAAATCCCGTTGGAACCGCTTTCGCCGGCCTGTCCGCGCATTTCCGGCAGTTCCCCCATCGATTCTGGGTCTGGCACCGTCGCGAGCTTGCGTTGGCGGACCAGCCCGAGGCGCGCGCGTGGATTCGCCACTGGCACCGCCTGGTCCGCCGGACAGACGGTCTGGACGGGGCGTATTGGGCGTATCTGGATGCGTTACGGAGGCAGCCGGAGCTGGGTGAAGCCGCTGAGAAGCGCTGGCAGAACGAACACGGTGAGACGCTGCCGTGGCCGCCGGAGGGCAGTCCGTCCACGTTGACGCCGTTATGGACGCCGCCCGACGGGCGTCCTTCGGTGAAACGGCCCGAGCCCCGCGCAATCGAAAAGCCGGCACGGCCGGAAGCTCCGCGGGCGGATTTCCCGCGGCCGGCGAGACCTGCCCGGCCCGTGCCCCCCGAGCGGCCCGTCAAGGACGAAGAAACCGGCCAGGGTGAAGGCGCCGGCGGCCAGTAGCCCCCGTTAAAGTTTCCAGGCCCGCGCGAAAGCTTCGAAAGAGCGGTCGTACGTCCGTTCGGCCTCGGGCGGGAAACAGCATCCGGGCAATTGCCGGCTCTTCAGATGGGACTGCAGGCAATCGCAGCAGACCGCATGATTCGAGCATCCGGGATATGAGCAGGTGCAGAATGCCATGTTGCGTTCTTTATTCACGCAGTTTGTCGCCATGAATTGGGACCTCCTGAACAAGCCTCGTTGACGCGGAGAAGCGTCACCCGTTGCCGGTGATGTATATCGATTCTCCCGAGTTTGACGGCAACAAGCATACTAAATACGGCGCGCGGGACGCACCTTCATCGCGTCCGTCCTTCACTGCAAGGCTGGCGGCGGAATGGCCTCGCCCCGGTGCTGGGCAAGCTGCTCGCGCCGGGAGTAACTCCCGTAGAATGCGGCGTTACCATCCAGCCAGAGATAGATACGCCGGAGTTCCTCATTGGAGAGCGACAACTCGGCAGCATGCGTCGCATCACCGAGGGTCGCCACGAGGGGGCTTGTCTCGGAAGGCATCTCGCCGGGCCGGGTAACAATGGGCCGAATGGTCGCATCGCCCCACTCATACCAGCGGGTGAAGGGCCGGAGCGAGTCGTAGGCGATGGTGAAAACACCGGACGGCGCGCCGGTGAGGTGCGGCGGCTCCATTTCGTCGCTATGGCAACGAACGCAATGCCTGTCGAGAATGGGCTGGATGAGCCTGGGAAAACTCCACGGACGCGAGCCGTCGGGACCGGGAGAGATTCTCGAAGGTGGGCGCCTGGCGGCGAGAAGCCGCGCGCCCGATTCCACGGCACTGGTGCTCTCGTGGCAGCCCACGCAGCTTCGGCGCTCGCCGGGCTGGAGATACGTGACGGTGCGCATTCCCTGTACGGCGCGGCCCGTGTCATCCACCGCTTGAAAGGTGAGTGGCTTGCCCGCGGGTGCGCGGAAGTAGGCCGAGCCGTCTTCCTCGACGGGCACCGTGCCCAGGAGCATGCGGGCGGACTCGGCGTTTGCGTAGCCGATGCGGGGTTTGTTCGCCACATGACTTTCGCTCTTGGGCAGGATCTGGAAGATGCGCAGTTCCCGGATAGGCCGTGACTCGGGCAGGGGGAAATGACTTTGCCGCACGTTGGCGAGCAGGTATTCGCCTTCGTCGCCGAGGCTGGGGTCGAGGGAACTGGCAATGGCGGGCGGCACGGGGCGCGGCTCGAAGGGAATGGGATACATGGCCGAAATCCCGTCTTTGCGGTAGAGCAGCTCGAGATTGCCGAAACGGTCGTAGAGGTAGAGGCCGGTTTGCGTGTCCTCCTCGACGCCGGGTCCCATGCCTGGAAGAGGGTCGAAACTGAAAGCAATGAGGAAGTAGTCCTCCGAAAGCGGCCAGGGGCTGTGATAGTAGCTCGAGGGCCACCCCTCGGCGGTCTCGGCGAAGCATACGTCCGGCGTCAAGCGTTCGAGAGACGCGAAGGAGTCCTGGCCCGTAAGGGGCTCGAGAGCGGCCCGCGCGGGGTCCAGGAGAACCAGCGAGCCGCCCACGTTGGCGTGGTGTGCGCCAGCGAGGAACGCGATGCGATGGGACCCTGGGATGGGCTGAGGCTGGTAGCAGGCATTGACGTTCTGGGTGTAACTGCCAAAGAGCTGGCGGGCATTGGTGCCGTCGGGGTTGGTGGTCCAGATACCGTGAAAATGCGCGGCCGACCGGTCCACGTAGTCCCACCGGATGTAGGCAATCTGCCCATTGGCAAGCACGCGGGGATGCCACTCGCTCGTCTCATGGAACGACAGCGTGCGGATGTTTCTTCCGTCGGCGTCCATGCGATGGAGGGTATGAGCGGGCAAGGGCTCCCAGGGATTGTTGCACCGGGTGAATCCCCCCCGCATGGTTGACATGAACGCGATACCGCCGTCCGGGAGCGGGCAGGGGTCGAAGTCGTCGTCGGAACCATCGGTTATCTGGCGCAGGTTGGCTCCGTCCGCATCCATGGCATAAATGTGAAAGCATCGGCGCTCGGGAGCATAATAATTGGGCTTTTCTTCGGCCCGCGGGGCGAACGCGAAATAGATGGTTTCCGCGTCGTACGGCAGGGCCAGCGTCGTGTAGTTGCCGCGGGGCAGCGCATCGCCGAGCAGGTCATGCGCCCCCTCCGACACACCCGGCTCCTCAAGAACATAGATGCCCCCGCCATCGATGTCGCCGTAATCGTAATAGTAGCCGAGGTACTCGTGCAGCATCTGGCAAATGAACCGCCGCCGCTCCATGAAGAGAATGCGCTTTCCCGCAATGAGGGGATTGGAGAGGGCCATGCCGCGGGTCAGCCAGCGGATTTCGTGATAGCGGGCGAGGCGCGCCGACTCGTCACCGGCTTCCAGAGCGCTCTCTGCCCGAAACCGGGCCAGGGCCTCGCTGGCTGCGTGCAGGTCAGGTCCGTCCGGCATGGACGCGAGGCCGGCGAGGAGGTGCTCGGCCCGTTCGAGGGCGTCTCGAATCGCCGAGGGCTCCTGGGGGGTCCGGCCCAGCCGCGCTTCCTGTAGGGCCCAGTCGGCTTCCACTTCGCCGTGGAACAGGGAAATCTCGTCTTGTGCGGCCGCAGGGAAATGCGAGACGGCAACCGTAATCAGCAGGATCATGGGAACAGATCTCAGGCGCATACACTACCTCCGTCCGTGGCTTCCGGGCCGCCATTCTATCAGAAACGTCCCAGGCAGATGCGCGCCCGCATTACGGAGCTTTCCTCACGTTATCCGGCAGTTCAGGGGTTGCCAGGGCAATCGCACTTAATGCGCCCCGCACGAATGGTCCTTCTGAGACGGGTCGTTTGTGGCCCCTGCCTCGAAGAATCGGTTTCTGCACGCTAAGAATCCTCCCCCAGAACGCCTTCCGGCGTTCCACCCCCTCCGAAGAGGGGGAG